>DATMIZ010000172.1:0-17423 GCA_035554055.1 Baekduia sp. | reverse complement strand
TCGGATCTGTTCGGGCTCGCGCAGCTCTACCAGATCCGTGGGCGCGTCGGCCGTGCCCGTGAACGGGCATACGCCTACCTGATGTACCCCGCCCACGCGGCGCTGACCGAAGATGCGATGAAGCGTCTGTCCGCGCTCTCGGACTACACGGAGCTGGGTGCAGGCTTCCAGATCGCGATGCGCGATCTCGAGATCCGTGGCGCCGGCAACCTGCTCGGCGACGAGCAGTCTGGGCACGTCGCCGCACTCGGGTTCGAGCTCTACATGCAGATGCTCGACGAAGCGGTGATCGCGCTCGGTGACGAGCCCGCGGATGATCGCGAGCCGGTCCGGCTCGACGTCAACGTCGATGCGTATGTGCCCGCCGATTACATCCCGTATGAGCAGGCGAAGATCGACGTTCACCGCCGCGTCGCGGCGGCTCGCGACGTGGCCGAGATCGGACTCCTGGGGGAGGAGCTCGAGGATCGCTTCGGCCCCGCTCCCGAGCCGCTGCAGAATCTGCTGGCGCTGCAGCGCGCGCGGATCAAGTTCGGGCTCGCCGGCGCCCGCGCCGTTTCGATCGCGGGCGATCGCCTGGCGGTCACGCCGGTCGATCTCGAGCCCGAACAGGCCGATGAGCTGAAGGCGATTCTCGGCCTCGCCCGCTATGAGCCCGGCCGCTCCCAGTTGTCGCTGGCGCTGCCCAAGGACACGCCCGAACGCTTCGCCGCGATCCGTACGGCGGCCGACGCACTGCTGGCCGTCACGGCCGGTCGTGAGCAGTCTGCGCAGCCGACCGCCGCTTAATCCCCCTCAACAAGAACGGCGCCTGACTGTTGGTAGCTTCCGCCCCTTATGCGCAAGCTTCTTCGGACCCTTCCTGCCCTTTGTGCCATCGCGATTGCCATCGGCCTGAGTGCATGTGGTGACGCCGTGCCGGGCGACTCCATCGCCAAGGTAGGCAGCGTCGACATCAAGAAGAAGACCTTCGACCACTTGGCGCAGGTCGCGTTCAAGCAGCAGCAGGGTCAGGCCGGCGCCGCAACGACCGCCAAGCTGCCGGTGCCGCCGGAGTTCAAGGACTGCATCGCCGGCAAGCTCAAGAGCGCGCCCAAGCCGGCGAAGGGTCAGCCCGATCCCAGCGAAGCCGACTTCAAGAAGCAGTGCAAGGCTGAGTACGACGCGTTGCGTGATTCGGTCGTGTCATTCCTCATCAACGCGGAATGGCTCCAGGGCGAGGCGTTTGACCGCGGTATCAAGCTCTCAGACGAGGAGGTCCGCAAGGCGCTCGTCACGCAGAAGGCGCAGGCGTTCCCGGACAAGAAGTCTTACGACGACTTCATCAAGCAGACCGGTTACACGACCGAGGATCTGCTCTTCCGCGTGAAGGTCAGCGAGCTCACCAACAAGCTCCGCACCGACGTCACCAAGGACAAGAAGAAGGTCACGGACAAGGACCTGCGCGCCTACTACGACAAGAACAAGGCGCAGTTCGGCACGCCCGCGACGCGCGACCTGCGAATCGTGCTGACCAAGACCGAGGCCAAGGCCAAGGAGGCCAAGGCTGCGATCGAGGGCGGGCAAAGCTTCTCTACTGTTGCCAAGCGCTTCTCCACCGACGCGACTTCAAAGAACCAGGGCGGTGCGCTCGCCGGCATCACGCAAGGTCAGCTGGAGGCAGAGCTCGACCGCGCCGCGTTCAAGGCTGAGAAGGGCGCGCTCAGCGGCCCGGTCAAGACCCAGTTCGGCTACTACATCTTCGAAGTCACAAAGATCACGGCGGGCACCTCGCGCTCGTTCGATGAGGTCAAGGCTCAGATCACGCCGCTCGTGCAGCAGCAGCTCGAGCAGGACGCACTGAACAAGTTCGTCAAGGACTTCACCAAGAAGTGGACCGAGAAGACGGACTGTCGCGACGGCTTCAAGACCGTCGAATGCAAGGGCGCACCGAAGACGTCCAGCACGTCGACGGTGCCTCCGGGCGCCGTCCCGCAGACGCAGGCTCCGGCGGGCGCGGACGGCACTCCCTCCGGCGGTCAGTAGCGCCGTGACCGCCGAGGAGGCCGTCGCCGCACTGGATGACCTCACTCGCCGGTTGCGGATCGAATGCCCCTGGGATCGAGAGCAGGACGAGCGCTCGATCGTGCCGCACACGCTCGAGGAGGCATACGAGCTAGCCGACGCCGCGTTCGCCGGCGACGACGCAAAGCTGCTGGACGAGCTCGGCGACGTGCTCTTCCAAGTGCACTTCCTGTCGCTCCTGTTGGAGGAGCGCGGCGCCGGATCGCTGGCGGAGGTCGCAGAGCACTGTCGCCAGAAGCTGATCCGCCGGCACCCGCATGTGTTCTCGGACACTGAAGTTTCTGGCGCGGAGGATGTTCTGGCCAATTGGGATGAGATCAAGAAGGGCGAGGCCGGGCGCGAGCCTGGGATCTTCGGGGAGGTGCCGGAGAATCTGCCCGCGCTGCTCTACGCGCGCAAGCTCCAGCGCCGCGCCAAGAGCGCCGGGCTGCCGGTCATCGCGCCGGAACCCGCGGGTGCGCCTGAGGACCAACTCGGCGACCGATTGTTCGCGCTCGTTGACGAAGCGCGCCGCGCGAAGATCGACCCGGAAATCGCCTTACGTCGTGCCGCCGATAGGTTTCGCACCCGCGTTCAGTCCGAAGAGGAGCATCCGTGAGCAAGATCGAGTCCGTACACGCACGCCAGATCCTTGACAGCCGGGGCAACCCGACAGTCGAAGTGGAACTCGAACTCGATTCGGGCGCGGTCGGCCGTGCTGCCGTGCCGTCTGGCGCGTCGACGGGTGAGTTCGAAGCGACCGAGCTGCGCGACGGCGGCGCTGCCTACGGCGGCAAGGGCGTCACCAACGCCGTCGCGAACGTCAACGGCGTGATCGCCGACAGCATCGTCGGCCGGCACTCGGGCGACCAGTCGGGGCTCGATCACGCGCTGATCGATCTCGATGGCACGCCGAACAAGTCAAAGCTCGGCGCGAACGCGATCCTCGGCGTGTCGCTGGCATATGCGCAGGCCTGCGCCACCGACGCCGAGGAGCCGCTGTGGCGGTATCTCGGAGGAGCCGGCGCGCACATCCTGCCGGTGCCGATGATGAACGTGCTCAACGGCGGCGCGCACGCTGACAACAAGGTGGACTTCCAGGAGTTCATGGTCGTCCCCGCCGGTGCTGAGTCCTTCAGTCAATGCCTGCAGATCGGCGCCGAGGTGTTCCACGCTCTCAAGAAGACCTTGCATGACGCCGGTCTCGGGACGGCCGGTGGCGACGAGGGCGGCTTCGCGCCCGATCTCGGCTCAAACGAAGAGGCGCTGCAGATGCTCGTGTCAGGCATCGAGACCGCCGGCTACACGCCGGGCACAGACGTCTTCATCGCGCTTGACCCGGCCACGTCGGAGATTCACAAGGACGGCTCCTACCTACTCGAACACGAGGGGCGTTCGCTCAGCGCGGACGAGATGGCTGCCTACTGGGCGGAGCTGGCCGCCAAGTATCCGATCGTCTCGATCGAGGACGGCATGGACGAAGAGGACTGGGACGGCTGGAAGGTCCTGACCGACAAGCTCGGCACGTCGGTGCAGCTCGTCGGCGATGACCTCTTCGTCACGAACACGGAGCGGCTGCAGCGCGGCATCGATTCGGGCGTCGGCAATTCCATCCTGATCAAGGTCAACCAGATCGGCACGCTGACCGAGACGCTTGAGGCGATCGAGATGGCGCGCGCGGCGGGCTACACCGCGGTCATGTCGCATCGCTCGGGGGAGACGGAGGACGTCACGATCGCCGATCTCGCTGTGGCCACCGGTTGCGGGCAGATCAAGACCGGCGCGCCCTCACGCTCCGATCGCGTCGCCAAGTACAACCAGCTGCTGCGCATCGAAGAGGCGCTCGGCGGCGATGCCGCGTTCCCGGGTACTTCGGTCTTCCGCCTGTAACAAGTCGGTCGCTTGCAGGATTGCGGGCGCCGGCAGCGAAGGGCGCTGCATGGCAGCTCGGACCCACCCTGCACGGACGCCGGTCGGCGGAGCGATCCGCTGGGATCGCGTTGGCCGCCTTTGCCTGCTCTTCGTCTTCATCGGTGTCGCGCTGCTGTATGTGGGCCCGGCGATCTCCTATCTGAAGACGCGCAGCGAGTCGGCGAGCCGCAAGGCCGACATCGCGATCCTCAAAAAGGAGAACCAGCGCCTGAAGGCCAAGCGCAAGGTGCTGGCCAGCGAGCAGGCGGTTGAGACCGAGGCGCGTCGGCGCGGGATGGTCAAGTCTGGCGAGCGCGCCTACGTGATCACGGGCCTGCCGGGCGACTGAACCGCAGGTCGTAAGCTCCAGGTCTCGATGTCGTACGAGACCGCGGTGAGTCAGTGGAGGGAAGGTGAGCGGCGTTTCGATGAGGCGCCGCGCGAGCAGCTCGCGGCGCTCGAGCGCGTCACGACGCAGATCCTCAGCGAACTCCGCCGTCGGCTCGGTGGCCGCTTCACGGTCGACGAACTGGTGTCGTTCTACGAGCAGGGCACCGACTGGTGCATGGACCTCGCCTACAAGGTGGCGCCCGGCGCGCCGTGGACATGGGACGCGCGGATCGTGGCTGACACGGCCTTCGCGCGGTATCTGCGCGAAGCGTCGGACTATGCCGGCGGCCGCCGGATGGAGCGTTCGACCTAAACGCTACGCGGCGTCTTCGGCGCCGTCGTCCTCGGACACGGCCTCTTCACCCGCGCGGCGGATGATGATCTGGTCAGAGCTGATCGAGACCTCGACCTGACGGTGCCCGGCCCAGTACTCGGCGTACACGGGGCTGTCGGCGATCGCCGGATCTAGCCAGAGTCCGTAGCCCTCGTCGCCGTGATCGAAGGTGCCTTCCAGCGCTTCGCGACGCGTCCGGCTGCGCCCGCGCCCACCGCGGCGGCCACGACGGCGCTTGGGCCGGCCATTGGCATCCTCGTCGTCTTCGGAGGCATCCTCGTCGTCGGCAGGTTCCTCGTCGGGGGCAGCTGCGGCCTCGGCTTCGAGCTCGGCAGCAATCAGCTCGTCATCCGCGGCACGGAGATCGATCTCGTCGTCGAAGTCGCGCGCTGCGGCGCCGTTGCCGGCCGCCTCGTCGGAAAGGTCGTTTTCCTTCTTGAAGGCCTCGATCTGCTGAACGGTGACCTCCAGCTTGTGCGCGATCCAGGCGTCGGTGCGGCCTTGGCGCACCCAAGTGCGGATCTGGTTGAGCTGAGGGCGAAGTGAGCGTCGTGCCATTGGACAGGGACCTTATCGGAGGTACTAGAGGCTAGGACCTGCGCCTGTGCCGCCGCCGTGGTTGTAAACGGGCCGCCGGCTGTGAGAGGGTGCGGCTAGTCGGGGACGATTTTGAGAGGCGGGACACCGTGCTGGTACTCACACGAAAGCCGGATCAGAGCATCATGATTGGGGACGACATCGAGATCGCGGTGCTCTCGATCGCAGGCGAGAAGATCCGCATCGGGATCACGGCCCCGCGCGAGGTACCTGTCTTCCGCAAAGAGGTCTATCTGGAGATCCAGCGCGAACACGCGCAGGACGCTCGGATCGTCGACAGCGAGCTCGGCAAGCTCGCCGACGCTTAGGCGCTTAGCCCATCACGTAGTAGAGCGTCTGGAACATCGCGATGGTGACCAGCACGGCCGTCGCGAGCAGAATCAGCACGAGCAGCCCGAAACGGGCGGAGCCATGCTTGTGGACCTTGTCGATCTGGCGCCGGCGCGAGCGCTGATCGACCTCGACGAGAAGCTCTTCATGCTGCATCGCCTCGGCGGCCGTCTCCTGAATGAAGGCGTGCTCAAGCTCGGCGATGCTCTGACGCATCCTCATACGAACCCGAGTTTCGCTAGGCGATCGTGATCTCTGGGCTGGCATACACGTCCTGGATCGCGTTCAGCAGCGCGATGCCGTCCGCGAGCGGGCGCTGGAACGCCTTGCGGCCCGAGATCAGGCCCATGCCGCCCGCACGCTTGTTGATCACCGCGGTGGTGACGGCCTCTGAGAGATCGGACTCGCCGGCCGACGCGCCGCCGCTGTTGATCAGCGGTGAACGACCCATGTAACAGTTTGCGACCTGGTAGCGGGTGAGGTCGATCGGGTTGTCGCTGGTCAGCTCGTCGTAGACCTTTGCGTTGGTCTTGCCGTAGCCCTTGTCGACCTTCTGCATCGCCAGGTATCCACCGTTGTTCTCCGGCAGCTTCTGCTTGATGATGTCGGCCTGGATCGTCACACCGAGGTGATTGGCCTGGGCCGTGAGGTCCGCGGCGACGTGATAGTCGACGCCGTCCTGCTTGAAGTCCGGGTTGCGCAGGTAGCACCAGAGGACCGTGAACATCCCGAGCTCGTGCGCCTCCTCGAACGCCTGGGCGACTTCGACGATCTGGCGGCGGCTCTGCTCCGACCCGAAGTAGATCGTCGCGCCGACACCCGCGGCGCCCATGTCCCAAGCGCGCTGCACCGAGCCGAACATGATCTGGTCGAACTCGTTGGGGTAGGCGAGCAGCTCGTTGTGGTTGAGCTTGACGATGAAAGGCAGTTTGTGGGCGTACTTGCGGTTGACCGCGCCGAGCACGCCGAAAGTCGAAGCGACGGCGTTGCAGCCGCCCTCGATTGCGAGCTTGACGATGTTCTCAGGGTCGAAGTAGTCGGGATTCGGCGCGAAGCTTGCTCCCGCCGAGTGCTCGATGCCCTGGTCGACGGGGAGGATGCTCACGTAGCCGGTGCCCGCCAAGCGCCCGGAATCGACGAGCCACTGCAGGTTGCGGAGTGTCGCGGCGGAACGATCGGTGCCGGCGAAAAGCCTGTCGACGAGATCGGGCCCCGGCAGATGCAGCCGCGAGGCATCGATCGTCTCCGACTTGTGACTGAGGAGCGCGGCGTTGTCGCCAAGCAGCTCCTCGATCTTCGATGTAGACATTTCGGCCGTGGCCACCCGTGCTTCCTCCATGCTTAGATCGGATTGGGAACTATAGACGGCGCTCGCGCCCGCGCTGCGGCGCGCACCCTAGAATCGGCTAAGTGATGTCCGGCGGCGCCGACCTCTTCGTTGTTTGTAAGAAATGCGGCTCAGAGGTGAGCCCATACGTCACGGAATGCCCTTATTGCGGGACGCGCCTGCGCAAGCGGGCGCCGCAGATCGACCGCGGCGAGGGCGGGGCGCGCCCGCGCACACCAAAGATGCCATCGCTCGGTCCGCTGCGCCAAGGCGAGATTCCAGGCATCAAGGCCGACCCGTTGCGGCGTCCTTACGCGACGATCACGCTCGTCGCGCTGTCGTTGTTCGGGTTCCTCGTGGTCGCCGCGCTCCCGTTCTCCGATGTCGCTTTGACGAGCCTCTGGGGCAGCGATCCGTGGCGTCACCTGACCTCCGCGTTTGCGTACTCAAACGTCTGGTACGAGCTCACGGCTCTGCTCGCCATCGGGCTCTTCGGCTGGCGGCTGGAGCTCCGCCACGGCCCGCTCGTCGTGATCGCCCTCTTCATCGTCTGCGGGTTCGGCGCCAATGCGCTCGCGGTCGAAGTGCAGAGCGCACCATTCCTGCTGGGCGCGCCGGGCGCAGCGCTAGGCCTGCTCGCCGCCTGGGCTGTGCCGGACATCCTGCGGTCGCGCAAAGGCTTTGAGTACGACGGTGACCTGCTCGGCACGCTTGTGATCGCAGTGGCGATCGCGCTGATGCCGCTCGCGGTGCCGCAGTGCAGCGTGGTCGCGACCTTCGCGGGGGGCGCGGCCGGACTGCTGCTGGGCCTCGCGCTCTCGCGGACCGCGGCCGCGCGCTGAGATGGCCGCTTCAGAGTTTTCAGCGGAGCAGGTCGACCGCGCCGTGCAGGTGCTCGCCGCCGATCCAGAGCGCTTCAACCACGCCATCGACATCGTCACGCACGCCGCGCCGACGCTGCAGAAGGTCCTCAACGAGGCGCTCGACGCCGGCGGGTGGTTTGAGGAGGCGCACGAGCAGCACGTGAGCTCCACGGCCGCCATCGCCGATGCTTCTGAACGCGAGCGGATGCTCCGTATGCTGATTGCGGAAGAGACCCGGCTGGGCATGCTCGTCGGTGTCGCCGTCGGCCTGGAACTCGCCTCCGAACTGCGCAAGGAGCAGACATGACTACCGCCGTGGTGCTGATCGAAGCCGAGCGCGGGGCGCTCACGACGCTCGGTGCCCAGCTCGCCGATATCGAGGGTGTCGCCGAGGCATATTCGGTCACCGGCGAGTGGGATTACGTGGCGATCCTGCGCGTCCCGCGGCACGAGATGCTCGCGGAGCTGATCCCAGGCAAGCTCGGTGAGCTCGAGGGTGTCACCCGCACGCAGACGATGGTCGCGTTCGAGGCCTTCTCGCGGCACGACCTCGACGCGATGTTCTCGATTGGCGAGTGACTTGATCTCAGTCCGGCCGGAGTTCCGCCCGACGCTGCCCGAGCTGCTCGCCGGCCGCACGCCGGCATGGCGGTACGGGTTGATCGGCTTCTACGTCGTGGCACTCGCGATCGTGCTCTGGCTGCTGCTCCTTCGCGGCGATCCGAGCGCCACCCACGTCGTCAAGCGCGGTCCGGTGACCTTCAATCTCACGTACGACAGCGCGATGCGCGAAGTCGCGCCGCAGGGCAATGAACGTCTGCGTCTGACGGGCACGCGGCACCGGCTGGTGACCGTCTCGCCGCTCGAGCTGCCCGCGTATCAGGGGCGTCCGGACGGCTTTCTGCCCGCGTACAGCGAGCGGATCTCCGACCAGATGGCGACCCAGTTCGATGGTTATCAGCGCCGTCGTGATGGGCGCCCGTCGGTGAACCGGATCCCCGGCTACGAGATCGTCTTTCAGTACCGCCGCGACGGGCGCACTGCATACGGGCGCCGGATCCTGCTGCTGAACTCCTATGCCGACGGCGCGCGCGCCGGCGTCGACCTGCTCCTGCTCGAGGACCGCAGCAAGGTGGTCCCGTCGGTGGATGCGATCGGTACGACGGGGTCGTTGAAGACGCTGCTTCGCAGCTTCGCC
Source organism: Baekduia sp. (assembly GCA_035554055.1). Classification (GTDB taxonomy): domain Bacteria; phylum Actinomycetota; class Thermoleophilia; order Solirubrobacterales; family Solirubrobacteraceae; genus Baekduia. Next base: position 8,430 of record DATMIZ010000172.1, on the reverse strand, counting down.
TTCGGCGCCAGAGCGCCCTAAGAACCTAAGACGTTGGAGGTGAGTCTGCCGGCGGCGGTTCCGGCGGATCGCTGACCGGCAGCTCCGGCAGGGGCGGTTGCACCGGCTCCGTCGGCTCGGTCGGTGGCGTGACAACCGGCTCGGTCGGTGGCGTGACAACCGGCTCGGTCGGCGGCGTTGTGGTCACAGGTACGACGGGCGGCGCCGGGGGAGCGTTGGTGACCGGCGGAGTACTCACGATCGCGATCACGGGCGCGGGCTGCGCGGGGAGGCTCGCATCGGCATCGGTCTCTGGTGGTGTGGCCTCCAGGGCGACCGGTGCGGCGTCAGCCGTTACCGCTGCTTCTTGCTCGGGCTTCGCAGCCTTCAGCACAGGCTCGGCGGCCACCTGCGCCTCGTGCTGGATGACGACGGGCGCGGGCGTAGGCTTGGCGACGTTTGCCATCACGGGCGTGCTCGGGCGCTCGGCGCGCGAGCGCTGCGCATGGTTGACCTCCGCCGCGCCGGCGGTGACGATCGCGGCGGCGGCCATGCCGGCGGCAGCCTTGGACGCCAGCGCGCTTACGCCGGCGTTGAGTGCGCTTGAGCCGGCACCTGAGGCGCTCGCCGCGGCGGCTCCGCCGCCGGCATTTGCCAACACGAACTTCTTGAGCAGCAACAGCGGCCCCAGCGGGAAGATCGCGGCGAGCTGCTTGTTGTTGGCCTTCAAGTACTTGCGGAAGGCGCCACAGCGCTCGCACTGCTTGACGTGGCGGCGCACCGGCGGCGACATCGTCGTGAGGCCTTCGGCGACGCTGCCGAGCTCGTCGCGCACCTCTTCACAGGTCAGCAGCCGTGACTCCGCGGCTTCCGCCAGCGACACACGCGCGCGCACGAGCAGCGACTTGATCGAGGGCACGGTGGTGTCCATCGCTTCGGCGATCTGGTCGTAGCTCAGGGCGTCGATCTCGCGCAGCAGCAGCGCGGTGCGCTGCGTCTCGGGCAGCGTCTGTACGTCACCCATCAGCTGGCGGAAGTCCTCGCGCTGATGGACGCGGTCGGCCGTCGAAGTGCCGTTGTCGGCCAGATGGATGTCCATCGAGTCGACGCCGATCGCCGATCGCTTGCGGAGATGGTTCAGCGAGCGGTTACGCGCGATCCGGTAGAGCCAGGGCCGCACGTTCACCGGGCGGTCGTCCGACATCAGCGCGTTGAACGCTGCCGCGAACACCTCTTGGAGCACGTCTTCGGCGTCCTCCTTGGAGGACAGCATGTGACGGCAGAAAGCCAGCAGGCGTGCTTGGTAGCGAGCGACCAGCGTCTCGTAGGCGCTCTGGTTACCCGCGCGCGTAAAGGCGACAAGGCGCTCATCCGACGCCATCCGCAGCAGCGGTGTAGGCCCGGCGAGGCCGGGGGCGGTGAACGTCCTGAGTGTGGTGGTGGCTGTGGCTTCCATGCGTGTCTGTAACTAGGTCAGACGGGTCTGAAACATCCGGGCACGTGCAAAGTTGCGGCGTATCCGTTGCCGGTCCTGCGAAGTACCCGGGGCGGGACTCGAACCCACAATGCTCTTGCGAGCCGCGGTTCTTAAGACCGCTGCCTCAACCAATTGGGCTACCCGGGCCCTGTAGTCGTCCAGTCATGGTAGACGCGTCTGGGCGCAGAGTTGCAAATCAGGCGATGCTTGCAACACGGACGAATGCCGGTTCGATCAGCTCCAGGAAGGCCGCGGCGACCTGACGGTCGCCGTCGAACTGCAGCCCTGACTCTGACTCGTCCGGTGAGAGCGCGCCGATCCATGAGTTGACGTCGCCGGCGATCGTCGCGTCGGCGGGACCGTAGGCGTCATGCCCTTCGACGACCCTGATCGCCCCGTCTTCGGCCGATATGCGGCTGATGCCAAAGCTGCCGTTGAGGTAGTCGACTTCGACCAGCACGGTCCCGCTGAGCTGCGACGGCGCGACGATCCCGGGGAGTATGCGCATGATCGCGCAGATGTCGATCGCCTCGTCGTCCTGTGGGCGACTCCAGGCCCACCGCGATCCCCAGCGGGCAAGCGCGCCGACGACGGGCAGCAGCTCCTGCGCGCGCTCCGTCAGCTCGTAGTCCACGCGCGGGGGCACTTCGCGATAACGCTTACGCGTCAGCAGTTCGTCGGCGACCATCCGGTTGAGCCGCGAGCGCAACTGCTCGGTGCTGATCCCCGGCAGTACGCGCTGCAGCTCGACGAAACGCCGCGGGCCGGCGGCGAGGTCGCGAATGATGAGCAGCGTCCATTTGTCGCCGACGAGATCCAGCGCGCGGGCGTCAGGAGTCCACTGGTTGTAAGGGTGACGTTTGGGCGGCGGGACAGAAGCGATTTCGGGCGTTCCTCGGCGGGGACGACGGACCGCCGCGAACATTACTCGGGGCCTCCGGCGGCATTTCCGTGCGGCCCGCAGGCGTCCTGGCGGTGACGGTTGCCGGGCGTTAGGAAACTGCGAAATATCGATTTTGGCCGGGCCGGTGTTGTCAGACTGCGAACCAGTGGCACGGACACTCAGATGGCTCAACGCTCGGCTCGGTCGCCGCTACCTGCGGGTGATGGTGTTCGCGCAGTTCCAGGTCGCGCACCTGGTCGTCGCCGGCGCGGTTGTGGTGCTGAACAGCTATGTGGAGCTGTCGGCCACGGAGTTCTGGCGGATCATGGTGTTCGCGCAGGCGTTCGTGCTCGTCGAGAACTGCCTGGCGTTCTGGTGGGCGAGCCGCGCGTTGCAGCCTGCCGACGCGTGGATCGCGGGCGATCGCAGCCCGAGCGCCGCGATCAGAGCCTGGCAGGCGGTCGCCTCGTTGCCGCGCGACTTCCTCACCGGGAAGCGCGCGTTGCCGGTCGCGTTGAACATCGTGCCGCTCTCTGCCTACGTCCTGATCGAGCTCGGCGCGCCCTTCTGGCCGTCGTTCTTCATCATCCTGGCGGGGGCTGGGATCGTGCTGCTCTACGCCGCGTTCCTGCGGTTCTTCGGCATCGAGTTCGTCGTACGGCCGGTCCTTGAGCTGATCTCCGAGGATCTTCCCGACGATGCGCGCCTCGGGGCGAGGACGGTCTCGGTGAAGTTGCGCGTGCTCTTCGGGCTGCCGACGATCAACATCATCTCTGGTGTCGTAATCGCCGGAATCACTGCCCCGGACGATGGCGGTCTCGCCGATCTCGCGGTCGGCGTGCTCGTGACGCTCGGCGTCGCCTTCACCGTGTCGCTGGCGATGTCGGCACTCCTTATCCGTTCAATCTTGACCCCGCTCCAGGAGATTCGCGAGGGCACGCGCAAGGTGCTCGAAGGCGATCTCAGCGTGCGGGTTCCGGTGCTCGGCTCAGATGAGGCGGGTTCGCTTGCGGGCTCGTTCAACCAGATGGTCGCCGGCCTGGAGGAACGCCGCAAGCTTCGCGCGGCGCTCGAGGCCTACGTCGCGCCCGAGCTCGTTTCCAGAGTGCTCGACGAAGGTCCTGAACTCGAGGCGCGGGACGTCGAGGTGACAGTGATGTTTCTGGACATCCGCAACTTCACGGCGTTCGCCGAGAAGGCGACCGCGCGTGAGGTGATCGAGCGGCTGAACGGCTTTTACGAGTTGGTCGTGCCCGTCGTCGTGGGGCACGGCGGTCATCTCGACAACTTCATCGGTGACGGTCTGCTCGCTGTGTTCGGAGCGCCTGAGAGGCTCGACGATCACGCGGACCGCGCGGTCAAGACCGCGATCGAGGTGGCCGGCCGCGTGCAGGACGCCTACGGCGACGATCTGCGGATCGGCATCGGCGTTAACACCGGGCAGGTCGTGACGGGCTCGATTGGTGGGGGCGGGCGCTTTGACGTCACCGTGATCGGTGACGCCGTAAACACCGCCGCGCGTGTGGAGGCGGTGACGCGGATGACCGGCGACGTCGTGCTCGTCACCCAGGCGACGCGCGACGCGCTGATCGATCTGCCCTGCGAGTTCATCGAGCGCGGCGAGGTCGAGCTGAAGGGCAAGGTCGAGCGTGTGCACGTGCACGCTCCGGTTGTGCTTGACAGCCAGCGCGCGGCACCGCATCTGCGTAGCGCCTGACTGGCCCTTAAGTGCTGGAAGCCGCCTGGGGAGGCGGCTTCCAGACTGGTGGTCTCAGCAGGACGGGCAGGGGTACGTGCCTTGCTGAGACCGTTAACAGTCCGAGCGGCGGGAGGCGCCGTTAAACGGCTTCGCTCGGACCTATGCATCGAGTTTTGGGTTCACACATCCAAAGACACGTCAACCCTCCACCCGACAAAAGTAAGGATATCCAAATGATCGTTTCAGTGGCTAAAGGTTTCACCCGAAGCTTTTAGCCTCAGCCGTCAGTGCAACGCCGCGGAGTAGATCGTGCTCTGAAACCTCGGTCCGGTCAAGCCCAAACGCGCGCAATGACTCGGCCAGCAGCACGATGCCGGGGACAATTGTCGCGGCACGGTCGGGATGTAGGCCCGGCTGTTGGCGCCGCTCGGCCTCATTCATGCGCGAGAGCCGTGCCAGAAGAGCTTCGATCTCGGTGAGTGTGAGCACGTAACCCTCAACCTTTTTTGAGTCGTATGGCTGAAGGCGCTGGACCAGCGCGGCGCACGAGGTCGCTGTTCCGGCGACGGCGATCGCGGCCTTCACGGTGCTGATCGCGGTGGGGGGGATGGCGTCTGCGAAAGTGGCCCGAACGTCCGTCGAGATGGCCTGCAGCTCGTCGGCCTGTGGCGGGTCGGTGTGCAGGTGGCGCTCGGAGTGGCGGACCACGCCGACCTGCGTCGAAGTGTGAAACGACATCTCGTGGCCTGTGCCCACGACGAACTCCGTCGAGCCGCCGCCGATGTCGATCACGAGACGTGTGACGTGATCGTCCGGCGGGCGTTCGCTGGTCGCGCCGGCGAACGTGAGCCGCGCCTCGTCATCGCCGGTGAGGATGCGCGCATCGAAGTCGTAGCCGTCGCTGATTCGCTCCGCGAACTCCTGCCCGTTGGCCGCGTCGCGCACCGCGGATGTCATGACGGCGATCGCTCGCTCGGCGCCGTGGTCGGCGATCATCTGCGTGTAGTCGTCAAGCGCCTCCAACACACGTGCGACCGCATCGTCGTCGAGGCGCCCCGAGCCGTCTACTCCCTGCGCGAGCCGGGTGACCGTCGAGCGCTTCAGGACCTCCCTGATGCGGCCGTCGTCGACGTCGGCGATCAGCAGACGGGTGGAGTTCGATCCGAGGTCCAGGACGGCGGTGCGCATTGCCGGGGCAGGCTAATGGCCCCGCCGGTGGCTAGGCGCTCTGGGTCCGCAGTGCCCGGCCGCGGCGTGCCCTGCCGGGCTTGAACACGGAGAGGGTTGTGGCGGTGATCATCGCGAGGATGTCGTAGCCGCTACCGGCGATCAGCTTCCATTCGGTGCCGCCATCGCCGGTCAGCATCTCCTCCACGGCGGGACCGAGGATGAAGGCGCCGACCAGGATCACGCTGATGACGATCGCGAGCTTGGCGGTGACCCATGGGTACCTCAGTACGCCCCACTTAGTGCCGACGCCGAGTGCGATGCCCGTGACCAGAGACCCGAAGCTGAGCGGAATGCCGAATGCGAACGCAAACAGCTGCAGCACGTGCCAGCAGCCCTCGGCGACGGCCGGGTCAGACGTGGTCGTGCCGAGGATCGCGACGCCGAGGAAGCCGGCGAGATCGCCGAGCAGCCCAACGCTGATCACGATGTGAGCGGTGAGCACCACGCGGCGTGCGCGTGGGCTCCACATGAACGGCTTGGCGGGTGCGACAGTGGTCATCGGGTTTCCTTTCATGCTGCGGATGCGGTCGGCCGCTGCCCTTCGGGCGCGGCTTTCTGTGGCGCCGGTTGCGCGGCGCGCAGCGGCATTTCCTCGATCAGCCACGCGATCACGAAGGCGATCGCGGAGAGTGGGGTTGCGACGATGAAGACCGTCTGAGCCGCGTCGACCATCGCTTCAGGCGATGGCGACAGGCCGGCACGAGCGGCGAAGATCGTGCCCAGCACCGCGGCGCCGATCGCGCCTCCCAGCCCACGGAAGAAGGTCGTCGTGGCCATCGCGACGCCCAGCCGCGCACGGTCGGTGCTGTTCTGCACGGCGGTGATCAACACCTGCCCGACCATGCCGAATCCGAGCCCGAACACCGTCAACCCAATCGCGATGCTGGTCCGCGATGTGTCTTCGATCGTCACGGCCAGCCAGACCATGGCGACGGTCATCAGCGCAAGGCCGATGAGCGGATATCGCCTGTACTTGCCGGTCTTGTGGATCGCCCGGCCCACGAGATTCGTCGACACGGTGATCCCCGCCATCGCGAAGATCAGCAGCAGGCCCGCCTGTGTCGGCGACGCGCCGGTGCCGACCTGGAGTACGAGCGGCACGAAGACCGTGATCGCGAACAGGGCGGCGGTGGTCAGGAACAGCGCGGCGCTGGAGAGGGCGACCACGCGGGTCCGCAGCAGATCGACCGGGACGACCGGATCGGCGGCTGAGCGTTCGCGAAACACGAGCGCTACGGCCAGCGCGGCGCTTGTCGCGAGCAGGCCCACGATCTCCGTGGAGCCCCAGGCAAAGCGGTCTCCGCCCCAGATGCACGCGAACATCAGCGCGGAAGTGGCACCCGCGATGAGCGCGGATCCGGCGTAATCAAGCCGTGCGGTCTCGCCGCTACCGGGTACCGCCGGCACGCGGGCCGCGAGCGCCCCGAGCGCGGCGATGCCTAGCGGCAGGTTGAGATAGAAGACCCAGCGCCAGCTGGCGTTGTCGACAAGCAGGCCGCCGGCGACCGGCCCGATCGCCGTTGCCAACGCGAACACCGCGGCGATGTAGCCCTGGTAGCGAGCGCGTTCACGCGGTTCGACGAGGTCGCCGACCGAAGCCATCGCGAGGGTCATGAGGCCACCCGCCGCCACGCCTTGCAGAGCCCGCGAGGCGACGAGCGAGGTGATGTCCCACGCGACGCCGCAGAGGGCCGATGCAGTCAGGAACAGCGCAAGCGAAATCTGCAGCACCGTGCGGCGGCCGTAGCGGTCGCCGACCTTGCCCCACAACGGTGTGGTGGCTGCCGCCGCGATGACGTATCCGGTGACGACCCACGAGATGTCGGTCACGCGGCCGAGGTCAGTGGCGATGGTCGGCAGGGCGGTCGCGAGGACCGTCTGGTCGAGCACCGCAGGGAGCATTGCGAGCACGATCGCGGCGAACGCGATCGGATCGGGGCGGGATGCGGTTTTCATGCCACCACCCCCAGGTACTCGCCGATCGTCGTGCCGACGAAGACGGTCTCGAGATACGGCTTGAGCGCTTCCTCAGGGACCGGTTCGGCGCGGCTTTCCGCGACCAGTCGATCGAACATGCGCTCGAAGCCGCCAGGTGTGCAAGTCAGGAGGTAGCGCGCCGGTTCCGGACTCAGGTTCGCGACCGCGTGGGGAATACCGCGCGGGATGAACGTGAACTCGCCGGCGGAGCGCGTAAAGACCTCGTCGCCGACTTGGAATGTCAGCGTGCCTTCGAGGAGACGGAACGCCTCGTCGAAATCGTGGTGATGCAGCGGCGGACCGTCCCACTCGGCCGGGGCGACGATCTCGATGATCGACGCGGCACCGTCGGTCTGCTCGCTGCGGAGCAGTACTTCGGGAGTGACTCGTTTGTTTGCCATGACCTTCCCCTTCCCAGAACGATTAGACATCTAACCCTTAGATATCAAATTATGCGGTAGAGTCAAGGCATGCCTCCCTTTCAAGGTCCGCCGATCGGGCTTCGTCTGGCCAAGACCGCGCGCGTCGTCAGCCAGGCGTTTGAACGCACGATGGCCGAGGCCGGCGGCTCGGCATCCATGTGGCAGGTGCTGCTGCTGGTGCGCACGGGCCAGTTCAACGCGCAGTCCGAGATGGCGAAGGCGATGGGTGTCACGGGGGCGACGCTCACCCATCATCTGGCCGGGTTGGAGAAGGCCGGGCTGGTGCGCAGATGGCGAGACGACGACAACCGCCGCATGCAAAAGGTTGAGCTGACCGACGCCGGGCTGGAGAAGTTCGCGGCGCTGCGAAACGCCGCCTACACCCATGCTGGCCGCCTCAACGCGGTGCTCGACGAGGACGAACAGGCGCAGCTCGCGGACTACCTGGAACGCATGGCGGCAGCTGTCAGCGAGGACCCTGCCGGGCCGCCCGGAAGCGGGGCGGTTGGTACTATGAAGGCACGTCGCGGGGTGGAGCAGTCTGGTAGCTCGTCGGGCTCATAACCCGAAGGTCGCGGGTTCGAATCCCGCCCCCGCTATACCGAAACGCCCTGCATCTGCGGGGCGTTTCGCGTTTCGACGCCTAGGTTTACTGGAGCCGCTGGGCATCGATTTGGCATCGTTGTCCGGGAGCGGGCCACGGAGCTATGAGACCGATTGTTGATCGCGAGCGATCTCGTGTGCGCACAAGAGCAGGCTTTCC
>DATMIZ010000171.1:0-4012 GCA_035554055.1 Baekduia sp. | reverse complement strand
CAGCGAGGGTGGCCCCGGTCACCTGGGCGACGATGTAGGCGCCGGCATCCCTGGTCGAAAAATGACGCGTGAGGGTGAACGCGATCGTCACAGCGGGGTTGATGTGCGCTCCGGAGAGATGCCCGGCGGCGTAGATCATCGCCATGATCACGAGCCCGAACACAAGGCTTACGCCGACGGGGCCCAGTGCACCGTCGTGTTTGTCGTTGGCGATGATCGCGCCGCAGCCCGCGAACACGAGCGTGAACGCCGCCAATGCTTCGGTCGCAGCGCGTCGGCGCAGAGAGAGGTTGGGATCCATTGCGGCGGAGCGTACGCATTGACAAACCAGAGTTCAATCGATAGTTATCAATGTATGCCCATACCGCTCGAACTGGCTCCAAAACAGAAGCGCGCGGCCGGCGAACCCTGCTGCGAGCCCATCGTCTATCCGGAGGTAGATCGTCGTGAGGCGGAGCGCATGGCGGCGGTCGCAAAGGCGCTCGGCGATCCGGTTCGTCTCCAGCTTGTCGACGTCCTCAGGCGGCACGCCGGGAAGGTCTGCGTATGCGAACTGGTGCCGCTGTTCAGCCTCTCGCAGCCGACCGTCTCCCACCATCTGAAGGTTCTCCGCGACGCCGGGATCGTCGCATCCGAGCGCGAGGGTCTTTGGGCCTATTACTACGTCCTCCCGACGGCGCTCAAGGGGCTTTCCGAGTGGCTTGACTAGCGGCGGGTGCGGCGGCAGGAGCGATCGGATATGCTCTCGCGATTCCGCCGTTTCCTTTAAGAGACGATTGGTTCGCGGCGACAAACAGCGTAGGAGAGGCTGAGCTATGAGGCAGATCGACAGGGGCCTGGCAGAGGGAATCGTCCGATGAGCGCCGTGGTTCCCGAAGAGGTCGGGCATTGGTTCACGAACTTGTATCCCGAAGGCGTCGAGTTGACGGCGCGGCCTTCGTTGACGGGTGCGCGCGAAGCCGATGTCTGCATCGTCGGCGGCGGCTTCACCGGGCTTTGGACGGCGTACGCGCTGCGCAAGGCCGATCCGTCGCTGGACGTCGTGGTGCTGGAGGCGAGGGTCGCCGGCTACGGGGCTTCAGGTCGTAACGGCGGCGCTGTCGTCGGAATGTTCCAGGGATCGCGAGAGCACTGGACCAAACGTGCCGGGCGCGACGCGGCGATCGCCATGGAACGCGCGGTGCAGGACGCGATCGACAGGATCGGTAAGACCGTCGACGAGGAGGGCATCGACTGCTCCTTTTCCAAGAACGGAGTGCTGATGGTTGCCAGGAGCGAGCTCGAGCTCGCTCGCCTGCGCGAACAGGTCGAAGACGACCGTGCCTGGGGCTTCGGGCCCGAGGACTGCGAGATCATCGGACCGGACGATGTGACGAGCCGCATCAAGGTTGCGGGCCCGCTGGGCGCAAGATTCAGCCGGCATTGCGCGAGCGTCGACCCCGGTGCGCTCGTCCGCGGGCTCGCCGACGCCGTCGAGCGCGCGGGAGTCACCATCTACGAGGGGACCCGCGTGACCCGCATCGAGCCGGGCCAGGCCGTCACTCAGCTCGGCACCGTGCGCGCCAAGACGGTCGTGCGAGCGACGGAGGCGTACACCGAGAGCATCGAGAACCGGCGCCGACTGCTCGTGCCCGTTCGTACCTCGATGCTCGTGACGGAACGTCTCGACGAACGGACGTGGGAGTCGATTGGCTGGGGCAACCGTGAGGCGCTGCTCGCTGAGCACCCGTTTCTTCATCTTCAGCACACCGCTGACCACCGGATCACGATCGGCGGCGACGACAACCGCGTGCCGTACGTCAGCGGATCGCGTCCGAGCGCCGGCTCCACGAGTGCCCGCGTGGAGAAGATGTATCGCAAGGAGCTGGTGAAGCTGTTCCCGAGTCTCGCCGACGTTCGCATCGAACGCACGTGGCAGGGAGTGTTCGGCGCCACCCGCAACTGGACGCCGTCCGTCGGCGTAGACCGCAACACCGGTCTTGCCTGGGCAGGCGGCTACGTTGGTGAGGGGGTGGCCGCGTCGAATCTGGCCGGCAGGACCTTGGCCGATCTGATCCTGCAGCGCGAGACGGACCTGACGCGACTTCCGTTCGTTGGCGAGCCGCTCGGGCGCTGGGAGCCCGAGCCGCTGCGGACGATCGGCGCCAACGCGATCTGGTCGCTGCGCACCGTCGGCGAACGGCTCGAATCACGTACGGGGCGAGCCAATCCGATTATGGACCTTGCCAATCGGATCGCGGGCTGGCGCGGACGCCTCGGCTGAAACCCATGACACCTGAAATGAAAACGGAGACAACACCACAATGAACCCCGAAATTCTGCTCGTCGGCAGCATGCCCTACGACACCGTCGACGACGTCTACAGCGGGACCGCGAGTCTCGCGCCCTACCTGAACGCGATCCCGGACGGCGAGACCGGCGCGCGCCGGTTCTGGACGCCTTACCTGCCGTCGCGCACGTTCTCCGGGCATCCGGACCTGATCGAGGTCTCCCGTCCTGGTTGGGCCGAGTTCCTGGAAGAGGGTCACGACGAGCGCGCCACCGATGGCGATGTGAACGAGCACTGGCCGTTCAAGATCAAGCCCGGGGTCACGTCGCTGGACTTCGGCAGCCTGCACTACGCAGAACCGAGCCTCGTGTCCTACCGGCGCTTGAAGGCGGCTCAAGACCGTGGCGATCTGCCCGCAGACCTGAAGTTCCAGGTCGGCATCCCGAGTACCGACAGTGTCGTCGAGGACTATTTCCCCGAGCGTGAGGACTGGCCGCTCGCCAAGAAGGCGTACCAGCAGGCAGCCTTCCGTGAGATCGAGCAGATGCTCGAAGAGATCCCCGCTGACAAGCTCGTCGTCCAGTGGGATCTGGCGGTGGAACCGGTCAACCTGGAGCTTGACATCAACCCATGGCGGTCAGAGACGGCCGAACACCCCTCGGAGGCCGAAACCGAGACGCGCGACGAGATCTACGCACGTCACATGCGCTCGATCAACGAGCTCTGGAAAGGCGTACCGGAACCCGTCGAGCTTGCCTACCACTGGTGCTATGGCACGTGGGGCGGCTGGCCGATGACCGAGATGACCAGCCTTTCGCTCTGCGTCGATCTCAGCAACGACGTGGTCGCCAACTCCGGAAGGCCGGTGCAGTACGTCCACATGCCGGTCATGCCGGATGCCGACGAGGCCTTCTTCGAGCCGTTGAAGGACCTCGACATCGGCGACACCAAGGTCTATCTGGGGATCATCCATCACGACGATTCGGATCCGAACGGCTTTGAGCGACGTTTCGAACTCGCCCGGCGCTTTCTCCCCGACTTCGGCATCGCCGGAGTGTGCGGATACGGCCGGCTGCCGAAGTCGGCCGCCAAGAACATCGTCGCGAGCCATGAGCAGTCGGCCGCGCTGGTGCAAGCAGCGAACTGACGAGACACGTGATCCCGCTCCTACGTGAGCGGGATCACGACTCTCACGGCTACGGTGGGTCCGTGAACGGGGAATCCTCCCCGTCCAACCGATCAGATCGTGAGGGTTCCATGACAATGCGCATCGAGATGTGGGCCGATGTCACCTGCCCATGGTGCGGAATCGGTGCCCATCGCCTGCAACAAGCGCTGGACCGCTTTGAGCACCGCGATCACGTCGAGGTAGTCCACCGGTCGTTCGTCCTTGATCCCAGCCTGGAGGCCGGGGCAGAACTCATCTCCACGCGTGAGCTCCTGCGGCACAAATATGGACTCAGCGACGAGCAGGCTGACGCTGCCACGAGCAACGTGCAAGACATCGCCCGTGGCGACGGGCTACAGCCATACGTCGTGAGCGACAACGTGGTCGGAAGCACGCAGCTCGCGCACGAGTTTCTTGCGTGGGCGACGACGAAGGGCAAGCACGCGGATGCATGGCATCGGATCTCGCGGCGCTATTTCGGCGAGGCCAAGTCGATCTTCGACATTGGATCGCTTGCCGACGTGGCGACGGAGCTTGGACTGGACGCCACCGACGCGCGTGAGGCACTCGAGAGC
>DATMIZ010000170.1:0-3426 GCA_035554055.1 Baekduia sp. | reverse complement strand
GTACCGGTGTGATCGCCGGCGGCGGCGTGCGCGCGGTCCTGGAACTCGCGGGCATCCACGACATTCTCTCCAAGTCACTGGGGACCCAGAACCCGATCAACCTTGTGAAGGCGACAATCGAAGGGCTGCAGTCCCTTCGTCGTCCCGAAGAGGTCGCGGAGTTGCGCGGTCTCACGATCGACCAGGTCCTCGGGCTCTCTGGCGAGAAGGAAGCTGTCGAGACGATCTCCGCCAATGGAGACGCGCCGGCTGCCGAAACGACTGAAGCCACCGAAGAGCCGGTCGCCGAGAACACAGAAGCCGCCGAACCGGTGGCCGAAGAGACCGCAGCGGCCGCTGAGCCGGTTGCCGAGAAGGACGAGTAGCGATGACGAAGGTCACTCAGGTCAAGTCCAAGAACGGCGCCAATCACGCGCAGCGTGAGACGCTGCGTTCGCTCGGGCTGCGCAAGATCGGCCACTCGGTCGAAGTCAAGGACAACGAGCAGACGCGGGGCATGCTTCACCGTGTGCGCCACCTCGTCGAAGTGGAGGAATCCAAGTAATGGCCGACGAGAACGAACGCATCGGACTGCACAACCTCAAGCCGGCCGCCGGCAGCCGCAAGGCACGCAAGCGCGTGGGTCGCGGCGAGGGTTCGGGCACCGGCAAGACCTCTGGTCGTGGCCAGAAGGGCGCGGGCTCGCGTACCGGTGCCAAGGACCGCTCGGCGAGTGGCTTCGAAGGCGGCCAGATGCCGATCCAGATCCGGATGCGCAAGCTGCGCGGTCCGAACATGAAGAAGTCGATGCCGTTCGAGCCGTTCCGCACGCACACGCAGACGGTGAACCTCGGGCAGCTCGAAGAGCGCTTCGAGTCAGGCGCGGAGATCACTCTGGAAGTGCTGCTGGAGGCCGGCTTCGGCAAGAAGCCCGGCGTTCCGGTCAAGGTGCTCGCCGACGGTGAGTTCAGCAAGAAGTTCACGGTTCACGCCCATAAGTTCTCTGCCTCCGCCAAGAAGGCAATCGAGGACGCAGGCGGGACCTGCGTCGTCGTCGAGAGCAAGTAGCTCTCTGAACACGATCCGCTGTTGTTTCTGGGTCCTACGCCCAGGAACAACAGCCGATCGACTCGCCGGGCGTCGACTGGGTCAGCCTCGGTACTGCCCGTTTTGCATGGCGAGTCGGTACAGACGGGAGTGGTCGAGCCGCGTGGGCCGGCATTAGCCTTTTCGAATGTCTTCTGCTGCCTTTCGCGACCTACTCAGGGGCGACGAATTCCTGTTCGCAGCTGAACTGGTGACGAGCCGCGGGACGCTGTTTGACAAGCGCGCAGCGCGGGCGCTGGAGATGGGCCGAACGCTCGCAGCTGACGAGCGCTTCAGCCTGCTTTCGATCACGGACAATCCGGCGGGCTCCGCGATGCTGGCGCCTGAGACGCTCGGGCGCGAGATAAAGAACCTGGGGCAGGAGGTGAACATTCACCTCGCCTGCAAGGACGCGAACCGCAACGGTCTGCAGGCGCGCGCCTTCGCGCTTGCATCCGAAGGGTTCAACAATGTCCTCGCGATGTCGGGTGACGAGCCGATCACGGGCTATCGCGGCCGCGCCGGATCCGTGTTCGACATCGATTCCGTGGGCCTGATCAAACTGCTCTCCGACATGAACGCAGGCCTCGATCCGATCTATGAGGGCGAGGCGCCGCACGAGCGGACGAACTTCACGATTGGCTGCGCGATGACCAATCACAAGCGGCAGGAGCGCGAGGTGATGCCGCTGTACTTCAAGCTCCGCAAGAAGGTCCAGCAGGGAGCGCACTTCGTGATCAATCAGATCGCGTTCAATGCGCGTAAGGACGACGAATTGCTGCGTTGGATGGAGCGCGAGGACTGTGCGATCCCGGTTTTCGCAAACGTGTATGTGCTGTCGCGTGGCGCCGCGCGAGCATTTCACCGTGAACACGTGCCGGGAGTGCCGGTGAGCGACGAGCTGCTCGCGGAAGTTGAGAAGCAGGCGCGATCCAAGGACAACGGCCGTGAGTTCTTCATCGACCTGGCCGCGCGCCAAGTGGCGATTTCGAGGGGCCTGGGTTACAAAGGCGCCTACCTCGGCGGGCATGTGGCAGCCGAGGATTTCCAGGAGATCGTCGATCGCGCTGACCGCTTTGCGGCCGACGATCACAAGGAGTTCGCAAAGCAGATCCAGTACGGCCTGCGCGACGAGTTCTACTTCTTCGAGCGCGATCCGGACACAGGCCTTTCCTCGGATCAGGTGAACGCGAGCTATCTCGAGTCAAAGCGCGGAAGCAGGCTGGGCAAGAAGGCAAAGCAGCCGAGGTACGCGTTCAGCCGGGCGGCCCACAATGTCGTCTTCGCGGAGGATGCCCCTCTGCACAAGCCTGCGCGCGCATTCTTTGCGGCAACGGACAATGCGCCCAAACCGATCGGTAGAGCGCTGCACCTCTTCGAGCAGGCGAGCAAGATTCCGCTCTTCGGCTGCGAGGACTGCGGCGACTGTTCCCTGCCCGATATCGCGTATCTCTGTCCTGAGTCCTCGTGTGCGAAGAATCAGCGCAACGGTCCCTGCGGGGGGACGAGGGACGGCGGCAGATGCGAGGTCGAGGAGTTCGACTGCATCTGGTCTCGCGCCTACGACCGTCTGAAGGCCTATGGGGAAGAAGAGACGATGCTCGACGGGCCCGTTGTTATCAAGGACGCGGCGCTGCACGGAAGCAGCGCGTGGCGCAACACGTTCCTCGGGCGCGATCATCACGCCCGAGGTGACGAGAGGCCTTGAGGTTCACGTACGCCGCAAGTTCTCCGCCAAGACTCGGCGAGCCGCGGGCTAAGGCTGCCGCGCTGGAGCTGATGACGCGGGAGCTTGCCGGTCAAACCTCTAGACGTTAGCGTACGACGTATGACAACTGATCCCCAGGTGATTTCAAAGATGGCGGCCCACTTCTCGCCCCCTAACATGCGGGAGCTCGTGGCGGAGACGCTGCGCGAGAGCGGTGTCGAGATGGGTTCCGCGTCGATCGAAGAGGTCGCGATGTTCGATCAGCTTCACGTCGGCGGGCTCGACGCCAATCGCCGCCTCGCCGCGCTGGCGCAGATCGGCGCCGACGACCTCGTGCTCGACGCCGGCTGCGGCGCCGGAGGAGCGGCACGCTTTCTCGCCACGACGTTCGGCTGCGAGGTGCGTGGCATCGACATGACCCCCGCGCTGCTGGAGACCGGCGAGCTGCTCAACGAGGCGACCGGCCTGGGCGACAAGGTGAGCCTCCAACTGGGCGACGTCACCGCGGTCCCGTTCGAGGACGAGACGTTCGACGTGGCGTGGCTGCAGCACGTTACCCAGAGCGTTCCAGACACGGCCGATATGTACGCCGAAATGCGACGCGTGCTGAAGCCCGGTGGGAGGCTGGTCGTGCACGACTTCTTCCGCGGCCC
>DATMIZ010000169.1:0-34999 GCA_035554055.1 Baekduia sp. | reverse complement strand
GCGCATTCGCGCTCGCGGCTGTCGCCGTTCTGATGCTGCGCCGCAGGGCGCCCGGCGGCGCGCTCGACGTTGCGAGCGAAGGTCCCCGGCTAGGGGAGCCGACGGAGCTTGCACGGTGGTTGCCGCGATCAGATGGCCGTCTGCGGCTTGCGGTCTTCACGTCTGCCGGCTGCCGGCTCTGCGCCACACTGGCTCCGGCCGTGGAGCGGTTGGTTGATGCGGATCGTGTCGTCCTGCGTACCTACGAGCAACAGCGCGACCACGAGGTCTGGGCGTCGATCGAGGTTCCCGGCGCCCCGTACGCGGTCGTGGTCGCCGCCGACGGCACGGTGTTGGCCAAGGGCACGATCAACACCGAACGACAGTTGCGGGGCGTCGTCGAGGGCGCTCATGCCGCGGCGGGATTGCCGATGATCTCCATCACCGGGCCGGATTCGCGCCGTCAGTTTCTCGGCAAGGCGACCGCGCTGGCCGGTGCCGTCGCTGCCGCGCCGGTCGTCGGCGCGCTGATCAAGCCGGGTGAGGCGCAGGCATTTCATATTTGCGGTCACATCTACACGACCGATGGTTGTCCGCACCCGACCGGGCTCCCGCGCATCGACTCGCGCGGCCTGCCGCTGCGCGCGGCCGACGGCGCTCGTGTCGATGACCTCGGCCGTCTGATCGATGCGAGTGATCTTCCGATTGACGATGGCGGCAGACCGCTGGTCGATCCTGATGGCCGGCGGCTCCCACCGGCGCCGCGGACCTCGGTCTGTCAGCAGGCGGCGCGCATGTTTGGGATCAAGGCTCGTATCGACGGCTCCTGGTACCGCTGCTGCGATGGGCATGTGCGCAAGCTGACCGATTGCTGTACGCCCAGCTCCCGTCGGATCAACGGCGATCCCGGCCTCACCGGCTATTGCCACGGCGGTCGCAAGGTCTTCTGCGTCCTGTACTTCGACACCAAGGTCAAATGCTGATCGCCGCCACTGTCGCCGCGTTTGTAGCGGGACTCACCGGATCGTGGTCGCCCTGCGGCCTGTCGATGATCTCAACGCTCAGCCGCAGTGGCCACGGCGGCGGGTTGCTCACGACGCTGGCGGCCTGCGTTGCATTCGTCCCCGGCGCGTTGGTCGGGGGCGTGTTCACCTTCGGGATGCTGGCAATCGTCGGTCAGACGCTGGGTGGGGGCGAGTTGGTGCTTGCGGTGGCTGTGATGGTGCTGCTGCTGGCAGCGGCGCTGGAGATCCGTGGTACGCCGATCGTGCCGCAGATCCGGCGCCAGGTCCCGGAGCACTGGCGCCGGCTGGTGCCGTTGCCCCATGTGGCCGCTGCGTACGGCGTACTCCTTGGCCTCGGATTTACAACCTTCGTGTTGACCTTTGCCGTCCCGGCGCTGGCGGCGATCGCACTGCTGATCGGTGATCCGGTGACGGGACTCGCGATCGGGCTGGCGTTCGGCGCAGGCCGTGCTCTGCCGGTGGTCGTGCTCGCGCCGCTGGCCGAGCGGAGCATCGGCGTTCGGGCCAGGGAGCTGATGGAAGAGCGCCCCGGGGTGCTGCGCTCGTTCCGGTTCGCGGATGGTCTCGCGTTGCTGGTCTGTGCGGCTGCCGTCGGAGTGCAGAGTGCTGAACTGGCCGCGATCATAGTTCCGTGAGCAACGTCGCTGACAACGGCGTCTGGCACGTCGAGCGGACCCTGACGCCGACCGGTGACCGGATGGAGGTCGTGGCTGCCGATGGCTCGCGACGCGTGTTGACGTCGATCGTGGCGCCCGCGCAGCTCGGGCGCCCGGCGCTCGACGGCGACCGGGTCGTGTTCCACAAGGCCGGACTGCTCGGCAGCAAGCTGCTGGAGATAAACATCCGCACCGGTGAGGTGCGGACGCTGCGTTCGACGGTTCGCGGGGTGCTGCTCAATCCGGTGCTCAGCGGCGCAACGTTGCTGTACGTGCACTCGTCATTTGAACGCCAAGAGCTGAAACTCGGTACGCGTGGCGGGAGGCGCGACGGCAAGCGTGACAAGACGGTCTTTTCAATGGTTCCGACCGCGCGCCGCGACGCTGCGCATGAGCCAGGACATCACCGCCACAACGAGGGCTACAAGAACGGCTTTGGCAGGCGTCTGCCGGCGCGGCCCAAGCCAGGCGTCGTCGAAACGCTGTGGGAGCCCGCGTTTGCCGCCGGCGGCGCGACGGTGACGCGTCTGCATCATCGCCCAGACGGGGGCATCGACACCGCGGTGCTCACAGTCACGATCTAGCCACGGGCGTCCGGTCACCACGCGCCTTGCAGGGCCAGGCGACCTTGGCACGCACCGCAGGCGTGGGCTGCTTTGTAGGGCCTATTGCCCGTCAACTCGGCCCACACCGCCTGTGGCGCCGCTACGTTGGGGGGAACACCTGTGCCGCCCTTCAAACTCGATTCCGCATTCACGCCGACGGCCGATCAGCCCGCCGCGATCGCGCAGATCGCCGCGTCGATCGAGAACGGCGATCGCTACACGACGCTGCTCGGCGCCACCGGCACCGGCAAGACCATGACGATGGCCGGCGTGGTGCAAGAGGTCCAGCGCCCGACGCTCGTGATGGCGCACAACAAGACGCTCGCCGCACAGCTCTGCAACGAGTTCCGCACGTATTTCCCTGACAACGCCGTCGAGTACTTCGTCAGCTACTACGACTACTACCAGCCCGAGGCCTACGTCCCGTCGAAGGACCTCTACATCGAGAAGGACTCGGCGATCAACGACGAGATCGATCGTCTGCGACACGCCGCGACCGCCGCGCTGTTTGCCCGCCGCGACGTGTTGATCGTCGCCTCGGTCTCCGCGATCTTCGGCCTCGGCTCGCCCGAGACCTACGACGCCAACCTGATCGTCCTCAAGCGTGGCGACGAGCTCGACCGCGACGCGCTGTTGCGCAAGCTCGTGCAGATCCAGTACACCCGCAACGACACCGCTCTCGGGCGTGGATCATTCCGGGTGAGGGGAGAGGCGCTTGAGATCTTCCCTGCCTACAGCGAGGGCACCGCGTACCGCGCGACCTTCTTCGGCGACGAGGTCGAGCGCCTGCAGCACTTCGATCCGATGACCGGCGAGCTCGTCGAGGACGACATGGAACACGTCGCGATCTGGCCGGCTTCGCACTACAACGTCAAAGACGGCACGGTGGAGGCGGCCGTCGAGGAGATCGGCCGCGAACTCAACGAGCGCTGCGCCGAGATGGAGGCTGAAGGAAAGCTGCTCGAATCGCACCGTCTACGTCAGCGCACCCAGTACGACATGGAGATGCTGCGCGAGATGGGCTTCTGCAACGGCATTGAGAACTACTCCCGCATCCTCGACGGCCGCGCCCCCGGCGCCCGTCCGTACTGCCTCGTCGACTACTTCCCCGAGGACTTCATCTGCTTCCTCGACGAGTCGCACCAGACGGTGCCGCAGATCGGCGGCATGTACCACGGCGATCGTTCACGCAAGCAGACGCTCGTCGATCACGGCTTTCGCCTGCCGAGCGCGCTGGACAATCGCCCGCAGACGTTCGACGAGTTCCTCTCGATCGCAAACCAGCTCATCTTTGTGTCGGCGACACCGGGCGAGTTTGAGCGCACGCGCGCAGAGGGCGAGGTCGTGGAGCAGATCGTGCGCCCGACGGGCGTCGTCGATCCGGAGATCGACGTCCGTGCGACGAAGAATCAGATCGACGACCTCATGAACGAGGTGCGCGAACGCGTCGATCGCAACGAGCGCACGCTCGTGACGACGCTGACGAAGAAGATGTCCGAAGACCTGACGGACTATCTGCTGGAGATGGGCTTCAAGGTGCGTTACCTGCACTCCGAAGTCGACACACTCGAGCGGATCCAGATCATCCGCGAGCTGCGGCTGGGGGAGTACGACGTGCTCGTTGGCGTCAACCTGCTGCGTGAGGGGCTTGACCTACCCGAGGTGACGCTGGTCGCCATCCTCGACGCCGACAAGGAAGGCTTCCTGCGCGGCGAGACATCGCTGATCCAGACGATCGGGCGCGCCGCGCGCAACATCGAAGGCAAAGTGATCATGTACGCCGACAAGTCGACCGCCGCGATGGAAGCCGCGATCTCCGAAACCGATCGCCGGCGCGCGATCCAGGTCGCCTACAACGAACAGCACAACATCACGCCGACTTCGATCATCAAGGGAATCTCCGACATCGGCGAGTTCCTGCAGGGTGAATCGAAAGCCCCGGCGAAGCGCTCACGGCGCAAGAAGCCCGACACGAGCTCGATGAGTCCGGAGCAGCTCGAGAAGACGATCGTCGAGCTGGAGGAGGAGATGAGCGCAGCGGCGGAGGATCTTCGCTTCGAATACGCGGCGCGTCTTCGGGACGAGCTGCGTGAGTTGCGGCGGGATCTGCGCGAGATCTTGGAGCTGGAGGGCGGCTAACCGCCGGCCAGCACCACTTCGTAGCCCTCGGCGCGCAGCATCTCGACGACGGTGTCGCGGTGATCGCCTTGCAGCTCGATCACCCCGGCCTTCGCCGAACCTCCGACGCCGCAGCGCTTCTTCAGCTTGCCGGCGAGCACCTTGAGCTCGTCATCGCGCAACGGCAGGTCGTAGACCGTCGTCACGCCCTTACCCTTGCGTCCCGCGGTCTCACGCTTGACGCGGACCTTGCCGTCGCCTGAGATGCGCGCCGTGGAACCGGGGTCACGCCGCTTGCGCAGGTCGCCATCGCTTGTGGAGTAGACCGGACGCGCGTTGCCTTGTTTCGCCACTGGAACAGCCTTGCACACGCCATCAATAGGCCATCTGGGCAGGTCGTTTGGACACGCGGTCGAGCCGCAAAGTGAGGCTCGTCACAGGACGTCCTTAACGCTCGATTGAGGCCAAATCCGTTGCTAGTTTCGCGAGTGGGTCGACTCGAACACTCCGAATTCATAAGGATCGTCTTTGACCCAGCGCGTCCCAGCACCCGGCTTCGTCCTCCTCTCCGTCCTGATCTGGGGCGGCATGTTCTCCGTTTCGCACCACCTCTACGGCGCGGGGATCGACGCGGTCAACATGACCGCGATCAGATATCTGATCTGCGTCGCTGCGCTCGTCATCCTGGTCGTGGCGATCGAAGGCCGCGACAAACTTCGTTATGACGGCATGTTTCGGCAGCTCGCCAGCCTCGGCATGTTCGGCTTCGTCGTATTTCCATTCGGCACTTTCATCGGACTCGCGCACTCCGACCCCGCGCACGCCGCGGTGGTCGCCGCGATGGTGCCGCTGATCACGACCTTCATCCGTTGGTTGCGCGACGGCGTCAGGCCATCGATGGTGATGTTCGCCGCGGTCGGCGTCGCGCTCGTAGGCGCGTCCCTGGTGGTCACGCGTGGCAATTTCGGCTCGGGCTGGGGCTATGGCGAAGGCCTCGTATTCCTTGGGTCGGTCGGCTGGGCCGTCTACACCCTGGGTGGCTCGTCACACCCCGAGCTGTCGCCGCTGCGGTACACGGCCCTGACATCGCTCACTGCGCTGCCGGTTCTGGTGGCCGTGGCGGCGGTCGCCGACCTAGGGGGCGCCGCACAGCTGCCATCGGCCGGAGTGCTCGCCGATCAGTGGGTCGGGCTGCTCTACGTGTCCTTCGTCTCGGTGGTGGTCGCAATCGTGTCCTGGAACACAGGGGTTCGCCGGCTGGGAGCGCCCAACGCAGCGCTCTTCATGAACTTCGTGCCGATCGTGGCGCTTGGGATCAGCATCGCCGCCGGCTACCAGCCGGTCGCGGAGGAGTACGTGGGAACGGTGCTCGTGGTCGCGGCACTCATAGGCGTAAATCTCGCCACACGCGACATTCCCGCGCGCGCCGCGAGCGTGCATCGCCGGTGGGGGCGTCGTGCGCTGGCTCAGGAGTGTCTGGTCCACGCGCACGTATTCGAACGTCGCCTGCTGTCCGAACGGCCGATGCCGGCGTTCGGCGTTGCCTGAGCCTGCCCTCGCCTGATGTCGTCCCGGCGGGCCGGCGTCAGGCTGTGGAAGCTACGAAGGGGTCAGGCGCTGTGAGGTCTTTGCCGCCGAGATAGAAGTCGATGGCGTTCGTCGCGAGGACGCGCTGCTCGATCTCCGCTGGGAGGCCGCAGAGCTTGATCTTCTCGATCTCGATCTGCGGCGAGAAGAACGGCGCGTCTGATCCGTACATCACGCGGTGTTCACCCAGGCGCTCGATGGCCTCAGGGATGCGCCACAGATATGGCATCGCCGCGACATCGACGTACAGGTTGGGGTACTCCTCGGCGCACTCAAGCGCGGCGTCGATGTAGACCGGCGTGTGGAGGCCCATGTGCGCGATGACAAAGCGCGTGGCGGGATGGCGTGCGGCGGCCTCTGCCATGAGCCAGGGCACGGAGTCGTACTCGTGGCCGCTATGCCACAGCACCGGGACGTCTCGCTCGGCCGCCAGCGCGTAGAGCGGGTCCATCATCGGTGAGTTCGGGTTGAAGAAGTCCACGAGCGGGTGGAGCTTGATGCCGACGATCTTGGGGTGATCGAGCTGCTCCGCGGCGATCTCAACGAAGGACTTACCGCCCGGAACAGGCGGTCCGGGCCTGACCCAGACCAGCCCATAGGCGTGTGGGACCTTTTCGATGTAGGGCGCGAGAGCCGGCGGGAACCCGAGCACGAGCGCGCCTGCCATTCCGCAGGCCTCGAACAGTTCGATCAGCTGCTCGGGCGCCATCAGGTTGTGACCCGGAGCGCTCACCCGCGTGTCGCTGAAGACGTTCGGGAACGGATGAAGGTGTGCGTCGAAAATCATGCTCCGGCCTCCGTCGTTTCAGCCCGCCATGACCGCGTCAGGTACAGCGACTCGGCGTTGTCGTTGAGTACCTTGCGCACGACGTCGGGCGTGAGGTCGCTGATCAGGACCTTGAGAACCTCCAGGCGAGGATGAAACCAGGGCGAGAACGAGCCATGCAGCACCCGATCCGGGCCGGCTCGCCGGACCGCCTCCAGGACGCGCCAGTTGTGGGGCATTCCGGTCACGTCGAGCCAGACGTTGGGATGGCGCTCAGCGGCGGTCATGCTCGCCTCGTGGTACTGCATGACGCAGCCGCCCATATGGGCGAGGACGACTTGGACCTGCGGGAAGCGGGCCGCTGCCGCCTGGATTCGCCAGGGAAGCGTGTTCGTGCCTGGTGGCGGGTGGCCGCAGTGCACCGATACGGGGACGCCGAGCTCCTCCGCCAGTTCGAAGATCGGGTGCGCGACCGGGTCATCGGGGTCAAAGCCGTCTTCGGCGGGATGCAGCTTGATGCCGACTAGCTTCGGGTGCGCCAGCGCCTGCGCAGCGCGCCCGCGGGCGTCAGGCTCGCGCGGGTTCACCCACAGCATGCCGTAGGCGCCCTCCACCGCCTCGACGTGCCGGCTCAGGAGTCCGGAATCGCGCGAGATGAGCAGCGCGCGGGCGATGCCATGGTCAGCGAGGAAGGCCTCGATCCCCTCGGGGCTGGACAGCTGCGGTCCTCGTGGGACGTCGATCGGATACAGGTGCGCGTCGAATACCTGCTCGACGCGATCGGCGATCGCGCTTTCTCCGGAGGCCATACGCAATTCGTACCCGATTTGCCTGCGGGGCGCGACCGGTCACGAGACCTAGGTCGTGACCGGTCCCCGTTCACGCAGCAGGGCGCGCCCGAGATCCTGAGCTTCGTAACGCGGAGCCGCGCGGCGCTGCGCCTTGATCGCCTCCTCCTCGCGGTTCTTCGGTGGCGCCTTGGTCACCAGCTCGTCGATCAAGCGCTGCGTGACGGCGGTGATGTCGTCGATCGCGCGCTCGAATGCCTGCTCGTTGGCCTGCGAGGGCTTGGTGAAACCGCTGACCTTGCGCACGAACTGGAGAGCGGAGGCGCGGACCTCCTCCTCGGTCGCGCGAGGCTCGAAATTGTAAAGGGGCCTGATGTTGCGACACATGCCCAAAAGCGTACCCGCGAGTTTTGGCATCGTCACGCGAAACTCAGCGTGCCTCAACCACCTGTTTGAGCTTCTCGACGATCTTGGACGCGCCGCCGTTACGGGCGCTGCGCAACGCGAGCGGCAGAATCAGCTTTCCGAAGCCATGACCCTCAAGTACGTTGAACAGCGTCAACCGCGTCCCGCCCGCACCGGCCGCCTCGAGGTCGTAGCCGCCCTCTGAAACCGTGATTGGGTTCTTCGAAAGCTCGGTCCAGCGGATCCGCGACGGTGGGTCAAACTCAGTCAACTTGAACTCGCGCGTGGTCTTCATCCCGCCGTCCTTGACCACGCTCGCGTAGACGGTGCCGACACCATCGGGGCCTTCGGTCGTCCGTTGGATCTCCTGCACGCGATCGCTGAAGAGCCTGTCGTTCTCGCCGTCGGCGAGGAAGGCGAAGAGCTCCTCGATCGGCCTGTCGATGACCACCGTCGCTGAGAAGCGTCCCATGGGACGCAAGGCTACCGGCGGCGCACGGGCGTGGTGCGCGATGCGCCGTCGATCTTCATCCGTTCGCAGTCATGACGCATCGTGACCAGCTTGCGCGATGTCTTGCTCACGGACACCTCCACCACGTCCTTGCCGGGTCCGCAATTGATGACCGCTGATCCACCGGCGATGATCGCGGTGATTCTGTCGTCGCCAGGGCCGGCCGCGACGCTGTAAACGCCGTCGGAGCGCACCTTGACGCGGTCGTTGCCATTCCCTGCGTCGATCATCCCGGTGCCGGTGCCGCCCTGTAGGAAGTCGTCGCCGTCGCCGCCGAGAAGCGTGTTGGTGCCTGGCGATCCGTACACGGTGTCGTTGCCCGCGCCGGCGCTGACGAAGTCTGCCTGGGCGATGATCGCGGCGAAGTCGCCACGCGGCAGCGAGTCGGCCCAGATGACGTCATCGCCTGCCTCGCCGTAGATCCGATCGGCGCCGTGGTGGCCGAGCAGCCTGTCGTTGAGCGCGGTGCCCTGGCCGTATGACGGGGCGTAGTCATCGGGCGCGTCCCAGGCGACGCCGGCGAGTGGATCGGAGAACACGACGCCTTCCACGACCCGTTCACAGGCGACGTATCGATCGTCGACGTATTTGAGGTCGTGCCGGCCGGCGTCTGTCGTTGCCGGGTCGATGTAGAGGGTGTCGTAGCCGTCGCCGCAGTCGATGCTCTGATCCCAGCCGCCGTCATTGGCAAAGACCGTGTCGTCGCCGAGCCCAGCATCGATCCTGTCGCGTCCCTGCTGGCCATAGATCTGGTCGTTGCCGGCTTCGCCGGAGAGCTCATCGGAGCCGGTGCCGCCGCCGAGCTGATCGTCGCCATTACCGCCAACCAGTTCGTCGGGTGCGGAGCCGCCGTAGAGCCGGTCGTTGCCGTCGCCGCCAAAATCGTGGTCATGGCCGTAGTCATCGATGATCAGGTCGTCGCCCGGTCCGCCGTCGGCGATGTCGGCGCCTGAGCTGGTCCAGATGCGGTCGTTGCCGAAACCCCCGTAGAGCTGGTCATCGCCCGTGCGGCCCTGGAGGTCGTCGTTGCCGCCGCGGCCGTAGACGCGGTCAGGCCCGCCGCGGCCGTCGATGTAGTCGTTCGCTTCGGTGCCGATCAGCGTTTGTCGAGCGTTGGTGCCGCGGAACACGCCAGCGTCGGCCACCGAGACCGCGATCAGGCCGACGATCGCGATCGACGTCAGGGCGGCTGGGATCCGGGGCACAACCACTGCAACACCGGCGAGGCTGAAAAGCAACGCGCCTTGGCGCCGCCTCACCCTTTTTTCACAATTTCGCAGTTCTTGCGCTCGACGCGCCGCTGATTGCTCTTGAACTTCGAGATCTCGATCGTGTCGATGCCGGGCCCGCAGTCCACGGTCACCTTGCCCACGCCGACGATCGCGATCACCAGGTCGTCCCCGAGGCCGCCGTCGATGCGGGTGTTGCCGCCTGCGCGCGCCCGGATCGTGTCGTTGCCGTCGCCCGCCTGAATCGCCGCATGGCCGGTGTTGCCTTGGATGTAGTCGTCGCCCTCGCGGCCGAAGATCTGGTTGCGGCCCGGGCTTGCGTAGATGACGTCGTTGCCGGGCCCGCCATCGATCTCGTCGCTCTGCGCGCGGATCCGGCGCATTTCGCCGCGCGGCGGCTTGGAGTCGCCCCAGAGCACGTCATTTCCGGTGAGCCCGCGGATCGTGTTGGAGCCGTGGTGGCCGAGCAGCTTGTCGTTGAGGTCGGTGCCGGTCTTGTTGCTGTTGCCGTAGAGGCTCGGCGAGCTCCACACGATGCCCGCGGTGGGGTCAAACGGCGGCGCGAGCTCGACGATGTTCTCGCACCCGACGAATCTGCCCTGGTCGCGCGACCAGTTGTCCGGCTCGCCGCCCTTGAGGCCGATCGGATCGATGTAGAGGGTGTCGGTGCCGGGACCGCAGTCGATCAGCTTGTCGAGGCCTTGGTCGTTGGCGTAGATGGTGTCGTCGCCGTCATCGCCGTAGATGGTGTCGACGCCGTATTCGCCGTAGATCGTGTCGTTGCCGGCATCGCCGTCTAGGTGGTCGGCGCCCGAGCCACCGTGGATCGTGTCGTTGCCGTTGCCGCCGAACAGGTCGTCGGGCGCGGAGCCGCCGCTCAGGAAGTCGTCGCCGTCGCCCCCGTATTGGTCGTCGGAGCCGAAATCGTCGGTGATCGTGTCGTTGCCGGCGTCGCCGTATGCGACGTCGCCAGCCGAACCGGTGTCGATCGTGTCGTTGCCGTCGCCGCCGAAGAGCCGGTCTGGGCCGGTCTCGCCAAAGAGCTTGTCGTCGCCGCCACGGCCGGAGATCTTGTCCGCGCCCCCGCGGCCGTTGATCGTGTCAGGGCCGTTGGTTCCCTTCAGGGTGTTCTTGCCGTTGTTCGCGGTGATCGTCTTGCCGACCGCCACCGAGCAGGTGAGGAGCCCGACGAGTATGGCTGTGACGAGTAGGGACAGGCGCATGTTGTCTGTATCGACACGCGGCCTCCGTATTTGGATCGATCGAGATCGCGAACTGGACGCGTGTTGCCTGGCTCGCGTCCACCCGAAAGCCGCGCAGGCCCGATCTCCGGCCTCTTGCCGAGCCCGACGCCATCGGTCACCTCATCCGGTGTGGGCTGACTTTGTGGCGTTACAGGCCCACAACTCGGCCCACGCCGCCGAGGTGGGACGGGCCCACGCTGATCGGTGCAGTTGGAGATGTCCGGCCACCACGCGAACGTCTGTTCGCCCGGATAGACTGCTTGGTGCATGGCAAACAAGAACTCGATCGTCGTCACGGGGGCCCGTGAACACAACCTCCGTGACATCGATGTGACGTTGCCGCGCGACGCATTGACGGTGATCACCGGCCTGTCCGGATCGGGCAAATCGTCGCTCGCGTTCGACACGATCTATGCCGAAGGCCAGCGCCGCTACGTCGAGTCGCTGAGCGCGTACGCCCGCCAATTCCTAGGCCAGATGGATAAGCCCGATGTCGACTCGATCGAGGGCCTTTCACCGGCGATCTCGATCGATCAGAAGACGACATCGCGCAACCCGCGGTCCACCGTCGGCACGGTCACCGAGATCTACGACTACCTGCGTCTGCTGTGGGCGCGGATCGGGCATCCGCATTGTCACATCTGCGGCAAGCCGATCCAGGGCCAGTCGACGGAGCAGATCATCGATCAGGTCATGGAGTTCGACGAGGGCGTCCGCTTCATGGTGCTCGCGCCGATCGTTCGCGGTCGCAAGGGCGAGTACGGCAAGCTCTTCGGCGAACTGCGCGATGAGGGTTTTGCGCGCGTCGAGGTCGACGGTGAGCTGCGCATGCTCGAGGAGGAGATCGTCCTCGATAAGAAGTTCAAGCACGACATCTCGGTCGTCGTCGACCGGCTGGTCATGCGCGGCGAAGTGCGCAAACGCCTCGCGGACTCGATCGAGACCGCGGTCGCCTTGGCCGACGGCATGGTCGAGGTCGAGGAGCTCCCCAAGGACGGCGCGGCCGTGCGCACGCTCTACAGCGAGAAGTTTGCGTGCATCGACCACGGTCCGGTGATCCCGGAGCTCGAGCCGCGGATTTTCTCGTTCAACAATCCGCACGGCGCGTGTCCGCGATGCACCGGGCTCGGCGCGCAGATGGAGATCGATCCCGAGCTGCTCGTGCCGAACGAGCGTCTTTCGGTGCGCGATGGCGCGATCGCGCCCTGGGGCGGGTCGGGGGCGTCCAATTACTACGAGCAGGTCGCCGAGGCGATCGGCCGGGACTACGGCGTCGATCTCGACGCGCCGTGGTCCGACCTGCCGGACGCACACCGCGCGATCTTCATGAACGGCACCGACGGCGAGCGGCTCGCGATCTCGTACAAGAACCGCTACGGCCGCAGGCGTGACTACGCCACGCGCTTCGAAGGCATCGTCAACAACCTCGAACGGCGCTATCGCGAGACGGATTCGGAGTACTCCCGCGAGAAGATCGAGGAGTACATGTCGTTGGTCCCGTGCCCGGAGTGCAAGGGCTCGCGGCTGCGACCCGAGTCACGGGCCGTGCTCGTCGGCGGGATCTCGATCGACGCGTTCACGGGCATGTCGGTCCGGCGCGCCCTGAGTTGGCTTGAGGACGTCGAGCTGACGGAGACCGAGCGGCGGATCGCGCGGCTGATCTTCAAGGAGATCCAGGAGCGACTGCGGTTTCTGGAGAACGTCGGCATCGGTTATCTCTCGATGGACCGTGCGTCGGCGACGCTGTCCGGTGGGGAGGCCCAGCGGATCCGGCTCGCAACGCAGATCGGCTCGGCGCTCGTCGGTGTCCTCTACGTGCTCGATGAGCCATCGATCGGGCTGCATCAGCGCGACAACTCGAAGCTGATCGCGACGCTCCAACGGTTGCGCGATCTCGGCAACACCGTGCTCGTGGTCGAGCACGATGAACAGACGATGCGCGCCGCCGACCATGTCGTCGATCTTGGCCCAGGAGCGGGCGAGCACGGTGGCCACATCGTGGCCCAGGGCACCGCAGAACAGATCGAACAGGTGTCCGAGTCGCTGACCGGCCAGTTCCTTTCTGGGCGCGCCACGATCGCGGTGCCGGCCAAGCGCCGCAAGCCGCGCGGTCAGATCACGATCAAGGGCGCCGCTCAGCACAACCTCAAGAAGGTCGACGTCAAGGTGCCGACAGGTGTCCTGACGTGTGTGACGGGGGTTTCGGGCTCGGGCAAGTCGACGCTCGTCAACGAGGTGCTCTACAAGGCGGCTGCCAACGCGCTGCATCGCCAGCGGATGAAGGCCGGCACGCATGCGTCCGTTCAGGGGCTCGAAGCCATCGACAAGGTGATCCAGATCGACCAGTCACCGATCGGCAGGACCCCGCGCTCAAATCCCGCCACCTACACCGGTCTGTTCGACGTGATCCGCGACATGTTCTCCAAGACCCAGGAGGCGCGTGCCCGCGGATACAAGGCGGGCCGCTTCTCGTTCAACGTGAAGGGCGGTCGCTGCGAGGTCTGCAAGGGCGATGGTCAGATCAAGATCGAGATGCACTTTCTCCCCGATGTGTACGTGCCCTGTGACCAGTGCGGCGGCAAGCGTTACAACCGTGAGACGCTCGACATCCGCTTCAAGGGCAAGACGATCGCCGACATCCTCGACATGCCGGTCGAGGAGGCGGTCGATTTCTTCGAGAACATCCCGAAGATCCGCCGCCGGCTGGAGACGCTCAACGATGTCGGCCTTGGCTATCTGCGTCTCGGGCAACCGGCGACGACGCTTTCCGGAGGCGAGGCGCAGCGCATCAAGCTTGCGTCGGAGCTCTCGAAGATCGCGACCGGCGACACCCTCTACATCCTCGACGAGCCGACGACCGGCCTGCACTTCGCCGATGTCCAGCGCCTCCTGGCGGTGATTCACCGGCTCGTCGACGCCGGTAACTCGGTTGTTGTCATCGAGCACAATCTCGACGTGATCAAGACCGCAGACCGGCTGATCGATATGGGCCCGGAGGGCGGGGAGGACGGAGGCCAGGTCGTGGCCACCGGCACGCCTGAGCAGGTCGCCGGAACACCGGGCTCGTACACGGGCGCGTTCCTGGTTGACCTCGTCACGCCGGCCGCGCCAACGGCCAGACGGACTGCGCCAAAGGTGCCGGCGACGGTTTGAGACCGCTTCCGAGCTTTCACGTCGCTGACACAAAGAGTTCCCAGCCAGTGAAGAGTTCGCTAACGCCGCGCTGCGCTCCGCGATAGCGTGCTGTCGATGCCGCGCGATCAGTCAGTAGTCACGGTCACCGGCGCCGACCGACAGGCGCTCCTGACCGACCTAACTCTTCGCTTCGGGCGAGTGGAGATCGTCGAGGAGCGAGAGATCGATCTGGCCGACGGCGTACCCGGCTGGGAGGTTACGGCCAAGCACGAGCCGTTCACCGCTGACGCGGTCTCCGAAGACGAGGACCGGCTCGGTGAGGAGCTCGCGCCAGACGACGATCCGAGCGGCAAGCACGAACCTGACGCAGCTCTCGATGTCGAGCTCGCCGAAGCGCGCGAGCTGGTCCGGAAGGCCGAGGCGGCGGCGGTGACCGCGCGGGAAGAGGCGGCTGAGCGAATCGCCGCGGCCGAGCAGCGCGCCGAGGCCTCGATCGCCGCCGCAGAGGCCGATGTGAAGGCAGCGGCTGACAAGGCACTGGCAGACGTCGAGCGCAAGACAGAGCTGATGATCAAGCAGGCGCAGCAGGAGGCCGAGGAGCTTGCAACGGCCGCACAGGAGAAGGTCGCCGCGGCCGAGGACAGAGTCGCCAAGTCAGAAGCCAGAGCCGAGGAGATCCTCGGCTCGGCGAGCGCGCGCGCCGAGCGCGAGCTCGTGCAGCATCGTCGCGAGCTCGAGAAGCAGGTGGTCGAGCAGCGCGAGGCGGCCGAGGCCGAACGGCAGGAGCTGCTGACGGCTGCGCGCGAGCAGGCAAACAAGGCGCGCGTCGAGGCTGAGGAGCTGCTTACCGAGGCTCGCGAGCAGTCGCGCGCCATGATCCGTGAGTCGCGCTCTGAAGCTGACGCTCTGCTCCGCGAGGCGGCGGCGCAGGCCGATCTCACACGCATGGAAGCTCGTGCGCTCAACGAGGCGATCCGGCACATCAATCAGCAGACGCGCGAACTCGGTACACAGCTGGCTCAGCAGCTCCAGACGGCTTCGAAGGAACTCGCCGAAACGTCATCGGTCTACAACGTGCAGGCCCGCGTCCGCGCAGGTGAGGACGTCACCGCGCACGATGTCGCCGAGGAGATCGCGGCGATCTTGAAGCTCCGTCCTACTTCGTAGTGATGATCGAGACGCCGTAGACGATCGCGCCGACGAACGCCACGGTCGCCGCCAGGGCGAGCACTCCGTACAGGCCGGCCGCGACCGCCGCACCGCGCCGTCGTGCATCGTCGGCCTTGGAGATCCCGAGGATCATCAGCGCGTAGATGATCGCCACCGCGATCCCCGCCAGCGCCGCGGCCCATACGAGCTCAAGCAGGTGTGACCACTCGATCGCGGCGAGCATCAGTCGGCCTCCGTCGCTGCCGTGAGAGCCGGTCCACGCCGCAGCCGCGCTCCGAATGCCGATGCGATCGTCGCTGAGACCAAGACGACCACAACGACCACGCCGACCGCGCCGTCCCCGAACAGCCAGGTGATCGCGTAGGCCAGTCCACCGATGGCCGCCGCGCACGGAAGCGTGAGGACCCACGCAAGCGCGATGTTTCCGGCGACACCCCAGCGGACGGCCGACAGACGCTTAGCCGCGCCGGCACCCATCACGCCGCCGGAGATCACGTGCGTCGTCGAGAGGGGAAAGCCGAGGTGCGAGGCCGTGAGCAGCACGGCAGCGCCGGCGCCCTGCGCAGAGAATCCCTGGGCGGGGTCCATCTTGATGATGCGACTGCCCATCGTCTTGATGATGCGCCACCCGCCGGAATAAGTGCCGAGCGCGATCGCCGTCGCGCTGGAAACGACCACCCAGGTTGGTACCGAGAAGTTGTCGCCGTCGATGTTGCCGTGCGCGATCAGTGCCAGGGTGATGATGCCCATCGTCTTCTGCGCATCGTTGGTCCCATGGGCGAGCGAGAGCAGCGAACCCGTGGCGATCTGTCCGAGTCTGTAGCCCCTGTTGACCGTGCCGGGGCGCTGACGTCCAACGACTCTGTATGCGATCAGGATCGAGATGCCGGCCACGGCGAACGCAAGCACCGGCGCGACCATCGCGGGGACCAGCACCTTCTCCACGATCCCTCCGCCGAGGATGACGTCCGGGCCCTTGGCCACGAAGGCCGCCCCGACGACGCCCCCGATGAGCGCGTGCGAGGAGGAGGACGGCAGTCCAAACCACCATGTCGCGAGATTCCAGGCGATCGCACCGATCAGGCCGCCGAACACGATTGTCGGAGTGACGGCGTCGGCTTCGACGATTCCTTTCGCCACCGTGGCGGCGACCTCAAGCGAGATGAAGGCACCGACGAAGTTGAGTATCGCGGCGAGCGTCACCGCGACCTTTGGGGCCATTGCACGCGTCGAAATCGACGTCGCGACGGCGTTTGCCGTGTCGTGAAAGCCGTTGGTGAAGTCGAACGCGAGTGCCGTCGCGATGACTACGTAAAGGACCAGATCGCTGTCCATTGATGAAGCCGGGGCCGTCTAGGAGTTCTTCAAGACGATGTTCTGCAGGACATTCGCGACGTGTTCGGTCGCGTCGATCGCGTGTTCGAGCCGCTCGTAGACGTCCTTCCAGCGGATCACGATCATCGGGTCGATGCCGCCATCGAACAGCGAGGCGACCGCCTCGCGAACGGTCCGGTCACCATCGTTTTCCAAGCGGTGGATCTCCCTCGTCTGGTGCGAGATGTCCTTGAAGCCCCGCATGCGCGGCATCGCCTGGTCGATCTGCCGCGTCGCCTCGACGAGGATGTGCGCCATCCGCTGGGACTGCTCCATCGGCGCTTCGATCTTGTAGAGGATGAAATAGTCGGCGACCTCCTCGATGAAGTCGACGACATCGTCCAGCGCCGAAACGAGGTCGATTATGTCCTCGCGGTCGATCGGCGTGACAAACGTCTGGTTCAGGCGTTGGATGACGTCGTGTGTGATGCGGTCGCCGTCTTGTTCACAGACCATGATCTGACGTGCAAGTTCGGGCCGGTCGGGCCACGTGCCGAGCATCTGGTCCAACAAATCGGCGGCCTTCGCCACGTTGCCCGCGGCCTCCTCGAAGAGATCGAAGAACTCGCGATCGCGCGGGGCGAAGACCTGTGAGAGGCGGGACATGCCCGCAATGTATGTGAAAGCGGAGTTAGCGCGAAGTGAACGCCGCATGGAACTCGGCGAGCTCGTCGGCGTCGATCGAATATTCGTGATCCTGGGTCGGATAACGCCGCTCGCGCACGTCGTCCGCGAACCGCGCGAGTCCGGCCGTCATCTCGTCGAGCAACTCTCCGTAGCGCTGGACGAACTTCGGTCCGCGGCCCTCACGGATCCCAAGAATGTCGTGGAACACGAGCACCTGACCGTCGACGGCACCGCCGGCTCCGATGCCGATCACGGGGACATCGATGCGCTCCATGATCGCCGCGGCGAGAGCGCTCGGGATCGCCTCGAAGACGATCGAAAAGCAGCCCGCGGCCTGCAGTGCGGCCGCCTCGCCGGCGATCCGCGCCGCCGCTGCGGCGTTGCGGCCCTGGGCCTTATAACCGCCGAGCGCGGTTGCGCTTTGTGGCGTCAGCCCCACATGGCCCATCACCGGGATGCCGCATTCGATGATCGCCTTGGCGCGCGCCACCGAACGTTCGCCGCCGCCTTCGAGCTTGACGGCGTCGCAGCCTGCCTCCTTGATGAACCGCTGGGCTGACCGGACAGCGAGCTCGTCTGAAGCCTCGTATGAGCCGAACGGCATGTCGCCGACGAGTAGCGGAGTCTTCAGGCCGCGACGCACCGCCTTGGTGAGCATCAACATCTCATCCATCGTCACAGGCAGGGTTGAGTCGTAGCCGAGCACCGTCATCGCGCCGGAATCGCCGACCAGCACGATGTCCACGCCCGCCGCCTCGGCCGCGAGCGCCGACGGATAGTCGTACGCGGTCACCATCACGAGCTTCTGGCCGATGCGCTTTCGCTCCGCGATCGCGGCGAGCGTGACCGGCAGGCGTGAAGCATCGGCCGGGATATGTACGTGCGCGGTTGACATCAGGTCAGCAGCCTTTCGACGGCGGCATCGACGTCGATGATCCGGTTGGTTTTCGCCTCGACGTGTACGACCCGCGCTTCGTAGCTCGCAAGCTCGGCCTCGTCATAGCCGGCGTAGGAGACGACGATGATCGTGTCACCCGTGTGCACCAGCCGTGCGGCAGCACCGTTGACCTTCATCTCGCCACTGCCGCGCGGTCCGGCGATCGTGTAGGTCTCAAAGCGTGCGCCGTTGTCGATGTCGAGCACCTGTACCTGCTCGTGCTCGCGGATGTCGGCGGCGTCGAGTAGGTCGGCGTCGATCGTGATCGAACCCACGTAGTGCAGGTCAGAGTCGGTGATCGTCGCGCGGTGGATCTTCGACTTGAGCATCGTGCGCTGCATCAGGTTTCCTTGCTTGGTTCGATGACGAGGTTGTCGATCAGGCGCACGCCGCCGATACGCGCCGCGATCGCGACAAGCGCGCCGGCACCGTTGACGTGGCTGACCGGTGAGAGATTCTGCGGGTCGACGATCGCGACGTATTCGGGCTCGACTTCGGCCCGCGCAAGCGTGTCGAGCGCGGCGGTGCGCAGCTGCATCGGGTCGTCACTGGACCGCGCGGCCTGTCGCGCTGCTTGCAGCGCGGCATGGAGCATGATCGCCTTGTCGCGGTCGGCGGCCGACAGGCGTGCGTTGCGGCTCGAGAGTGCCAGGCCGTCCTCGTCGCGCACCGTCGGCAGCACCTCGATCTTCACGTCGAGATTGAGGTCTGTGACCAGCCGCCTGATGACGAGCGCCTGCTGCGCATCCTTCTGACCGAAGTACGCGACGTCGGGCGCGACGATGTTCAGCAGCTTGGTCACGACCGTAGTCACGCCGTGGAAGTGCTGCGCGCCGCGCTGCGCTCCCTCGAGCGTCTCCGTGAGCGGGCCCGTGACGGTCACGCTGGTGGCGAAGCCTTCGGGGTACATCTCGCCGGCGTCGGGCGCGAAGAGGATCGTCGCGCCGGCGTCCTCTGCCA
This sequence comes from Baekduia sp., assembly GCA_035554055.1. Lineage (GTDB taxonomy): Bacteria > Actinomycetota > Thermoleophilia > Solirubrobacterales > Solirubrobacteraceae > Baekduia. The sequence goes on along the minus strand of DATMIZ010000169.1, from coordinate 15,883 downwards.
GCGCCGCATCGGAATCAAGATCGCGCTGATAGGCCCGGAGGTCGGCCGGATCGTCGAACTGAGTCGGATTGACGAATACCGACACGACGACCTGCGGGCATTTGGAGGCGGCTCGCGCCACGAGGCTCAGATGGCCGGTATGCAGTGCGCCCATCGTCGGTACGAGGCCGATCGGGCGTGGTCCCTGCGCGAGCTCGGTGCGAAGGGCGGCGATCGTCGTGATCGTCTTCATCGCGCCGCCCTGCTTTCGTCAGCGAGCAGGCGCGTCGCCGCGGTCAGGGCGTCGAAGAGCTCAAGCAGATGCGGGGTGCGCTCGGCGATCGCTTCGCGCTGGCGTTCGACCGTGTGCTCGTCGCCGCGTGCGATCGGCCCCGTGAGCGCTTGCTGAGGTCCGTGCTGAGCCCAGTTCTCCACGGTCGCCTGGACGAGCGGCAGGAGTGCGCGACGGTCGGTGCCGAGCTGCTCGGCGGCCCACTCCAGGGTCACGAGGAAGTTCGAGGCGATCGACGCCGAGGCGTGGTAGGCCGCCCGATCGTCATCGGCGACGACGAATGGCCTGCACCCGAGCTGCTCGGCGAGCGAGATGGCGCAGTCCAGCGCGGTGTCTGTGCTTCCGGCGACTGCCGCCCAGCAGCCTTCGAGGTCGGCGCCGGCATGGGTGACGGACATCAGCGGATGCAGTGAGAACCCGGTCAGTCCGAGCTGCGTCATCGGAGCAAGCGTGGTCGCGCCCGAGCAGTGACCCACAAGGGCGTCGGCGCGAGGCTGCAACTGCGCTGCGGCAGCAGCGATGTCGTCATCGGGTACGCAGAGCAGGATCACGTCAGCGTCAGCGCAGTCCGCTCCGCGGCCGCGTGGGGAACTCGAATTGAGGGACGTGGCCAGCAGCGTCCCGAGACGACCGGCACCGACGACGGCAATAGAGAGATCTGAGAGAGTCATTCGCCTTACGGTCCAGTCCCGCAACAGCGGGTACCGGCTTAAGCGTGGGGCAACTACTCATGGAAGGATAGCGGCGTGACGACGGACGCCCGACGCGACGCGCTCAAAGAGGTTTTCGCGCGAGCACGCGTGTGTCAGCGCTGTCCCGAGCTGGCCCGTACCCGGACCCAGGTGGTGTTCGGTGCCGGCAACTGGGATGCGGAGCTGCTGTTTGTGGGAGAGGCCCCTGGCCGCCACGAGGACGAGCAGGGCCGGCCGTTCGTCGGCGCCGCCGGCAAGCTACTGGGGGAACTCCTCAGCGAGATCGGCATGAGTCGCGACGATGTCTTTATCGCCAATGTGCTCAAGTGCCGGCCGCCGGGCAACCGCGATCCGCAGCCGCATGAGATCGACAACTGCAAGCCGTACCTCTTTGAGCAGCTCGATCTGATCCAACCGACTGTCGTCTGCACGCTCGGCAATTTCGCGACGAAGCTGTTGCGCGACGATCCGACCGGGATCACCAAGCTGCGCGGTCGGCCGGAGGTTCGGCAGATCGGGCCGCGCACGGTGCGGCTCTACCCGCTCTTTCATCCCGCGGCCGCGCTCTACCAGCGCTCGAACGTGGATCTGCTGCGCGAGGATTTCGGCCGCATCCCGGAGCTGCTGGCGCAGGGAGCGCCGCCGCAGCCACAAGCTGTCGAAGCCGGGAGCCTCGACGATCAGCCAGCTGCCGAGGAGCGGCCCTCGCAGCCGGCTCCGGAGCAGCCGGCTGCCGATCAGCTCGATCTGTTCTCGTAGTCTGCTGCGCGTGTCTACCGCTCCTGGCAAGGAGATGATCGAAACGGACTGCGCGACGGCCACCACGGACGCCGGTGGTCGCCTGGCGCTGAGCCTTGTTCCCGGCGACGTCGTATTGATCGAAGGGGAGATGGGCGCAGGTAAGACCACGTTCGTGCGCGGCGCGGCCCGCGCGCTCGGCGTCGAAACTCCCGTCACGAGCCCGACCTTCACGATCGGCCGCCGTTACGCCGGGCGCGTCCCTGTCGCGCACCTCGATCTGCACCGGCTTGGCTCGCTGGCCGGGGAGGATCCGGCGTTGCTCGACGACTACATCGGCCCCGATTTCGTGACGTTCATCGAGTGGCCGGCAATCGCCGAGCCGGTCGTCGGGCCGGTACGCGCGCGTGTGTTGCTCGAGCACGCGGGCGGCGACCGCCGACGTATCACCATCACGCTGTGATCCTCGCCTTCGACACCGCTACTGCCGCGACCGTGGTCGCCTGCGGCGATGGCCGGCGCGTCGCGTGGCGCAGGCACGACCCGGCTGCGGGGGAACGCCCGGGCCACACAGCGCTGCTGCTGCGTTTCGCCCACGAAGTCACCGCTGAGCTGCGCGGATCGCTTGCCGACGTCACCCGGATCGGAGTCGGCGTCGGACCCGGCAGCTTCACCGGCCTGCGCATCGGCGTCACGGCGGCACGGGCGCTCGCACAGTCCCTGGATGTCGAAGCGGTGGCGGTCAGCTCGCTCGCGCTGCTCGCTTGGCAGGAGGCCGAGATCTCGGTGGCGATCGATGCCCGGCGCGGTGAGGTGTTCTACGGTCGCTACGTCGCCGGCAACGCGCTTGAGGGGCCGCGCGCCGTGCCCGCGCACGAGATCGAGCAGTTGCTGCCAGGCTGGGTCGTTGGCGATGGAGCGATTCGCTACCGAACCGAGTTTGAGGCCGCGGGCTTCACGGTTCCCGCCGATCGCGACGATGCTCATCGTGTAGACGCAAACGCGTTGATCGCCTTGACGACCGAGCTCAAAGTGACCCCGATCGAGCAGCTCTTGCCCGATTATGTCCGCGCCCCAGACGCCAAGCCGCGCGTCGTATGAGCCGCGTGATTCGCCCCCTCGTCTATGCGGACCTCGCGCAGGTGATCTCGCTTGAACGGCGCGTGTTCGCCGCACCGTGGTCGCTTGCGATGTTCGTACTCGAACTCTCCAAGCCCGGGGCCGTGTGTCTGGCGGCCGATTCCGGCGATCGGCTCGCCGGCTACACGATCTGTTCGCGGTACGACACCGTCTGGCACCTGATGAACATCTGCGTCGAGCCGGCGCGGCGCCGCGAGGGGATCGCGAGCGAACTGATCGCGGAACTGACGGAGCGCGTGGGTGGCGATACGGCGCAGCTGACGCTGGAGGTGCGGCGCTCTAACTCCGCGGCGATCGCGCTCTATGAGCGCCACGGGTTCCTCGCCGCCGGTCTGCGTCGCAGCTACTACGCGGACAACGGCGAGGACGCGATCATCATGTGGCGTACGCCCGGAACGCTGCGCGGCGTGCTCGACGACGTTCCCAACGCATCCCCGGTGAGTCAATGATCCTGGCGCTCGAAAGCTCCTGCGACGACACCTGCGCGGCGGTCGTGACCGATAGCGGTGAGATTCGCTCGAACGTCATCTCCTCACAGGCCGAACATGATCTTTTCGGCGGCGTCGTCCCCGAGGTCGCGAGCCGTAGCCACCTCGTGATCATCAACGCGGTCGTCGATCGTGCGCTGGCCGACGCTGACATCGAGCTCGGCGATGTCTCGCTTGTGGCCGCGACGCAGGGTCCTGGGCTCGTGGGCGCGCTGCTCATCGGTCTGACGACTGCGAAGGCGCTCGCGGGCGCTCGTGGGCTGCCGTTCGCGGCAGTCGATCATCTGCAGGGTCACGTGGCGGCGAACTTTCTCGGACCGGAGCCGCTGGAGCCGCCGTTTCTGTGTCTCGTGGTGAGCGGCGGTCACAGTTTCATCGCCCGCGTTGACCGGCATGACGGCTTCGAAGTGCTCGGCCGGACGCTGGACGACGCCGCGGGGGAGGCGATCGACAAGGGCGCACGCCTGCTCGGGCTGCCGTTCCCCGGCGGTCCTCACCTAGAACGGCTTGCCGCGGAGGGCGATGCGGTGGCGTTCGATTTTCCGATCGGTCGCGGCGTCGCAGGCCTGGACATGTCGTTTGCCGGCCTCAAGACGGCATTGCTCTACGCCGTCCGCGATCTGGGTGAGGACGAGGCGCAGCGCCGACGGGCCGACCTCGCGGCGTCGTATCAACACGCGATCGTCGAGGCGCTCGCGATGCGGGTGCAGCGCGCGATCGCCGAGACCGGGCTCGACCGTGTCGCGCTGGGCGGCGGCGTCGCCGCAAACGGGCCGCTGCGCGAACGCATCGCGGGGCTCGGGTTGTCCGTGTTCAAGGTGCCGCCGCGAGAGCTGTGCACCGACAATGCCGCGATGATCGCGTCGGCCGCACGCTTCGTCACGCCGGAGCTCTTTCCGGACTACCTCGGGCTCGACGTCCACGCGACCGGTGAGCACGCGCTCTGATGTCCGCCAGGCGCGTCGTCCTGTACTCAAGACCGGGCTGCCATCTCTGCGATGACGCGCGTGCGGTGTTGGACGACGAGCAGGTCGTCTACACAGAGATCGACATCGAATCAGCCGACGACCTGCTGCGGCGCTACCTGGAGCGAATTCCCGTAATCGCGATCGACGATCAGGACGTGTTCGAGTTCTTCGTTGACCGCGAGCAGCTGCGCGCGGCGCTCGGGGCCCGGGAATCGGACGGCGGGCATTTGCAGCGCTAATCTCCAGCGCTGTGTCGGTCGGCGACGTAATCCCCGAACGCCTGTCGCTGGGCGTCGCAGCGCGCCTAGCGCGGTATCTCCAGGTTCTCCGTCAAGCCCGTAAGGAAGGCAAGGAGACGATCTCGAGCCAGGAGCTGAGCGCGTTCACGCACGTGAACTCGACGCAGATCCGCCGCGACCTCTCCGGTTTTGGCAAGTTCGGCAAGCGCGGAGTCGGCTACAACGTCGAGGGCTTGGTCACCGAGATCCAGCGGATCCTGAGGATCGCGGGTCAGCACAACATCGCGCTCTTCGGCGCAGGCCATCTCGGCCAAGCGATCGCGTCATCGGACGTATTCGCCGATCATGGCTTTCAGATCGTCGCGATCTTCGACTCGGATCCAGCGAAGATCGGGACGCCGGTCGGCGCGCTCGATGTCCGGCCGATGGCCGACGTCGCGAGCTCGGTGCGTGACGAGGACATCGTTGTCGGCGTCCTCGCTGTCCCGATGCTCGCCGCACAGGAGATCGCCGACGAACTCGTCGCCGCCGGCGTGAAAATCATCTTCAACTATTCCGAGGCACTGCTCAACGTGCCCGCCGACGTGACGGTTCATACATCCAGTCCAGCGGTCGATCTGCTGTACGCCCTCTATTTCTACCTCGCATGACCGCGATGACCGACGGAGTCGAGGAGGCCTTTGCGGCTTCGACCGACGCAACCATTGGCCTGGAAGAGGAGTTCGCGCTGCTGGACCCGCACAGCCTCGAGATGGTCCCGCGCTACGAGGAGCTTCGCGATGCCTGCGACGGCGAATTGGCGCAGTCGGTGGCGGGCGAACTGATCGTCTCCGAGATCGAGATCCGGTCCGGTCGCGGTGACAGCTTCGCGGCCGCGGTGGCGGCTCAGCGCGATCACCGCCGTGGCCTGTTCGCCGCGGCGGAGGCCAAGGGGATCGCGCTGGGCTCGACGGGCACGCACCCGTGGGCCGACTACCGCGACGTCGAGTTCATCGACACCGAGCACTACCGCCGTGTTTCTGAGGGACTGCAGCTCGTCGCGAGGCGCAACGTGACGTTCTCGCTGCACGTTCATGTGGGCATCAAGGGCGCCGACCGCGCGATCAAGGTCTGCGACCGTCTGCGACCGGTACTGCCGCAGCTGCTGGCGATCTCCGCCAACTCGCCGTTCGTCGACGGCCTCGACTCGGGCCTGCATTCCGCGCGCACGCAGCTGTTCACCAAGAGCTTTCCGCGTTGCGGGATCCCTGATCCCTTCGGCACGTGGGACGAATATCGCCGGTACATCGAGTTCCTGGAGAAGACGAACTCGATCGTCGAGTACACGCAGGTCTGGTGGTCGGTGCGCCCACACTTCTCCTTCGGCACCGTCGAGGTACGGATCTGTGACGCGCAGTCAACCGCCACTGAGAGCGAGGCGCTGGCCGGCCTGATCGCGGGTTGCGTGCTGCAGGCGGCACGCGACATCGACGACGGCAAGTCCTTTGAGGCACCCGCAGGCCGCCTGATCGAGGAGAACTTCTGGCGCGCGATCCGCCATGGCCGGGACGGTCGTTTGATCGACCTCACTAGCGCGCGGGAGGTCGAGATGGACGCCGTCATCGACCAGCTCCTGCATTGGACTGCGCCGGTGCGCGGCGAACATGGCATCGAGGTGGAACTGCCGCGGCGGGGCGGCGCCCAGCGTCAGCGAGAGTCCCTGCGAGGCATGTCGCTGCGCGAGGCATACGCCGCTACCGTTGCTGAGACCCGCCAGTCGTACACCCAGGAGGTGTCTGCAGCATGACCGACCAGCAGCCGGATTCCCGCGAGCCGACCGAAGCAGAACTGCGCGAACAGCTCGAGAAGGTCCGCGTGCAGGACGTCGTGATCCAGACGATCGTCTCGATCGTGAACCTGTCCGCAGCCAAAGCGGATGACAAGGTCCAGCTCCAGGTCGGCATTGAAGCGTCGAAGGCGCTGCTCGCACTCGTACGCGACGAGCTGGGCGACGACGCGAAGGCGTTCGACGATGCGGTTGCCCAGCTCCAGCTCGCGTACGCGCAGGCGCCTGCGGCTGCTGCCGCGCCAGAGTCCGGAGCGACCGCACCTGCGGCGGAGCCCGGGGGCCCTGGACCCGCGCAGTCTTCGGGCAAACTCTGGATACCTGGGCAATAGACCGGAGCTGCAGGGGTTTGCCCAGGTAGTAACCGTCCTCGCGGGGTGGTTTATTAGGCTCCGTTGTCTCTCAGGCCGAGCTGCGATCAGCTGGTGCAGCTCGGCAAAGCCTTCTGGAGGAGGGTTCCAATTTGACAAGTTTTCTGACCGACCACGGTGTGCTGGTCGCGCTCGTATGCGCGGGACTGGCGGTCGCATACGGCCTGCTGACAACCCGTCAGCTGCTGGCACTTTCACCGGGCAACGCGGAGATGCAGCGCATCTCCGGTGCCGTGCAGGAGGGCGCGAAGGCGTACCTGAACCGCCAGTACACGACGATCGCGATCGTCGGTGTGATCCTGGCAATCGCCTTGATTTTCATCCAGGACGGCTACGTCGCCGTCGGGTTTGTCATCGGCGGCGTCCTCTCGGGCGCCACCGGCTACATCGGGATGAACGTCTCGGTCCGCGCCAACGCGCGTGTCGCCGAGGCATCCCGCAAGGGCGTCTCGCCGGGCCTTGCTGTCGCATTCCGCGGAGGCGCGATCACGGGCATGCTCGTCGTCGGTCTGGCGCTGCTCGGCGTCGCTGGCTACTACGGCGCGCTGACGGCGATCTTCGATCGCGACCAGAAGGAAGCGATTGATGCGCTCATCGGCCTCAGCTTTGGTGGTTCGCTGATCTCGATCTTCGCCCGGCTGGGCGGCGGCATCTTCACCAAGGCCGCCGACGTCGGAGCCGACCTCGTCGGCAAGGTCGAAGCAGGCATTCCGGAAGACGATCCGCGCAACCCGGCGACGATCGCCGACAACGTCGGCGACAACGTCGGCGACTGCGCCGGTATGGCGGCCGACCTGTTCGAGACCTATGCGGTCACCGCTGTGGCGGTCATGTTGCTCGGCGTCCTGACGTTCGCGGGCGAAGATGCGACCGCAGCCGCGCTGTACCCGCTGATTCTTGGCGCGGTCGCGATCGTCGGTTCGATCATCGGCACGTTCTTCGTCAGGACGACCACCGACAACGTCGAGCAGGCTCTCTACAAAGGTCTCGCAGCGTCAGGTGTCATCTCGGCGGTCCTGTTCTATCCCGTCACGAAGTGGCTGATGGATGGCGTGGAGTACGCGGGTAACCCGGGTGATACGCCGAGCGCGTTCGAGCTCTACCTCTGCGCGTTGATCGGCCTCGCGGTGACGGGCCTGCTGTTCGTGATCACCGACTACTACACGTCGACGCGTTTTGGCCCGGTCAAGAAGACGGCGGCCGCATCGCAGACCGGTCATGCGACGAACATCATCCAGGGCCTCAGCTCGGGTCTGCAGGCGACCGCTCTGCCGGCGCTCGTGCTGTCGCTTGGCATCCTCGGCTCGTGGAAGCTCGCGGGTGGCGGCACCGAAGGCATCTACGGCATCGCCGTGGCCGTCATGGGTCTGCTGTCGCTGACCGGCCTGATCGTGGCGCTCGACGCGTTTGGCCCAATCACCGACAACGCCGGCGGCATCGCAGAGATGTCGGACCTGCCGGAGGATGTCCGCAAGGTCACGGATCGCCTCGATGCGGTCGGTAACACGACCAAGGCCGTCACCAAGGGCTACGCGATCGGCTCGGCCGTGCTCGCAGCAGTGGTGCTGTTCGCCGGATTCCGGTTCGAGTTGGCAGACGCCGGGGTCAGCGCGACGACGCTGAACTTCGATGTCGGCAACCCGGCGGTGCTGATCGGGCTGCTGCTCGGTGGCCTGATGGTCTGCCTGTTCGCCGCGATGTCGATGGAGGCTGTCGGCCGCGCCGGCGGTCAGGTGGTCGAGGAGGTGCGTCGCCAGTTCCGCGAGAAGCCCGGGATCATGGAGGGCACCGAGGATCCCGATTACGCCAAGTGCGTCGATCTGGTCACCAAGTCGGCTCAGCGGGAGATGATCCTGCCATCGCTGCTGCCGATCGTACTGACGCTGATCGTCGGGATCATCGACATCCAGGCGCTCGGTGGCCTGCTGATCGGCGTGATCGTCGTCGGCTTCTTCTTCGCCGTCCTGATGACCGCCGGTGGCGGCGCTTGGGACAACGCCAAGAAGCTGATCGAAGACGGTGCGTTTGGCGGCAAGGGCTCTGAGGCTCACGCCGCATCGGTCACCGGCGACACCGTCGGAGACCCGTTCAAGGACACGAGTGGTCCTGCGATCAACCCGATGATCAAGGTCGCGAACATCGTCGCGATCCTGATAATTCCAATCATCACGTAGCTCCGCGCCGAGTCGCCGCGCTCGCTTGCTGAAAGCGAACAGCGGCGCGTCGCGGCTGCGGTTTCGTCGCTTGCCCGGGTAGCGCTGCTACCCGGGCGGCGCGCCGCAACCACCCCGCTCGGCCGCTGTCCGTTTCAGCGGCGCGATCACGCCGCTCGACACGAACCCACGTGATCGGTCGGGCCAGCAGTTGCCGGCGGGCTCGGCGGTGTGGGCTGAGTTGTGGGGGTCTATCACCGCCAAGTCAGCCCACGCGTTTCGATGGTCGGCGGGCTCGGCGGTGTGGGCTGAGTTGTGGCTGTATACCGACACCAAGTCAGCCCACACCTCGTGAGGTTGCCCGTGGCGCCGGGCCCTGCAACGACGCTCCAGAGGCGCTGATCCGCGGGTGGCGCGCGGCTCGGCCTCGGCGGCGAGGCCGCTCCCTGCCGGCCGAGCCGTCCGACGGTCGATGACGCGTGACAGGACCCGCGGCCCATGGTCCACGCTCAATTCGGCGTGTGGGCTGAGTTATGGGGGTTTACCACCTCCAAGTCAGCCCACGCCTCTGGGGTTGCCGGTGGCGTCGGGACCGGCAAGGACGGCCCTCCGACACGCCACAAGCCGAAGCTCGGGCCGCTCACCTGACTAATCTCCCGCGCCGATGGCTGAAAGGCGCCTACACGGACTTCAGCGTGTCCTCGGGGTCAACGCGCTGTTCTCGACGGCCTACGGCAACGTCGGTTCGTCGATCTACTACGCACTGGGTCTCGTCGCGGGATACGCGCTCGGGCTGACGCCTGTCGTCTTCCTCGTCACGGGCGCCGTCTTCTACCTGACGGCCGCCACGTACGCCGAAGCGACCGCTATGTACCCGGAGGCCGGCGGTTCGTCGTCGTTCGCGCGCCACGCCTTCGACGAGCGTTGGTCGTTCTTCGCCGCCTGGGCCCAGATGCTCAATTACGTGATCACGATCGCGATCTCGGCGTACTTCCTGCCGCACTACATCGGTGGTCTGTTCTGGGAACCGCTGCGCTCGGGTCCCGCCGACGTGATCGCGGGCTGCGGCGTGATCGGGCTGCTTGCGGTCATCAACGTCGTCGGTGTGAAGGAGTCGGCCGGGGTCAACATTCTGCTCGCGGTCGTCGACTTCATGACGCAGGTGCTGCTCGTGCTGGTCGGCGCCGCCCTTGTGTTGTCACCGGACACACTCGTCGCGAACATCGACCTTGGGATCGCGCCGAGCTGGAAGGACTTCTTCATCGCGATCCCGCTCGGCATGATCGCCTACACGGGGATCGAGACGATCTCGAACATGGCCGAGGAGGCCAAGGAAGAACGCACGACCATCCCGGCCGCGATCGCTCGCGTGCGGATCGCGGTGTTCGCGATCTATTTCACGCTGCCCGCGGTCGCGTTGTCCGCGTTGCCCGTGTTCTTCGATGAGGAGAAGCAGAAGTACGTCACGAAACTCGGTCTACCTGAAGACGAGGGCGGATTCGCGGGCGACCCGATCCTCGGGGTCGTGAAGGAGATCCACCTCGGGCCGTTGCAGACTGCGGCGGAGATCTATGTCGGCCTGCTCGCGGCCACGATCCTGTTCATCGCGACAAACGCCGGCATCCTGGGCGTATCGCGACTCGTGTACTCGATGGGCCTGCATCGCCAGGTCCCCGACCGGCTGCGTCAGCTGCATCCGAAATACGGCACGCCGTGGCTCGGAATCTTGATCTTTGGAGGCGTCATCGCCTGCCTGACGCTCATCCCGGGGAAGGCCACCTTCCTGGGGAACATGTACGCGTTCGGAGCGATGCTCTCGTTCACGATCGCGCACGCGGCGGTGATCAAGCTGCGGCTGTCACGGCCCGATGAGCACCGGCCTTACCGGGGCCCGGGCGTCATCAGGATCCGCGGGCGCGCGCTGCCGCTGTTCGCGGTGGTCGGCGGCGCGGCGACGTTGGCCGCCTTCCTGGTCACCGTGGCACTGCACCTCGAGGTCGCCGCTGCCGGAGTGGGCTGGCTCGCCTTCGGGATGCTGTTCTACGTCCTGTTTAGGCGTAGCCAAGGGCTCGATCTGACCACGACGGTCAAGGCACACGTGCCTGCGGCCGTCGTCCCGCACGAGGCCACGTACGAATCGGTGGTCGTCGCGATCGATGCCTCGCGGCCCTACCCGCGGGGCGCGATCTCAACGGCGCTGAAGGTCGCAGCCGGTCGCCGACGGGGCATTCACGTCCTGGTCCTGGTCTCCGTGCCGCAGTCATCACCGCTGGACGCAAGCATGCCCGACCACGAGCTGGCGGCCAATTCGCTGCTCGAGCGCGTCAAACTTCAAGGCGGGAATCTCGTCACGGGGCATGTCGCAAAGGTGCGCCCCGGCGGCGCGGCGCGGATCATCGTCGACGAGGCCCGTCAACTGCGGGCCAAGGCGATCGTGATGCCGATGCCGCCGCGGATCGCCGGCTCAAGCCAGTTCGGCAAGACGGTCGAAGCAGTGCTGTCCAACCGTCCCTGCCGTGTGATCATCCATTCCGAGCCGTCGACCTCGAAGATCTGATGCACAACACGGTCACCCATCTACTTTCAGCCGTGCTGGTGCTCCTCGGAGTGGCGATCCTCATCTCCACCGTTGCTCGGGGCGGCGGGCCGATCTCGTTCGGGGTGGTGCTGGGCGCGCTGTTCGTCGCCGCCGGAGCCGGGCGGATCTACGTGCAGCGAAGGCTGCATCGTGGTGGTGACAGCTAATGCTCGGCCGTGGCCTCGGGTCGCCAGCGCTCTTCACGATCGTCTACACGTCGGTCGCGAGCGCGATCTACTTCTCACTCGGCGTCGTTGCCGGCAACGCGCTCGGCCTGACCCCGTTCGTCTACTTCGCCGCGGGCATCTTCTTCGTGCTCGCAGCGATGACTTACGTCGAGGGTTCCTCGCTGCATCAGGAGCGCGGGGGCTCGACCGTCTTTGCGCGGTACGCCTTCAACGAGCTGATCTCGTTTATCGCCGGCTGGGCGATTCTGCTGGATTACGTGATCCTGGTCGCGGTCACCGCGCTCTCGGCGACCCACTATGCGGCGCGGTTCTATGCGCCGCTGGGGCGCGGCGAAGCCGAGCTGTTTCTCGCGATCGGGATCGTGCTCTACGTCGCGCTGCGCAACATTCGAGGCTTCTCGACCACGCGGCTGAATCGCGTCGCCGTGCTGGTGGTTGCCGACGTGGCGTTGCAGGGGGTACTGATCGTCCTCGGTCTCATCTACTTCTTCGATGCCGACGTCCTGACGCAGTCGATCGATTTCGGGACCACGCCAGGGTGGAGCGACACGATCTTTGCGCTCGGCGTCGCCACGGTGGTGTTCACCGGCCTTGAGTCCGCGTCCGGGCTCGCGGGGGAGGTCGAGGTGCGAGCCGCGGGCCTGAGGCGACTGATCACGAGTGTGACTGTCTCTGTGATGGCCGTTTACACAGGCATCGCGGTCGTGGCACTGACCGCGCAACCGGTGACGGGCGGGCGTACGGAGCTCAGCCATCGCTATTTGGAGGCGCCCGTCCTCGGGATCACCGCGGCATTTGACACGCAATGGCTCGCTGACGGGCTGTCGTACTTCGTTGCGATCGCGGCGACGATGACACTCGTTGCCGCCGCAAACTCCGCGATGCTCGGGCTCTCACGGCTCGCGTATTCGCTGTCGCGTAACCGTCAGATCCCGGTGTCATTGGGGCGTCTGCACCCGTCGCGAGCGACCCCGTTCGTGCTGATCTGCCTGGCGGCACTGATCGCGATCGCGCTGCTGATTCCCGAGGACATCGAGCTGCTGGTGGGGATCTTTGCCTTCGGTTCGCTGCTTGCGCTGACGATCGCTCACACGTCGCTGGTCGTGCTACGGGTCAAGGAGCCCGACGCGCGGCGGCCTTACCGGATGCCCGGATCGCTGCCTTGGCGCGGTGCGCAGTTGCCGCTGCCGGCCGTCGTGGGCGCCGTTCTCGCCCTGCTGGCATGGATCAGCGTCATGATCTTCCACGAGGGCGCCCGCTATGTCGGCTTCGGCTGGATGGCGTTTGGCCTGGCGCTTTACGTCGTCTACCGGATGATCGAGGGCAAGTCGCTCACGAAGCGGATCATCGTCGACGAGCAGGCGCTGCGAGGCGAGCGCATCGAGCTCGAATACGGCTCGATCCTGGTGCCGTTGACCGGCACCGCGATCGACGACGACATCATCCAGACGGCCGGTCGGCTCGCTGGGGAAGGCGTTGATTTCGACGAAGACGATGACGGATCGACGATCGAGGCTGTGTACGTGATCGAAGTGCCGATGGCGCTGCCGATCGACGCGCGCCTGCCCGATGACCGGATCGAAGGCGCGCGGACGGCGCTGCGCCGCGCCAAGGCCGTCGGCGAGGAGTACTTCGGCGTCGAGGTGGCGACGGCGAGCGTGCGCGCCCGGCGCTCCGGCGCAGCGATCGTCGAGGAGGCGCGGCGCCGCGGTGTGCAGGCGATCGTGATGGGCGCGGAGGAGCCTTCGCGCATTCGCGGCGGGTCGCTGCTCGGTGGCCGCGGAGGACCGCTGGACAACTTCGTGGGGGAGACGACCAAATACGTGCTCGCCCACGCGCATTGCCCTGTCATCCTCACCGTCCCGCCGACCGATGACGTCACGATCTCGGCCGCGAGGGATAGCGACTCTCAGCGCCCGAGCGGGCAGTAGAGTGCGCGCCATGTTCGTTTTGGTCATCGGAGCCGGCCGCGTCGGCTCCGCGGTAGCGCGCAAGGCCCTTGCAGATGGCCACACCGTTTCGGTGCTCGATGAGGACCCGCTCTCGCATGAACGGCTGGACGCCGGCCTGGTCACCAGTTGGGAGGAGTCAGGCGGACGCTTCACGGTCGGGCAGGGGATCGAGATCGACGCGCTGAAAGAGGCCGGGATCGAGGAAGCCGATGTCTTCATCGCCTCCACCGACGGCGACAACACCAATCTTGTGATCGCTCAGATCGCCCAGAAGGGTTTCGACATCCCGCACGTGATGGTGCGTGTGATGGATCCGGCTCGCGCCGCGTGGTACTCCGAGCAGGGGCTCAGGACGATCTCGCCGACACAGGTCGCGATCTCGGAGTTCGAGGCGGCTCTGAGCGAGGTGGCCGGCTAGATGTACGTACTGATCGCCGGTGGTGGCAAGGTCGGCTGGAACCTCGCACGCGAGCTCTTGGCCAAAGGCAACGAGGTGACGCTGATCGAGGAGCGGCGCTCCCGTTATCTCACCATCGAGCAGGAACTTGAACATCAGGTGCAGTACGGGGACGCGACCGAGTTGTGGGTCCTCGAGCGCGCCGGCGTGCAGCGTGCCGACCTCGTGATCGCGGTCACCGGCGACGACGAGGACAACATCCTCATCTGCCAGCTGGCCAAGCAGAAGTACCTCTGCGAGCGGATCATCGCGCGGGTCAACAACCCCCGGAACTTCCACTGGTTCGAACTGCTGGGGATCCGTCCCGCGGTCAGTGCGACCGACGTCATCCTGCGTCTGATCGAGCATGAGGTGCCCTCGTACGGCCTGGTCCATCTGCTTGACCTGCCGCTCGAAAAGCTCGAGATCATCGAGATCGAGGTGGCCGAAGGGGCGCTGGCGGCCGGTAAGAAGGTCTCCGAGGTGGAGCTGCCAGAGGGGGCTCTGATCATCTCCCTGCTGCGCGAAGACTCTGGCTTCGTCCCGAAGGCCGACTCGCAGATCAACGCGGGCGACGAAGTCCTGCTGGTCCTCGATCCGGGCCTCGAGGAACAGATCACAAAGCTGTTTCAGGCTGTCTAGACGTCGCGTTTCCGCCTAGGCGGCATCCTCTTCGTCCACCGGAGCCGGAACTGCCGTGAGTTTGGGCAGCGAGCGGGTCTTGTTACGACCGCCCCAGTTCTCGGTCTGGGAGTGGCAGTTGGGGCAGAGGAGCATCAGGTTTTCGAGCCGGTTGTCAGTGCCGATCCCGTTGATGTGATGCAGCTGTAGTGCCAGTGGCGCGCCACGCCAACTATCGATCTCGCATTCGGCGCAATGGGCCTGGAGCAGTCCGGCCTTCAGAAGCCGCTGCTTTAGGTGGTGCCTGCTGCGCACGGAGCTCAGCAATTCGCTGATCGGCATCTCGCGCGGTCGCACGAACATCACCCCGCGATGGATCGCGTCGTGGAATGTCTTATTGGCCATTCCAAAATGGCGTATGCATTCCCTGCCGGTATGTCCCGCGTCGTAATAGGCCTGCACCGCTGCCCAGTCATATTTGCGCTGGATCTGCTTCGGGACGCCGAGTCGGCGCAGGTAATAACAGACGGTGGGAGGTGAAACTCCGAGCTCCGCAGCGATGGCCTTGCCCGTCATTCCACTCTCATGGAGTCGTTGGACATCATCAATTCGCGTCACGAACACATGTTCGCAATCGGCTCGGACGGACATCACGGGCCAACTACGTATAATCCGCCGTCCTTGCGGGCTGGTGTAGCGGCAACACGCGGCTCTCTGGAAGCCGAATCTGGGGTTCGAATCCCTGGCCCGCAGTAAGTAACCTATGCAGACGTCGAGCCTGCAGCGGCCTTTGTCAGAGGACAGTCACGCTCGTCGTCGCCGGCGCGCTGGGACGCCCCATCACGTCGATCGCCCACACGGCCACGCAATTCGGTCCGGGTTGGAGACCCCTCACCGTCTCTGGTTGCTCCTCAGCACCTGCGGCAACGCTCCATGCCTGGCGCCGCGCCGCGGTCAGGTCGGGACATGCGGCTCCAGCCTGCGCCGCGATCGCGTAGCCACCGTTTGTCCGCGCCTCAGGCAGTAGGTACGGAGGGATGGCCGCGTCGGCGGGCCGCACGAATCGCACCTTGATGTCCCCGGGCGTCACCGCGTCGCTCGCCTCGACAATCGTCGGTGCCGGCGGATCGGGGTAGATCGGGCAAAGGGGCGGGGTCGCGAACTTCGACATCCGCGCCTTGCCGCCGTAGAGCTTGACCGCGCCGCGCACGTCGTCGTACTCG
>DATMIZ010000168.1:0-8904 GCA_035554055.1 Baekduia sp. | reverse complement strand
GTTCGAGGACGAGACGTTCGACGTGGCGTGGCTGCAGCACGTTACCCAGAGCGTTCCAGACACGGCCGATATGTACGCCGAAATGCGACGCGTGCTGAAGCCCGGTGGGAGGCTGGTCGTGCACGACTTCTTCCGCGGCCCTGGAGACCCGATCCACTTCCCGTCGCTCATGGGTCCGGAGGCCTCTGACGTCTTCCTCGTGCCCGAAAGCGAGCTGCGCGAGATTTTCGATGCCGCAGGCCTGGAGCTCGTCCACTGGGACGATCGCACGGCGGAGGCGCGTGCGCACAACGACGTGCCATACGATGACGCCGAGTCAGACCCGGCGATGCAGGCGATGAAGGTCATGGCCGAGAACAGCGTCAAGGACTTCGACGCCGGCTCGGTCAAGATGTTCGACGCTTTGCTGCGCCGGCGCTGAGCCAGCGCTTGCCTCCATGCCGCTCGTCTTGCCCCCGGCTTGACGAGCCGCGCATAGCGTTGCGAGCTCAGATGCCCCGGCGTCCGGGACGGAGTGCCCGTGAGGCTGTCCCAACTACGGGGTCGGCGGCTCGTGCCAGGCGCGCGTCGCGTTGCATATCTCCAAGGAGCAGCGCTCTCGGGCGCGTGACCACGCAGCCCAGCAGCTAATCTCCACGACTCCATGATCTCGACGATCCTCAGCGCGTTCACGGTCAAGGAGATCCGTAAGAAGCTCCTCTTCACCGCGGCTCTCCTGCTTCTTTACCGGCTTGGCTCGCACATCCCCGTACCGGGCATCGACATCGGGGCGGTCGATGACGCCAACGAGAACTTCGGCGGCGGCGGCGTGCTGCAGCTCCTGAACGTCTTCTCTGGCGGCGGCCTGTCACGGCTCGCGATCTTCGCGCTCGGGATCATGCCGTACATCACCGCCTCGATCATTCTGCAGCTGCTGACCGTGGTGCTGCCTTCGCTCGAGAAGCTCCAGAAGGAGGAGGGCGAGGTCGGCCAGGCGCGAATCACGCAGTACACGCGCTACCTGACTGTTGTGCTCGCCTTCGCGCAGTCGATCGGCTACGTCTTTCTCTTCAGGTCATTCGAGGACACCGGCACCGGCCAGGCGCTGATCGACCCGTTCGATGCCCCACACGTATTCCTGATCGTGTTGTCCCTGACAGCGGGAACGATCCTGCTGATGTGGATGGGCGAGCTGATCACCCAGCGCGGCATCGGGAACGGCATCTCGCTGATGATCTTCGCCTCGATCGTCGCCGGCCTCCCCGGCGGCATCGAGTCCTGGTGGACCAGCGACGATCCGGTCTTCAAGGTGCTGATGCCGTTCCTCGCGCTCGGTGTGATCGCTGCGATCGTCTTCATCCAGGAAGGGCAGCGCAAGATCCCGGTCCAGTACGCCAAGCGCGTGATCGGACGCCGCATGAGCGGCGGTGGCCAGACCTACCTGCCGCTGCGCGTGAACATGGCCGGCGTGATCCCGGTGATCTTCGCCGCGTCGATCATGGCGTTCCCGCCGACCGTCGGCCAGCTGATCAACACCGAGAGCGCGAAGGACTTCGCCGCGTTCTTCGGCCCGCAGAAAGCTCCGTACGTGATCGGGGAGTCGCTGTTCATCATCATGTTCACGTACTTCTACACGGCGATCACGTTCAATCCGGTTGAGCAGGCGGACAACCTGCGCAAGCAGGGCGGCTTCATCCCCGGCGTCAGACCGGGCCGGCCGACCGCGGAGTTCCTCGACCGCATCCTCGCGCGGCTGACGTTCCCTGGCGCGCTGTACCTCGCGGCGGTGGCGGCGCTTCCCACCTTGCTGCTAGCCCAGACGAACGCGAACTTCTTCTTCGGCGGCACATCGATCCTGATCGTCGTCGGCGTGGCGCTCGACACGATGAAGCAGCTCGAGGCCCAGTTGATGATGCGTAACTACGAGGGCTTCCTCAAGTAGCATTACGCTTTCGGGGCGTCCCACCAGGGCGCCCCTGTTCTATTTCGCGGAGCACACCTATGCCTGAGCTGAACCTCATCCTCGTCGGTCCGCCCGGTGCCGGCAAGGGCACCCAGGCTGAGCGCCTGACCGACGACTTCGCGCTTCCGTATTTCGCGACGGGCAACATGCTGCGCGAAGCCGTCACGGCGGGCACCGACCTTGGCAAGAAGGCCAAGGGCTTCATGGACGCCGGCGACCTCGTTCCCGACGATGTGATCATCGGGATGATCCTTGAGTCGCTCGCGTCTGACGATGCTCGCGACGGATTCCTCCTCGATGGCTTTCCGCGCAACGTCGAGCAGGCGGACGCGCTCGCGGCCGCCATGGCCGAGGTCGGGCGTGAGCTCACCGGTGTACTCGCGATCGAGCTCTCCGACGAAGAGGTGATCAGGCGGCTTTCGGGGCGCCGGACATGCGTCGAGAACGGCCACAGCTACCACTTGGATTTCGATCCGCCGAACAGCCCCGATGTCTGCGATCAGGATGGTTCGGCCCTGATCCAGCGCGACGACGACAATCCCGCGACGATCAAGCGCCGGCTCGAGGTCTACCACGCGCAGACGGCGCCGCTGCTGGACTACTACGAGCAGCGCGGGTTGCTGCAGCGTTTCGACGGTGACCACACGCAGTCCGAGGTACACGAGAAACTGCGGGCGGCGATCACGACGCTCAGGATGCAGGACGAGATCTGATGTTCAAGCAGGACGCGATCGTGTTGAAGTCGCCGGCAGAGATCGACGAGATGGCGATCGCGGGCGAACTGCACGTCGAATGCCTCAAGCTGCTGGCCTCGAAGATCAGGCCCGGCATCACCACGCTGGCGCTCGACCAGATCGCCGAGCGCTTCATCCGCGAGCACGGCGCGACGCCGTCGTTCCTGGGCTACCGCGGGTTCCCGGGGTCGATCTGCGCATCCCCGAACGACATGGTTGTCCACGGGATCCCGGGTCCCGATCGACTCGAGTCGGGCGACATCATCTCGGTCGACCTGGGCGTGACCAAGGACGGCTGGGTCGCCGATGGCGCCGTGACGTTCGCCGTCGGAGAGATCGACGAAGAGCGCCAGAACCTGCTCGCCGTCACACGTGAGTCGCTTATGGCGGCCGTTGAGCAGTGTCAGGTGGGCAATCACCTCGGCGACGTCTCCCATGCGGTGCAGACGGTTGCCGAGGCCGGAGGCCTTGCGATCGTGCGCACGCTCGTCGGTCATGGAATCGGCCGCGACATGCATGAGGAGCCACAGATCCCGAATTTCGGACCGGCCGGGCGCGGACCGGTGCTCGAGCCCGGGATGGTGCTGGCGGTCGAACCGATGACGACGGCGGGCTCTCATCACGTGCGCATGGACGAGTCCGACGGCTGGTCGATCTACAGCAACGACGGCTCGCCGGCTGCCCATTTCGAGTTCACCATCGCCGTGACCGCCGAGGGGCCGCGTGTTCTCACGCCTTGGCACGAGGGCTCCGACGCCCTCTAGCGGGTGCCGCAAGCTCGAACCGGATTCCGGCTCCGTTTGCTATCTTCACGTGTTCGTGCGCGGCTGTCGTATTGCCGCGCGCGCACCCGAGCCTTTGTAGCGGCTGTCTGTAGCGACCGCCAGAGCAGGGCCCGGGACCAGAACTTCCTCGGAAAGGGACCATGAAGGTACGACCGTCGGTCAAACCGATGTGCGAAAAGTGCAAGATCATCCGCCGCCACGGCGCGGTTCTCGTCATTTGCGAGAACCCCCGTCACAAGCAGCGGCAGGGCTGAGCGCTAATGGCACGTATTTCAGGGATCAACATCCCACTCAATAAGCGCGTTGAAGTCGGCCTCACGTACATCTACGGGATCGGCCGCTCGACCTCCAACAAGCTGCTCGCCGACTGCGGCGTCAGCCCGGACACGTACGTCCGCGACCTCACCGAGGACGAGGTCGGCAAGCTGCGCGAGGCGATCGACCAAGAGCTCACGGTCGAGGGCGACCTGCGCCGCGAGCGCTCACAGAACATCAAGCGTCTGACAGAGATCGGTTGCTACCGCGGTCAGCGGCATCGTCGCGGCCTCCCGGTCCGTGGTCAGAAGACAAAGACGAATGCCCGTACGCGCAAGGGTCCCAAGCGCATGTCTATCGCCGGTAAGAAGAAAGCTACGAAGACCTGATGCCAGCTCCCAAGCGCCCGCGGTCCGGCCGCCGCAAGCCCAAGAAGAACGTGCCGATCGGCCAGGCCCACATCAAGACATCGTTCAACAACACGATCGTGTCGCTCACCGACACGGACGGCAACGTGATCGCATGGGAGTCCGCCGGCGGAGCCGGTTTCAAGGGCTCGCGCAAGTCGACGCCGTTCGCCGCTCAGGTGACCGCCGACGCCGCTGCTCGCAAGGGCATGGAGCAGGGCCTTCAGAAGGTTGAAGTCTTCGTCAAGGGCCCCGGGTCGGGCCGTGAGACGGCGATTCGCTCGCTGTCCGCCGCCGGCCTGGAAGTGCTCGGCGTGCGCGACGTAACCCCGCAGGCCCACAACGGCTGCCGCCAGCGCAAGCGGCGCAGGGTCTAGGAGCTTTCATGGCCAGAGACACAGGTTCACAGTGCAAGCAGTGCCGTCGCGAGGGACAGAAGTTGTTCCTCAAGGGTGAGCGCTGCCTGACCGACAAGTGCGGCGTCGAGCGTCGCGCATACCCGCCCGGCGATCACGGTCGCGGACGTCAGAAGCAGTCCGAGTACCGCGTGCAGCTGCGTGAGAAGCAGAAGACGCGCCGCTACTACGGCGTCCTCGAGAAGCAGTTCCGCGAGTACTACGAGAAGGCTTCTCGTCAGCCCGGCATCACCGGCGAGAACCTGCTCGAGATCCTCGAGGCCCGCTTCGACAACGTCCTGGTGAGGCTCGGCTTCGCTGCCTCGCGGCGCCAGTCGCGGCAGCTGATCCGCCACGGTCATTGGACGATCAACGGCCGCCGTGTCGACATCCCCAGCTACCAGGTCAAGGAAGGCGACGTGATCGCCGTCAAGGCCGGCACCGGCGCCGACAAGGTGATCCGTGATGCGACCGAGCTGACGGCACAGGTCCCCGCGTGGCTGCAGGCCGACCATGACGCGCTCACCGCCAAGGTGCTGCGCACGCCCGAGCGTCGTGAAATCACGACGCCGGTGCAGGAACAGCTCATCGTCGAGCTGTACTCCAAGTAGTCCAAAAGAGTTTCCCCGGTCCCGGCGCCGCGCGCGCCGGGTAACAACAAGACAGGACCCTCCTCGTGCTCGACTTCCAAGTACCCCGCATCACCAGCGATTCGACTGAAGGCAATCGCGGCTCGTTCGTCATCGACCCGCTCGATCGCGGCTTCGGTTACACGTTCGGCAACTCCCTTCGCCGGGTGCTCCTGTCGTCGCTCTCCGGCGCGGCCGTGACGAGCGTGCGCATCGAGGGTGTCGCGCATGAGTTCTCGACCGTCGAAGGCGTCACCGAGGACGTCACCGACATCGTCCTGAACCTCAAGGGCATCGTCTGCCGCATGCACTCCGACGCTTCGGAGATCGAGGCGCCGCTCGTCGTGACCGGTCCCGGCGACATCACGGCCAAGGACATCGACCTGCCCGCCGGCGTCGAGATCCTCAACCCGGACGTCCACATCGCGACACTCGAGAAGAAGGCAAAGCTCGAGCTGTACCTGACGATCGGCCGCGGCCGTGGCTACCGCCCCGCCGAGGACAACAAGTCGCCCGACCAGCCGATCGGCGTGATCCCGATCGACTCGATCTTCTCGCCGGTCAAGCGCGTCGCCTACTCCGTGGAGCCGGCACGTGTCGGTCAGCGCACCGACTACGACAAGCTCACGCTCGATATCGAGACCGATGGTTCGATCGCTCCCGACGCCGCGATGCGGGAAGCGTCTGAGATCCTGATCGCGCACCTCGCGATCTTCACGGACGCCGATCGCGTCGAGGAGCTGCGTCAGGGCACCGGCGGTGTCCTCGACGCCGCGGGAGTCGGCGCGATCCCCGGCGCCGGTGGCGCCAACGGCTCATCCGGTGGCCCGATGCACGACATCCTCATCGAGGAGCTTGAGCTCGGCGTTCGTTCTTACAACTGCCTCAAGCGTGCCGGCATCCAAACCGTCGGCGATCTGATCTCGAAGTCCGAGGGCGAGCTGAACGCGATCCCGAACTTCGGCAAGAAGTCCATCGACGAGGTCATCGAGACCCTGCACGAGCGTGGGCTCGGGCTCCGCGACGACTAAGGAAGCCTCATGCGCCATCAGAAAAAACGCGGCAAGCTCTCACGAGACTCAGCCCATCGCAAGGCGCTGTTCGCCAACCTCTGCAAAGAGGTGATCGAGCACGAGCGCATCCAGACCACCGAGGCGAAGGCCAAGGCCGTCAAGCCCGAACTCGAGAAGCTGATCACGCTCGCCAAGCGCGGCGACCTGCACGCTCGTCGTCAGGCGCTGTCAACGCTGGGCCAAGACAAGTTCGCAGTCCACAAGCTGTTCGAGGACGTCGCCCCGCGCTACGCGGAGCGTCCCGGTGGCTACACCCGGATCCTGAAGCTCGGGCCGCGGCGTAGCGATTCCACCGAGATGGTCCTGCTCGAACTCGTCTGAGTCGTCAGCGCACGCGCAGCCTGCGCGAGTAGCCGGCGCTGTGCGCGCCGCCGTCGCGTGGGACCACGATCACGCGATACAGGCCCTTCCTGCGTCGCACCGACAGTGAGTAGCGCGAGCGGCCGTTGGTGAACGGCGCCAGTTTGCCGCGACGGACGTTGCCCCAGCGGCCGTTGGACTTACGTTTCTGGATGCGCACGCGGCCGTTGGCCGCAGCGGGCGTGACGGTGCCCGAGAACCGCAACCGACGAGCCTTCTTCAGCTTCACGCCCACGCGGCTGCCGTTGAACAGATTGCGCACCGTGGACACGTTGCCCGCTGCGACGATCCGGACGCGCATGTTCGCCTGGATGTTGTTGACGACCACGGCAAAGTTGCCGCGGCTGTCTGCTCGGGCGCTACCGACCTGAGTCAACGGCGCGCTGAAGGGGAACGCCGTCGCCTGGACAACGACCGTCTGGCCGGAGACTCCGGTGCCGTCCAGGTCGCCGGTGATCGTCGCGCTGCCGCCGAAGCGTGAGCGGGGGATCGAGATCGACGCGATCCGCAGCGCCTTAGCGGTGACGAACGAACGGGTCGAACCGGTGCGCGTCCCGGAACTGTTGGTGGCGGTCACGCGGAAGTAGATCCGGTCGTTGGAAGCGAGGCCGGCGACGTTCGCCGCGACCGCGATCGCGCTGTTTCCGGCGCCGGCGGCCGTCAAGGGGGTCGACCGGTTCAGGTTGGTGGCAGCGGTGCCGTATTGAAACCGGTAATTCGTCGGAAGGCCGTTGGCGTCCACTGTCGCCCGGAGCGTCGCGGAGGTTCTGGAGATCGCGGTTGCAGTGCCGGTTGCCACCGTTGGCGCGGCGCTGGCGACGAAGGTCCGGTCAGCGCCGCTTACGGTGCCGTCACCCACCGCGACGACGCGGTAGTGGTAGGTCGTGCCGGCCACCAGCCCGGTCACGTTGCGCGTGTGGCCCAGCGGGCTGGTCCCGTCGCCGAGCGCGAGCGGCGGCGTCGAGCTGCCGTACGCGGTCGTGGTGCCGTACTCGAAATGGGCACTGGTTGGCGTTCCATTCGGATCGACAGTCCCGTTCAGCCTCGCGCTGACGGTCGTGACGTTCGTGGCCGGATTGGTGGTCGCATCCGGGGCGACCGCGAACGCGACGCCGACCGGGATGACCGCGGCCACGATCACAGCGACGAGAAGCAGGCGACGCATCAGCTACCTGACCTTCCTTGTCGTGCTGATGCCGGTCGCGTAGCTCTGGCTGCCGGATGACACCTGCACGCGGTATTTCGTGTTCTTACGACGCCTGAGTGAGGTTGTGTAGCGCGAGCTCGCCGAGCTCTGATCGGTGAGGCGAACAGTACGGACCGTGACCCAGCGCGAGCCTGAGCGGCGCTGGATCTTCGCGCGCGCGGATGAGCCGAGCTTCGGGCGGACCGTGCCGGTGAGGATCCGCTTGGTGCCGCTCTTCTTGATCGTCAGGCCGACGCGCGGCATCACATAGAGCGTCTTGACCGCGCTGATCACGACCGAGTTCCCGGTGGTGGAGACACGGATCTTCGTGTTGCGCGTGTTCTTGCCGAGCCGCAGGCTGTAGGAGCCGTTGGCAGCAGTCTTGCCTTCGAGAACCTTGACGAACGGCTGGTCGTAGGGGTAACGCTGGGCTTCGACGATCAGGCCCGCGTCGCCGACGCCGTCCCCTGCGAGCTGGCCCTTGATCGTGGAGGTGCCGTCGTAGGTGACGCGCGAGGCGGCTGCGGTGATCGCCGTGAGCCGGCGATCGGTTACGAAGGACAGCTGCGGGCCTTCGATGGCGTTCTCGTTGACAGGATCGACGCGGTCGGTGCGCAACGTGTAGTAGATCCTTCTGTTCGCCGGCAGGCCGGCGATGTCGGCTTCGAACGGCACCGCTGCCGTGCCGGCGCCGACGTTCACCACCGGTGTGAACTGCTGCGAATTCGGTGAGGTGCCGTAACGGAATCGCGCCTGTGTAGCGAGTCCGTTGGGATTGACACTGCCGGCGAGGTGGGCGCTCGACGAGGTGAGATTGCTGAACGCGCCGGTGGTGACGAGCTGCGAAGGCTTTGTTGTGAAGGTCTCAGGCGTCCCCGGCGTTGTGCCGCCGTCATTGGTGGCCTCCGCCCGGTAGTAGTAGGTGGCTCCGGGTGTCAGGCCGGTCACGGTTGCCGCGTATGTCGTCGTAGACGGGACGAGCGTCGCGCCTACCGTCGTACCGGTCGCGGCCGTCATATCGGTCGTGCTGAACCGAAAAACCACCGTTGGACTCGTCCCCCCGTTCGGAGCGACATCGGCGTTCAGGGTTGCTTGGAACGAGTAGACGTTCGTCTCGTTCGTGTTGGTGACCAATGGC
>DATMIZ010000167.1:0-2395 GCA_035554055.1 Baekduia sp. | reverse complement strand
CTACGTCGAGGCGATGTGGCTGATGCTGCAGCAGGAGAACGCTGAGGATTACGTCATCGCGACCGGCAAGACCAACACCGTCCGGGAATGCGTCGAGATCGCGTTCGACGAGGCCGGGGTTCCCGACTGGGAGAAGCACGTCAAGATCGACCCGCAGTTCCTGCGACCGGCCGAGGTCGACCAGCTGATCGGGGACCCGGCGAAGGCCAAGCGGGACCTTCGCTGGGAGCCGAAGACGACGTTCGAGGAGCTGATCCGACTGATGACCCGGTCTGATCTCGAGCTTCTCGCGAAATAGTCGGCGTCAGCGTTCAAAACGCTCGATCTGCGCGAGCGTGACTGCCCGCATGTCCTGGCCATCGCGGTGAGCGACGTACCACTCGACGATCGAGTCGAGCGTCTGCCCAAGATCCCACGTCGGGCTCCAGCCCAGGCGGTCACGCGCTTTGGTCGAGTCCAGCGCCAGCAGCGCAGCCTCGTGTGGGTGCGTCCCTTCGTCGATGTCCCAAGTCAACGGATCCGGCCACTGTTCGGTCAGGCGCTCGACAATCCAGCGCACGGGCTTCGAGTCAGCCGACGCCGGTCCGAAATTGAAGGCTTGCGCGAATGACCGATCCTCGTGAAGGCGCTGCGCGAGCACCAGATACCCGGCGAGCGGCTCGAGCACGTGTTGCCAGGGTCGAACTGCGTCCGGCCGCCGAATCTGGATCTGGTGGCCCGCGGCCGCCGCCCGCATGATGTCGGGGATAAGGCGGTCCTCGCCCCAGTCCCCGCCACCGATCACGTTGCCAGCGCGGCCCGAGGCAACCCGCATTTCGAACGACCGCCGCCACGCGCTGACCGCGATCTCGGCAGCGCCCTTCGACGACGAGTACGGATCGTGGCCGCCCATCGGATCCGCCTCGACGAACGCACGGCCGCCGTCGTCGTTGTCGTAACACTTGTCGGACGTGACGACGACCGTGCTCGGCACGTCAGCGGCGATCGCCGCATCCATCAGGTGGCAGGTCCCGAGTACGTTCGCCCGCCACGTCTCGGTCGGCTCGCGGAAAGAACGGCGCACGAAGGGCTGCGCCGCCAGGTGCAGGACGACATCGGCTCCGCCGACGACTTCGGCCAGTGCCTCCGTGTCGCAGATGTCTGCCAGTACCGACTGCATGTCGGCCTTGAGGTCGGCGAGCTCGAAGAGGGACGGCGTCGTCGGCACCTCGTCCGATAGCCCGCGAACGTCGGCGCCGAGCGCGAGCAGCCACAGGCTCAGCCAGCTGCCCTTGAAGCCAGTATGCCCGGTCACGAGCACCTTCTTGCCGGACCAGAAACTCTTTTCCACGTTCACCGGGCAAGCCTAGCTGGACCCTCCCGTCGCCCCGGCCTGAAAGGATCACTCACCGAATGAGACATCTAATCGGCCGCGTTGCACGCGGAGAGATCAAGCTGCGTCGCGATGCCAACGACGCATACGTCAGTGGCTTCCCCCGTCAGCAGGCCCTGTTCGAACTCTTTGAGAAGGACTGGATCTCCCGTCTGCCGCTGGACGACGGCCCCCGCGGCGGAGACACAGAGCTGTTTGCTGACTACCGCATGACATGGGCAGCCGAGCGCATCGACTTCGAGAACGCTGACGTCGTTGAGCTGGGTCCGCTGGAGGGCGGCCACACGTACATGGCGCTCAACGCCGGCGCCAAGACGGTCACCGCCGTGGAGGGACACCAGCGGTCTTACCTGCGGTGCCTTGTCGTCAAGGAGATGTTCGGGCTGACCAATGCTCAGTTTCTGCTCGGAGATTTCGTCGACTACCTCCGCGCAGACGAGGCCGACAGACACGACCTCTGCGTCGCCAACGGCGTCCTTTACCACATGGACAATCCCGTCGAACTGATCGAGCTGATCTGTAAACGGACCGATCGGGTCGTGATGTGGACGCACTATTTCGACGAGGCGGGCAAAGGGCCGTCGAAGAACATGCGCCAGCAGATGAAGCGCGCGCCTGTCGCATCGATTCACGGCGGCTTTTCACACACGCTGCATCGACGTGACTACGGGGTTGCGCTTAGCTTCCGCAACTTCTGCGGCGGTCCGCGACCGTGGGCCAACTGGCTGCCACGTGAGGACATCCTGGGGGCGTTCGCACACTTCGGGTTCGAAATCGGCGACATCCTCGAAGATGGGCTGACCGCCAACGGACCGGCGTTCACCGTCGTCGCCAGCCGCAAAAACTGATTTACCCCCGCAGGCCCGCCAGATCCGCCGCCACCATCTCGGCGATCATCGCCTCGAAGGAGATCTTGTGCTCCCAACCGAGACGCTCCTCCGCGCGTAACGGATCGCCGATCAGCAGCGTCGCTTCCGGCGGTCGTACAAACACCGGATTGACGAAGACGCGTCCTTCGGAGCT
>DATMIZ010000166.1:0-3371 GCA_035554055.1 Baekduia sp. | reverse complement strand
TCATGGCCAGACGCCCTGAAACTGCAGCCGATCCGCCTGACGCGGCGACCGATGTAACGCTATTTGTACGCCGGTTGCACTATCTGAACACTTAGTGTACGTTGACTCCCATGGAGGAACCGCTGAAGCACGAGAGGCCCGCGATCGACGAGATCGTTGCGCGGCGATCCGCGCTGCGGACGTGCCTGGGGCGTTTTGCCACAGGTGTCACCGTCGTGACGTTCGACGGACCCACCGGCCGCCACGGCTTTACGGCTAACTCCTTCACGTCGGTTTCGCTGGACCCGCCGCTCGTGCTCGTCGCGGTCGCGCGTAAGGCGCACTCGCATGACCTGATGGCCGGGCTGCCGTTCACGATCAACATTCTCCGCGCCGAGCAGGAACGGCTCGCCCGCCGCTTCGCCGGCGGCGACGTTGCCGAGCCGGTGTGGATCGAAGGCGAGCATGCGCCGCGTCTGGCCGGCAACCTGGCGCACCTCGAATGTCTGCCCCATGCTCAGCATGATGGTGGCGACCACACGCTCTTTGTCGGCGAGGTTGTGGGTTTCGACCACGACGAAGGCGAAGCGCTGGGCTACTTCGCAAGCGGCTTCACAACGGTGGCTGAGCCAACGCTCGGCCACGAATATCTCATCTAGAAAAGGGTCACCAAATGGGTGCAAGGACAGGACAGCAGTACAAGGACCGGCTCGCGGCTTCAAACCCGACGATCGAGATCCACGGCGAGACGCTGACGGGCCCGGTCCCGGAGCATCCGGCATTCCGCAACGTCGTAGACACCTACGCGCAGCTGTACGACCTCCAGCACGATCCGGAATTGCGCGACGTGATGACCTACGAGTCGCCGACGACCGGCGATCGCGTCGGCAAGTCCTTCATGGCTCCGCGCACCGCCGAAGACCTGGTCGGCCGCCGCGAGATGATGAGCACCTGGGCCCGCCACAGCATGGGCATGCTCGGACGCTCAGGCGATTACCTCAACAGCAGCCTGATGGCGCTGTCGGAGGCCAGCGAGTGGTTCAACCAGGCCGATCCTGCCTTCGGCC
The DNA here is from genome assembly GCA_035554055.1 of Baekduia sp. Classification (GTDB taxonomy): domain Bacteria; phylum Actinomycetota; class Thermoleophilia; order Solirubrobacterales; family Solirubrobacteraceae; genus Baekduia. The sequence continues at coordinate 2,325 of DATMIZ010000166.1, read as the reverse complement.
AGAACATTCGCAACTACTACGAAAAGGTTCGCGAAGAGGACCTCCTCACGACCCACACCCTGATCCCGCCGCAGGCCAACCGCGCCGAAGGCGCCGGCGCACAGATGGGCGGCTCGCTCACCGCGAAGATCGTCAAAGAGGATGACAACGGCATCGTCGTCCGCGGCGCTCGGCTGCTCGCGACGATCGGCCCGATCTCGGACGAGCTGCTGGTGTTCCCGTCGACAGTGCTGAAGGGGACGCCTGAAGACGCTCCGTACTCGTTTGCGTTCGCGATCAACTCTGACGCGCCCGGCCTGAAGTACGTCTGTCGTGAGTCGATGGATCACGGCCGCAGTCACTTCGACCATCCGCTCGGCTCGCGCTTCGAGGAGATGGACGCGGTCGTCGTGTTCGACGACGTGCACGTGCCGTTCGAGCGCTGCTTCCTGCTCGGTCATCCCGAGATGTGCAACGCCTTCTACGCCGACACCAACGCCGCCGTGCACATGACGCATCAGGTCACGACGCGCACAACCGCCAAGACGGAATACATGCTGGGGCTCATCTCCTGCATGACCGAGGCGATCGGCATCGAGAAGTTCCAGCACGTCCAGGAGGACATCGCCGACGCGATCGTCACGCTCGAGCAGCTGCGCGCGTTCGTGCGCGCGGCGGAGGCCGACGCGGAGCTCAACAAGTGGGGCGTGATGACGCCGCGCTGGGAGCCGCTGAACGCATGTCGTAACTGGTATCCGCGCCACTACAAGCGCTTCCCGGAGATGCTCCGCAAGCTCGGCGCGAGCGGGCTGATGGCGCTGCCGACCGAGGCCGACGTCAACGGCCCGGCTCACGACGACATCGAGGCGTACCTGCAGTCGGCGACGCTCTCGGGCTCTGAGCGCGTACGTCTGTTCCGCCTGGCGTGGGACACATGCATCTCGGCGTTCGCCGGCCGGCAGACGCTCTACGAGTACTACTTCTTCGGGGATCCGGTGCGGATGTCCGGGGCGCTCGTGAACAGCTATGACCGCGAGCCGTACAAGGCCCACGTCCGCGAGTTCCTGCAGCGCACCAACTAGCTAACGCGCGAAGGCCCAGACGTCGTCGAAGTTGCCGGCATGCAGATCGCGGGAACGGATCCAGAAGTAGATCCGTCCCTGCGGCTGCATGCTGATCTGGGCCAGCAGCCGCCAGTCCTGCCCGCCCGCCACGACGTCTGGGTCAGTGGCCGAAGGATCGTCGGCGTCGAGCCCGCGAGCGGTCAGCTCGCACGCCAGCGGCATGTCTCCAGAGGTCTCGTTGGGATAGCCCAGCAGGCGGTGGTGAGCGAGCCGCGCGATTCCGGTGCCGTCGGGCGGCACGCCCTGCGCTTCGGCCAGGGCGTCTCGTAGTGCCACATAGGCGTCGTGCTCGGCATCTGAAAGTCCGAGTGCCTGCACGCTCGCGTGCCAGACGCGTGGCAGCATCAGCTCACCGTCCAGCGCTGCAGCCGTGCCGCCGCGAGGACGCAGCCTCGCGTTGTCGAGCACGATGGCACGGGCCGATCCGGCAGCTCCAGCCTGCAGTCCCGAGGGCGCGCGCTTGGCGTCGAAGAACAACAGCAGCCTCGCATCGGCTCGCAGCACCGTGTCCTCGAGCGCGCTCGAGGACAAATCGATCTGAGCGAGGAGCGTCAGCCGCTGCTCGCCCCACTCGGGGTACTCAGCGAGGCCCTGCGCGGTGCCGCCCAGCCAGGCATCCGGCTCGCCGGAAGCGATCGGGGTCAACCGCAGCGAATGTTCTGCAAGCCCCCGCAGGACGGCTGTGCGCTCGGCGAGCGGGCCGGCGTGCGCGAGGCCGAGCAGCTCGTCGACAGTTGTGGTCCCGGTCGGTGCGGGCACAGCAGGTTGGCTGACGGATGGCGTTGCCGCGCGACCGCTGGCAGCGAGCACCTGTTGCAGCCCCGGTGGCCCAGCGATCGTCGCCGCCTGCGTGGCGCCCTTGGCGCCGGTGCGCATCAGATCGCGCAGGAAGCCGCGACGGCTGCTGCCGCCAAGGTCGGGCTCGGGCCCCGGCACCGAGGCGTCACTCTCTGCCATCTCAGCGGGCTACGGGCACTTGCGTGGCTTGTTGCTACCTGGCCACAGGCAACGATCTGTGCGCCGCGGCGCCCGGTTCTTGAAGATCCTGATGCTGGTGTACTTCCCGATCGTGCCGGGCTTCGTCACCGAGATCCTCAGCACCGATCCGGCCCTGTAGTTGCCCTTCAGGCTGCGGAAGAGCACGTCGTGCTTGCCGGCCTTCGCCGACCGTGCACGCCGCTTCGCGGGGCATTTCCGGCAGCGGACTTTGATCCGCGAGCCC
>DATMIZ010000165.1:0-9817 GCA_035554055.1 Baekduia sp. | reverse complement strand
GAGCATCCGTTCGAAGTCCGCTTCATCGAGTTCATGCCGCTGGATGCCGACCACCGCTGGACGCGTGAGGACGTGCTCACCGGCGAGGAGCTGCATGCGCTCATCAACGCCGAATACCCACTGGAGCCCATGCCACGCGAGCCGCACTCCACCGCGCGCACCTATCGGTTCGTCGACGGCAAGGGCAAGATCGGCTTCGTCAATCCGCTTTCAGAGCCGTTCTGCGGTGACTGCAACCGGATCCGGATAACCGCGGAAGGCGACCTGCGCACATGCCTCTTCTCCCATCGGGAGACCGACCTCCGCGAGCCGATGCGCGCCGGCGCCACCGACGATGACCTCGAGCAGATCATTCGCGACGCCGTGTGGCGCAAGGAACTCAAGCACCACGTCAACGACGCGGGGTACGTGCAGCCGGACCGCACGATGAGCTCGATCGGCGGTTAGGAAGTCGTTTCAGACCCTGCCTCGTCGCGCTGCAGAAGCACGGCGCCGGCACCCAGGAGATCCTCGGGCGCGTTCACATTCAGGAACGGCTCAGCGTCGTCGAACTCTTCGATCTGCGGGTCGATCGACATCACACTCTCAGTGAGGCGCAGACCATCATGGACCGCCGGTAGCAGCCCAAGCGCGGTCTGCTCGTAGCGGGCGCACAGAGGCTGGAGCCGGCCCGCGGAGCGCGCTACGCGGGCGGGAGCCCCGGCTTCCGGCGCACGTGCGATGCGACCGAGAATCTCCGGCGTGAGCAGCGGCATGTCGCCCGCCAGGATCAGCACGGGCCCAGATGCGCACGTCAGCGCATGGACAACGCCGCTCAGGGGATGCTGCACCTCTTCGGTTTCGAGCCAGATCGAGACGTTGTACGCGAGGATCGGTAGCAGCGTGTCCTTCTTGGCGACCACCACCACCTCGTCCACGACGGGGGTTATCGCGTCGATAGCCCACTGCACGAGCGGCTTGCCCTCGAGCGCCACGATTGCCTTGTCGCCACCGATGCGCCGGCCGGCGCCACCGACGAGCACAGCCCCCGTCAGCACACTCACCGTCGGGGACCACCGAACTGACGCGCAGCAGCGCGCGAACGCACACAGGGCTGCAGAGAACCTGGAAGGCGAATTCGCACGCGGGCTAGCCTACAGGCGGGATGAGTTCGCCATCTGAGAATCGCCCGTGGTTGCGCTGTTATCGCTGCTGGTCCCAGGATCTGGAGCTGCAGGTGCACTACGAGGGCATACACAAGATCGATCCTGACAGCGGCGAGCGCGCCGATGTCGTCGACGAGGTGCAAGAGGCTGTCGTGCAGTGCCTCGAATGCATGCATGACCAGCCACATCTCGCCTTTGTTGGTGGTCGCGTCGAGCCGATCGAGGATCGTTGGGAGCGCATGATCACCGGCGCGCCGTGGGTCGCGTCGTGCACCGTCACCGTCGAGTCAGACGATGTCGAGTCCTGTTCCGGCCCCGAGGCCGGCGACGCGCTGTCCTACGCCGCCTTCGGCGAGCACGGGACGCGTGAGTTCTTCACCCACGTCCGTTTCCACAAGCACTCCGGAGAACAACGGATCGTGGTGCACCTGCTGGTCGAGCTGTACGCGCGCTCCGTCGATGAGGCAACGGACGTGCTGCAGGAGGCAGCGCGTGGCGCACTCACGATCACAGCGCTCGCCGAGGAGTCACGGCCACCCGCGGCGGCCGAGGACCGACACTAAGCCCTCAAACTCGTAGGTCTACAGCCGATGATCTCGGTGTGACCCCTGACGAGGGACAAGAGCTACGGCAGGCCTTCGCAAAGGAGGTGGCGACGCACCTCCTGGGTATGGCGCGAGCCGTCGTATCCGAGGACATGTCTGCGCTCCGCGAGTCGGCTTCGTCGCTACGCATCGCCGGAGACTCGCAGGGGCTGGGGATAACCGTCGCGCTCTGTGACGCAATGATGAAAGCGTCCTCGCTCGACGAACCCGACCTCGACTTCGTTCGCCGGACGATGGACGTCCTTCAGGACATCATGCCCAAGATCATCGAAGCGCAGGCGACCTTTGGGGCGATCCTCGAAGCGTCACCCGCCTACTTCAAGGAGATCGCGGCGGCTGACTCACTTCCGGGCGCAGCGATTCCGAGCACCCTGCGGTCACGGCCCGAGCGTGCCCCAACGGCACTCGTCGCCGATGACTCGCCGACGGTGCGCCAGATGCACGCCGATTTGATGGCCGCGGCCGGATACGAGGTCAGAACCGCCAGAGACGGCAGTTCGGCATTGCGACAACTCGAAAATGGGATCGTCGACGTCATCGTCTCGGACTTCGACATGGCGCCGATGAACGGCCGCGACCTCGTCGCCGCGCTGTCTCAGGACGAGCGCTACGCGTCAATTCCGGTCGTGCTCGTCAGCTCGCGGTCACGCGACGATGTGCTCGAACATCTTGGCGACCTGACGGTCGCTCAGATCGTGTCCAAGGCCGGTGCGCCTGAAGAGACCGTGATCGAAGCCGCGCGCGCCGCCCATGCCGGATCCAGCGCAGCCGGCAGCGGCAAGGCGCGCGTACTGGTGGCAGACGACACCGACATCTTGCGATTCATGGTCCGCGATCAACTGCTCGCCGCCGGCTACGACGTGGTTGAAGCGCGTGACGGCGAAGAGGCGGTAGCGCTGGCTCGCACCGCAGCTCCCGACGTCGCCCTTATCGACCGCGAGATGCCCAAACTGGACGGCTTTGGCGTACTTGAGGCCTTGCAGAGTTTCCCGGAGACCGCTGCGCTGCCCGTTGTCTTCGTGACCGGGCGCGTGACGGCAGACGAGCTGGCAGAGGGCCTCGATCGTGGCGCGCACGACTACGTGCGCAAGCCGGTCCAGCCGGCCGAGCTGCTCGCGCGGGTACGCACCGCGCTGCGGCTACGCGCGCTGCGTGACGAGCTGGCGTTGCGCAACGAGGAACTTGAAGCGATGGCACAGACCGACGTGCTGACGGGCCTTACGAATCGCCGCCAACTGACGAGCCTTCTCGAAGCCGCGACGGGGACTGCCTCGCGATATCAGCGCGAGCTCGCGGTGATCATGCTCGACATCGACCACTTCAAGTCCGTCAACGACACCTACGGGCACGCGGGCGGCGACGAGGCGCTGCGGGCAGTGTCCGAGGTCCTACGCCGAAACCTTCGCAGCCAGGACACGCCCGCACGCTGGGGTGGTGAGGAGTTTCTGGTCCTGCTGCCCGAGATCGGGGCAGGCGGCGCGGAGCTCGCCGCCGAACGACTGCGCTCAGCGCTCGCGGCTGAACCCGTCGTCTGTGACGGACAGACGATCAACATCACCGCAAGCTTCGGCGTCGCCGAATGGTCCGCAGGCGAAGGCGCCGAGGCGCTCATCGCCAGGGCCGATGATGCCCTCTACGAAGCCAAATCCAGCGGTCGCGACCGCGTCTGCGTCGCAATTGCCGCCTGACCAAACGTCCTCGACGATTCAGTTCAGTCGCGACTTCAGCTGATCGGCCTGCCGGCGGATCGCGGCCGGGAGCCGGTCGCCGAAGCGCGCGAGATGCTCCTCGAGCTGCGGCAGCTCACCCTTGACCGCCTCCTCGTCGACGGCCAAAAGCGCGTCGAGCACGGCTGGGTCGAGGTCGAGGCCATCGGTGTTGAGATCCGAAGCGCGGGGCACGTTGCCGATCGCCGTCTCGACCGCGCCGACCTCACCGTCGCAGCGTCGGAAGATCCACTCGAGGACGCGTGAGTTCTCGCCGAACCCAGGCCACATGAACTTGCCGTCTTCGTCCTTGCGAAACCAGTTCACGTAGAAGATCTTTGGGAGCATCGACGTGTCGGCCTGCTCCCCGATGTCTAGCCAGTGGCCCATGTAGTCGCCCATGTGGTAGCCGGCGAACGGCAGCTGGGCGAATGGATCGAAGCGCAGCTTGCCGACTGTGCCGAAGGCTGCCGCGGTCATCTCCGAGCTCATCGTCGCGCCCAGGAACGTGCCGTGCTCCCAGTCAAATGCCTCGCGGACGAGCGGCACGACCGAGGCGCGACGACCACCGAACAAAAATGCCGAGATCGGCACTCCGGCCGGGTCCTCCCATTCGGGCGCGATCGAAGGGACCTGCGACGCGGCGACCGTGAAGCGCGCGTTGGGGTGGGCGGCCGGTTCGTCGGCCGCTGGGGTCCAGTCGCGTCGCTTCCAGTCGATTGCGTGCTCCGGTGCCGGGCCGAGCCCCTCCCACCAGATGTCGCCGTCGTCGGTCAGCGCGCAGTTCGTGAAGATCGTGTTCTTCTCAATTGAAGCGATCGCGTTCGGGTTCGTCTCCGCACCGGTACCGGGCGCGACGCCGAAGATGCCGGCCTCGGGATTGACGGCATAGAGGCGGCCGTCCTCGCCGAACTTCATCCAGGCGATGTCGTCGCCTACGGTCTCGACGGTCCACCCCTCGAGCGTCGGGACCAGCATCGCGAGGTTCGTCTTACCGCAAGCGCTCGGGAAGGCACCGGTGACGAACTTCACCTGTCCCTCCGGTGACGTGAGCTTGAGGATCAGCATGTGCTCGGCCATCCAGCCCTCGTCGCGCGCCATGATTGACGCAATCCGTAGCGCGAGGCACTTCTTGCCGAGCAGCGCGTTGCCGCCGTAGCCGGACCCGTAGGACCAGATCTCACGCGTCTCCGGGTAATGGACGATGTACTTCGTCTCCGCGTTCGTCGGCCACGGCACATCCTGCTCGCCGGCCGCGAGCGGAGCCCCGATCGAGTGGATGCAGGGCACGAAGTCGCCGTCGTGACCGAGCACGTCGAGCGCGCGATCACCCATCCGCGCCATGATTCGCATCGAGACGACGACGTACGGAGAGTCGGTCAGCTGCACGCCGATCTGTGACTTGTCGGAACCGAGCGGACCCATCGAAAACGGCACCACGTACATCGTCCTGCCGAGCATGCTGCCTGCGAAAAGCTCGTTCATCACCCCGCGCATCTCATCGGGAGCGCGCCAGTTGTTGGTCGGGCCGGCGTCGCCTTCGTCCTGCGAACAGATGAACGTGCGGTCTTCGACGCGCGCCACATCCGAGGGATCGGACCAAGCCAGGTACGAGTTCGGGCGCTTGGCCTCGGAAAGCTTCTTGAACGTGCCGGAATCGACCAGTCCCTGACAGAGGCGGTCGTACTCCTCGGCCGAGCCATCGCACCAGTAGATCGCGTCCGGTTGGGTCAGAGATGCGATCTCCTCGACCCAGGATGTCAACTTGGCGTTCTCCGTCGGTACGGCGATGCTCACTGATCCGTTCCCCTTCATCGACTTCGTGAAATGCGAAAAGCGCGATGCGTCACAACGTGCGCCCGCGCGACCAAAAAGCGTACACCCCGCAGCGTTTGCCGGAAGTTATGTCAATCACACTGCGGCGCAGCCGTGGTTACGGCGCGACCACGCACCAATTACTAGTGCGACGCCTTGCGCAGCCGAGCGCGTTCTTCGGACTTGTCGACGACTCGTTCGATCAGCTGTAGGTACTGCTGCACGCCGGTCGCCTTGGCACGTCCCTCGAGAAACGCCATCCGCCAGTCGCGCGGTCCGGCGCCGTGCTCAACCATCGCGTTGAAGAACTCGCGTCGCATCTCAACGCGCACGCGTGCATCCGAGGCCATGTCGCGTTTGACCTCGACTGCCGGTAGCTCGAGGCGGAACTGCTGCAGATCGCCGCGACCCTGCAGATCGATGCCGACGATGAGCTTGATCGGCTTGAGCGCCGGCACGTCCTCCAGCAACTTCTTCACATGCTGCTCGATCATTGCGGGGGCATCACCAGACACAACTGAAGACCCTACTCGGCGGCGCGACCAACCGACGGCGCGCCGGCGTCTCAGGCCAATGACGGCTCTGGCACGCGCCTGGCAGACGTCACTGCCGTCGCCAGGATCCCGATCGCGAGAACCACCGCGACGATCGACACGATGAACCCGGACTCAATGTTCCCAGACAGATGCCAGACGATCGTCGCAAACGCTGGACCGAGCGAGAAGCCCAAATTGCGCCCGAGCGTAGTCATCGCCCCCATCGCCCCGAGGCCTTCAGGCGGCGCCGAGCTCATCGAGATGTTCATGTTCGGGCCGACGAAGAGGCCCTGTCCGATGCCCATCACCACCAACACCACCACGACATGGGCGAGCGACCAGCCGCTGTCGATGCCCAGGATCAGCAGCGCACCCACCAGCGCCACGAGCGTGCCGGCGAAGGCCACCGGCAGCGCCTCAACCCTGTCCGAGAGATAGCCGCCGAGCGGGCCCATGAGGACTATTCCGGCTGGGAAGGCGAGCATCACGTTCCCAGCGGTGCTCGTAGAGACGCCGAGCGACCCGGTCAGAATGAACGGCACGAGTATGTATGCGGCGCCTCCGACCGCGCCCATGGCCATCAGCGCGAGCGGACCTGTGTTGGTTTTGCGCGACCGCAGCATGCCCACGAGCGCGCGGTCCTCAGTCACACGCGCCCACAGCGCCACGCCCACGACCGCGACGAGCGCCAGCGCAGCGGCCAAAACCCACTGCTGTTCAGCGGTCTTCGTCAGCGCGTAGAGCAGCGCCGCGGTGGCGATCACCAGGATCGCCGCTTCTCCGATCCAGCGGCGACTGCCGGACACGTCACGCGGGAGCGCGTTGACGAACTGTCCTCGTGCGAGCGCGATCACAACGAGTGCGACCGGCACATTGATGAAAAAGATCCAGTGCCAGGAGAGCAGCGAAACGAGGTGTCCGCCGAGCGCCGGGCCGCTGACGGCGCCCAGCGGCCCGATTGTCGCGACCACAGACAGCGCACGGCCACGCGCGCTCGGAGCGGCAACACCGAGCATCATCCCCGGCACGATCGATGTCACCACGGCGCCGAAGGCGCCCTGTAGCACTCGTCCCAGGATGGCCGTCTCGAGCGTCGGCGCAAAACCGATCAGCACGCTGACGAGCGCAAAGCCCACGATGCCGCCGACGAACATCCGGTGGCGTGCCGCGACCTGATCGATGAAACGGCCGATAGGTATCGCCAAGCCGACCATCGGCAGCGTGTAGCCGAGGACGATCCATTCGATCGCGGTCGTCGATGCATCGAAGTCGGCCCGCATCGTCGGCAGCGCGATCGAGACCATCGTCATGTCGATCGCGACGACGAAGATGGAGACCGCGAGCGCGGCGACCGCGCGCCAGTTGGTGGCTTCGGGCAGATTCACGTGATCACCGCTGGTTCCGGGCGGCGGGCACGGTGGTACTCGAAGATCTTGTCCAGCAGGGCAGCAAGCTGCGTGCGCTCTGCCGCCGTCAACGGTTCGAAGAACTCGCTGGAGGCCTGCTGCCACGCGACGTCGAGACGCGGCGCCAGCTCCTTGCCCTCGGGCGTGAGGAAGACGCGCTGCACGCGCGTGTCCTCCGTGTCGCGCTCGCGCCGGACCAAGCCGAGACCCTCGAGCCCACGCAGGCACTTCGTCACCGAGGGAGCGTCGGATCCGCACACGTCGGCGATCTCGGTCTGCGTCAAGCCATCGCGTTCTGCCAGCGCGGCGAACACAAGCGGACCGGGTGGCCGCAGCCCGATTTCAACCATGTAGGGCGTGAATACCGCGCGCAGCGTCTTAGTGGTCCTGACCACCGACATCGCCGGCGAGCCCACGACCTTGTGCTGAGAAGCCATAGGAAAGACAATACTTTCTCTGGCAATCATGTCAAGCGCAAATATTTCTCGCGCAAGCGTCTAACCTGTCCGCATAGCGACATTTCGGCAGCAGAATTGGGAAAACCCCATTCGTGTCAATTCTCATGAGCCACTTGCGGCGCGTCCGCAATGGTGTCTAAGGTCGTAAACGCTGGGGGAACGGCGGGCCCGCGTCGCGGGTCTGTAGCTGGCTGACAGTCAGCTACGAAGACCCAAGGGGACCGATGTGGCTTTGTTCGTGGGGGACGCGCTTTACATACAGGTAGGGACACACACAGCGTTTGAAGAGACATACGCGCGACTCGAGGCTGCGATCAGGCTGGGTCTCCTCACCCCGGGCGCACGCCTTCCCGCCGAGCGTGCGCTCTGCACTCGCATGGGCATATCGCGATCGACACTGAGATCCGCGCTGACGGCCCTCGCCGAAGCCGGCCATCTTCGTTCCCGGCGCGGCCGTGGAGGTGGCACATTCGTTGCGGACAAGCCGCCCGCGCGGTCACCCGCGCCCGAACTCCTCAGCGAGTGGCGCGCTGTCTGCGATCAGCGCATGACTTTGGAACTAGGCGTTGCCGCGATCGCGGCCAAGCGCGCGCCACACGACGAAGCCGATGCATTGCACGCGTTGTTGGACGCGGCCGGCGAGGCCGCCCCCAGCGACTACCGCCGCATCGACAGACAACTCCACGTCATGCTCGCGACGCTCACGCGCAATCCGCAGATGATCGTCTCCACCCTGCGCAACCAGAACGCGATCGCCGACATCGTGGCTGCCGTCAACAGGGTCGACGAGGTGGGGCATGCGCCGGGTGCCGGCCACCGGCAGCTGGTGGACGCGATCTGCGCCGGCGAAGTGGAGCGCTCGGTACAGCTGATGTGCGACCACGTGACCGCTACGACGGACGCGATCGCAGCCCACCTCGCCCGTAACGCGCCGCAGGGCGCCTAGGTCGATCCGCTGCACTTTCACGGCGTCTCGCCCTCTAAAGACAGCGGATCGTTTCAGGGCGCCTAGAGCGCGATGATCGCGTCGATCTCGACCTGTGCTCCCCTCGGCAGCGACGCCACGCCGATCGCGACCCGCGCAGGCGGTGAGTCCTCGAAGTGCCGGGCGTACACCTCGTTCACTGCTGCAAATTCATTCATATCGGTCACATAGATCGTCAGGCGCGCCGCGTTGCGCAGGGCGGTGCCCGCCTCGGCACAGACGGCGTTGAGATTGCGCAGGCACTGCTCGGCCTGCTCGACGGCCGTCTCCCCCACCAGTTCTCCGGACGCCGGATCCAGCGCGATCTGCCCGGAGCAGAACAGCAGCCCACCGCAGCGAACAGCATGGCTGTACGGACCGATCGCAGCCGGAGCGGCGTTGGCGTCGAACACTTCGCGAGACAACGTCATTGCGGGCAACGCTACCGGCGAGGACAATCCCCCGGTGGCCAACGCGCTCGCCCACGAGTCATCGCCGTATCTGCTGCAGCACAAGGACAATCCGGTCGACTGGCTGCCGTGGGGCGAGGCGGCATTCGAGCGCGCGCGCGAGCAGGACAAGCCGCTGCTCATCTCGATCGGATACTCAGCCTGTCACTGGTGCCACGTGATGGAACGCGAGTCGTTCGAGGACGAGCAGACCGCGGCGCTGATGAACGAGCACTTCGTGTGCGTGAAGGTCGATCGCGAGGAACGCCCCGACATCGATGCGATCTACATGGAAGCTGTCCAGGCGATGACGGGACACGGCGGTTGGCCTCTGAACGTGTTCATCGCCCCAGACCAGACCCCGTTCTACGGAGGGACCTACTTCCCGCCGCAGCGCAGGCACGGCCTCCCGAGCTGGGGCGACGTCCTGTACTCCCTGGCCACGGCCTGGACGCAGCAGCGCGAGGAGATCCGCGCCAACGGTGAAGAGCTCAGCGCGAGGCTGGCGCGCAGCGCCGCTCTCAGCCCAGTCGGCGCGACACCCGCGAAACACGCCCTGGATGACGCCGTGCGCAATCTCGCCGGCTCTTACGACGAGCTCCATGGTGGATTCGGCACGACGCCGAAGTTCCCGCCCTCATGCGTGCTGGGCTACCTCTTGACGCAGGCGGTCTCGGAGTCGGCCTGGAGCGACCAAGCCCGATCGATGACGCTTGAGACGCTGCGAAAGATG
>DATMIZ010000164.1:0-26721 GCA_035554055.1 Baekduia sp. | reverse complement strand
GCCGAGACGCTTGGAGATCGCCTCGCGTGGCGTGCCGGGCTGCACGACCAGCACGCGATCCCAGTCGAACCGCGCCACGGCGGGCAATCGCACGACGTTGCCGTTCTCCGGCGCGAGCGTCACGGCCTTGGTGAAGTTCTCGGCCAGCACGTTGTCGGCCTGGATGTTGTCCTCGTCGCGGGTGAAGTAGATCGCGAGGCCCAACGCGGCGATGAAGAACACGAGTGCTCCCGCCACGAGCGCCAGCACCGCCCCCATCCGCATCGCCTCTGACGTTACCTAGACTCAACCGTCGTGCCGCATCGCCCCCTGCCCAAAGACGCCAACTTCCCACAGCTGGAAGAGCAGATCCTCGAGCGCTGGCGCGGCCGCGACATCTACAACGAGTCGATGCGCCGCCGCGAGGGCGCGAAGCCGTTCGTCTTCTACGAAGGCCCGCCGACGGCTAACGGCCGGCCCGGCTCGCACCACGTCCTGGCGCGCGTGTTCAAGGACATCTTCCCGCGCTACAAGACCATGCGCGGCTTCTACTCCTACCGCAAGGGCGGCTGGGACTGTCACGGCCTGCCGGTCGAGATCGCGGTGCAGAAGCAGCTCGGGATCGACGACAAGAAGGAGATCGAGGAGTACGGCATCGCGGAGTTCAACGCGAAATGCCGCGCGTCGGTCTTCGAGTACCTCGAGGACTGGACGGCGCTCACCGAGCGCATCGGGTACTGGGTCGACGTCGATGACGCGTATCGCACGCTCGACGACAGCTACGTCGAATCCGTCTGGTGGGCGCTGAAGCAGATCGCCGAGAAGGACCTGCTGTACGAGGGCCACCGGGTCGTCCCGTACTGCCCGCGCTGCGGCACCGCGCTCTCCTCCCACGAGCTCGCCCTCGGCTACAAGGACCGCGAGGACCCTTCGGTCTACGTCCGTTTCCCTGTGGCCGCGGACGGCGGTCCCCTTCAAGCGGGCGACGAGTTGCTCGTGTGGACGACGACGCCCTGGACGCTGCCGGCCAACGCGGCCGCCGCGGTCGATCCCGAGCTGCTCTATGTGCGCGCCAAGGCCGGCGCGCTCGACGCTCCTGTCGTGCTGGCCGAAGCGCTGGTCCAGCGCGTGCTCGGCGACGAGGTGAAGATCCTCGACCGCTTTCCCGGCGCCGCGCTTGACGGCGTCAGCTATGAGCCTCCGTTCCCATACATCGCCTCCGACGAGTACGGCGAGCGCGGACACACGGTCGTCCTCGGCGATTTCGTGTCGGCGGAGGACGGCACCGGCATCGTCCACATCGCGCCGCCCTTCGGCGAAGACGATTACCGCGTCGGCGGTCAGTACGCCCTGAAGATCGTCAACCCGGTAAAGCTCGACGGGACGTTTGACGATCGGATCGCCGGCTTCGAGGATCGCTTTGTCAAGGATGCCGACGCCGACCTGATCGCCGACCTACAGGCCCGCGGACGCGTGCTGAAGACAGGGATGTTCGAGCACTCCTATCCGCATTGCTGGCGCTGCAACACGCCGCTGATCTATTACGCCAAGCCGTCCTGGTACATCGCGACGACGAAGGTGCGCGACAGCCTGATCGCCGCCAACGACACGGTCTCCTGGCATCCGGAGCACATCAAGCACGGCCGCTTCGGCGACTGGCTCGAGAACAACATCGACTGGGCGATCTCGCGCGAGCGCTACTGGGGCACACCGCTGCCGGTCTGGCGCTGTGACCGCGATCCGAGCCACCTCCATGTCGCCGGCTCGATCGCCGAACTCGAGGAGTTGTCGGGCGGCAAACTCGAAGACGTCCATCGCCCGTACGTCGACGACGTCACGTTCGGCTGCACCAAATGCGACGGGACGATGACGCGCGTTCCCGAAGTGATCGACGTCTGGTTTGACTCCGGCGCGATGCCATGGGCGCAGTACCACGCGCCGTTTGAGAACGAGGCGCTGCAGCGCAGCCAGTTCCCGGCCGACTTCATCTGTGAGGCGATCGACCAGACGCGCGGCTGGTTCTATTCGCTGCTGGCGGTCTCGGTGCTGCTGAACGACGAGGCGCCGTACAAGAACGTCGTCTGCGTCGGCCACATCCTCGACGCCGACGGTCAGAAGATGTCGAAGTCCAAGGGCAACATCGTCGTGCCGTGGGACGTCATCGACACCTACGGCGCGGACGCCTTCCGCTGGTATTTCTTCTCCGCAAAGCAGCCGTGGGACGGCTATCGCTTCAGTACCGAGTCGATCGGCGAGGGCGTCCGCCTGTTCCTCAAGCAGCTGTGGAACACGTACGGGTTCTACGTTCTCTACGAGAACGCGGCTGAATCGGCGGGAGCTCCCGGGCCGGCCGGTGGCTGGGATGACTACGTCGCAATCGAGTCCGATCTCGATCGCTGGGCCCTCTCCCGCCTGAGCGCGACGATCGCAGAGGTCACCGAACGGCTCGACGACTACGACGCGACGACTGCCGCGCGCGCGATCGCGGCGTTCGTCGACGATCTCTCCAACTGGTACGTCCGCCGCTCACGGCGACGCTTCTGGGAGGGCGACAAGGCGGCATTCGCGACGCTGCGCACCTGCCTGCTCGAGGTCGCGAAGCTGCTGGCGCCGTTCTGCCCGTTCATCGCCGACGAGCTGTGGGACAACCTCGACGGGTCAGAGCCGTCGGTGCACCTCTGCGACTGGACCGAGGCCGGCGCGTTCCCGCGCGACGAGCAGCTTGAGCGCGAGATGGCGACCGCGCGCGAGGCCGTGGCGCTCGGGCTGCGCGCGCGCGGCACCGCGAAGGTGAAGATCCGGCAGCCACTGCACGAGGCAGTCGTCGTGGCCGCCGGCGCCGAACGCGACGCGATCGAGCGCCACGCCGACATCGTGCGGGAAGAGCTCAACGTCAAGGCGATCCGCTTCGTCTCCGAAGCGGACGAGCTCGGCTCCTATGCGCTCAAGCCGAACTACCGCACGCTCGGGCCGCGCTTCGGCAAGTCGATGCCACAGATCGCGACGGCCGTCGACGCATTCGACGCCGACAAGGTGGCGGCGACGCTGCGCGAGGGTGGCACTGTCGGCGTCTCGATCGACGGCCACGACCACGAGCTCGGCGCAGACGACCTGCTGCTGTCGCTGCAGCCACTGGAGGGCTTTCAGGTCGAGCGCGAAGCGGGCCACGCGGTCGCGCTGGAGCTCGCAATCGACGACGCGCTCAAGCGCGAAGGACTGGCGCGCGAGGTCGTACGCGCCGTGCAGAACCAGCGCAAGGACTCCGGGCTCGACGTGTCAGACCGGATCTCGCTGTCGCTGGGCGGCGATCCGACGCTGCTCGACGCAGCCCGCGAGCACGAGGCCTACGTCACGGGCGAGGTGCTCGCGACGAGCGTCAGCTATGACCTCGACGGTGGCGGCGATCCGGCTCCGATCGAAGGCCTCGAGCTGCGGATCTCCGTCACCCGCGCGCCTGCCTAGACCAGCGCCGGGTCCAGCTCTGCTTCGAGCTTCTTCTTCGGGTAGGCGCCGGTGATTCGCTTCACCTCGGCGCCATTCTTGAAGAGGATCATCGTCGGGATCGAGAGGATCTGGTAGTTAGCGGCAACTTGGGGATTCTCGTCCGTGTTGAGCTTGACGATCGTCAGGTCGGGCTTCTCGCCCGCGATCTCCTCAAGGATCGGCCCGACGACGCGGCAGGGGCCGCACCAGGGGGCCCAGAAATCGACGAGCACGGGTCCATCGGCCTCGAGAACGTTGGCCTGGAAGTTCGAATCGGTAACTGCGTTCAGCGTGCCCATCGTTGTTGTCCTCCTCGGAGATGTCCTGGATTACCTCCTTGACTATACAAAGTAAAGCGAGGCAATCCGGCCACTTTCGGGCCGGTCCGGACAACCCTACCCGCGGAGCGCGAGGACGAGATCGGGACTCAGGTAGACCTCGACGACGGCGCAGAGGATCAGCACCGGCACGGCGAATCCGACCGTCACGAAGGTCGCCGCGAGTAGGTGGTCCCATTCGTCGCGGCGGCTCGCGATGATCCACGCCGCCAGCGGCAGGAACAGCGCCGTGAGTTCCGGAATCGCGTGTAGGGAAAGCCCGAGCAACAGGGTCCCTGGCGGCATGTGCAGGTAGTTGGCTGTCGTCGCGGCGATGTCACCAAGCGCGTAGGCCTGCGTCAGAAGTGAGAAGAGCGTCGCGGCGGACACGAACGCGATCGCGAGCGGTCCGGCCTTGTCGTGGATCCAGCGCCAATGGCCGGAATAGCGCTCCGCCTCGGCGGGCAGCGAGCTGCCGGCGATGAAGCCGGCCACGCAGGCGAAGCCGTGCAGGGCGAGCACGAGACCGTTCTTGAAAAGGATGTGGAACACATCATCGACGCTGGCATGCGAGTTCAGGCCGGAGATCGTGAACGGCGTCGGATCGGGCCGCATTGTCGTGGCGATCAGCAGCACAGTGCCGAGCAGCGCGAGCGCGATCGCGAGCGCGCCGAGCAGCCATGGCCCCACGATCTTCAGCGGCCGGTGGTTCCAATCGTTGAGGATCCCGCGCGTACCGCGCAGCCCCTCGACCAGCACGAAGTCATGTGAGTCCACATCAGTGGAGTCGGCCCTCGGAGCTCACGCTTGAGGAGGAGTGGGTCGGCCCACTAGGACATAGGGTTGACGCATGGCGACCGATCCGACGAACACGCAGATCGCAGAGGCCTTCGACGAGCTCGCGGATCTCTACGAGCTCGACGGCGCGATCGTCCACCGCGTGCTCGCGTACCGCACCGCGGCGAAGGTCGTCCGTGAAGCACCGAGCTCGGTCGCCGCCCTCGCCCGCGCCGGCAAGGCGACGCAGTTGAAGGGAATCGGCGCGACGCTGGAGGAGAAGATCGTCGCGCTGATCGAAGACGGCGTGATCCCCTCGACGGCAAAGCTGCGGGCAAAGTATCCGGCGGGCCTCGTCGCGATCACACGGCTCCCGGGCGTCGGCGCAAAGCGCGTCAGACGCCTCTATGACGAGGCCGGCATCGACTCATTGGAGGCCCTCAAGACCGCCGCCGAGGCCGGCAAGCTGAGCGAGCTGAAGGGCTTCGGCGCGAAGTTCGAACAGCAGGTGCTCGAGTCGATCGCGGCAGGCGTGGCGGACGCCCCGCGCACGCGCGTGCTGCTCGATCGCGCGATCGAGACCGGCGAAGCGATCGTCGATTTCCTGCGTGCGCAGCCCGCGGCCGTCGAAGTCGAGCTTGCAGGCGGCGCGCGGCGCCGCGCGGACTCGGTGAAGGACCTCGACATCGTGGTGTCGTCAGACGACCCGGCCGCGCTGATCAAGGCGCTCGGCACGCTCGACCTGATCGAGTCAGCGTCGACGGACGGCACGAAGGGCGCTCGCGCCATGACCCACAGCGGGATCCCGATCGATCTGCGCATCGTGCCACCGGCGGCGTTCGGCAACCTGCTCCAGCACTTCACCGGCTCAAAGCACCACAACGAGACGCTCCGCACCCAGGCGGTCAAGAAGGGACTGCACGTATCCGAATACGGCATCCTCGATGACGCCACCGGCGAGACCACCACCTGCCGGACCGAGGCGGAGGTCTACGAGCTGCTCGGACTGCCGTACATCGAGCCGGAGTTGCGCGAGGATCGCGGCGAACTCGATCCCGGCTTCACGCCGCCGGAGCTGATCACGGTTGCCGACCTCAAGGGCGACCTTCACTGCCACACAACAGCTTCGGACGGCCGCAACTCGATCGAGGAGATGGCGCGTGGCGCGCTCGACCGCGGCTACGAGTACATCTGCATCACCGATCACTCCGCCACCCACGGCTTCGGCGACGAGGTCTCGCCTGACCAGCTCAAGCGCCAGATCGAGAAGGTCCGCAAGGCCGACGCCGCGATCGACGGCATCAAGATCCTGATCGGCACCGAATCGAACATCCTGCCGAACGGGCTGCCCGACTACGACGACGAGCTGCTGCAGCAACTCGACTGGGTCGTCTGCTCCATCCACACGAACTTCAGGACCAAGCCGGCGGAGATGACCAAGCGCATCGTGACCGCGATCGAGCACCCGCTTGTGGACGAGATCGGCCACCCGACCGGGCGACTTATCGGCCGGCGCGAGCCCTACGACTTCGACATGGAGGCTGTGATCGCGGCTGCCGCGAGGACGAACACCTGCCTCGAGATCAACGGCAACGTCAACCGCCGCGACCTCAACGAGACGCACGCGCGCGCCGCCGTCGCGGGCGGTGTGAAGCTCGTGATCAATTCAGACGCTCATGGCGCTGACACCCAATACGTCATCAAGTGGGGCGTCGCGACGGCACGACGCGCCTGGATCACCAAGGACGACGTCGCCAACACACGCTCGTGGCCGGAGCTCCAGAAACTCCGCGGCCGGTAGTCGTTACTAGCGCAGCAGGCGAGGCAGCAGTTCCGTCGCCACGACCTGATCGATCCTGTCGCGGCGAAAGGCGGTGAGCTCCCTTGCTGCCTGAGCCGCCCACTGACCGTCCTCGTCGACGCTGTCGAGGGCGACCCTGATCGCGGCTGGGAAGTCCTCCCTGCTGGCGATCGCGGCGGGGTCGATGCGCTCGAGTATCGACAGCGCGACGTACGGGCCGTCGGCACGCGTGGTGACCAGCCGACAGCCGTCGGCGAGGGCTTCGAGC
Organism: Baekduia sp.; assembly: GCA_035554055.1. GTDB lineage: Bacteria > Actinomycetota > Thermoleophilia > Solirubrobacterales > Solirubrobacteraceae > Baekduia. The sequence continues at coordinate 20,096 of DATMIZ010000164.1, read as the reverse complement.
TGCGCGATCCCGTAGCCCTCACGCTTTGGCGCGATCACAAAGAGCTTGGAGCGGCGCAGCAGCGCCCGGTACTCGGCGCGCTCCAGCCGTCCCACGAACCGAACGCCATCCCTGTTCTCGCGTTCGAGCCCCGCAACGACGAGTTCCTCACCTTCACGGCGGACCTGCTCCCAGGCTTCCAGCAGAAAATCCAGACCCTTCATCTCAGGATCGGATTGATAAGTGACAGCCGCGATGTCACGGCTCGGGGCATAGCTGCCGGCGCCCGCGGACGACTCGACCGGGATCGGGACGACGACGCTCGGGGTGCCGGTGACCCCAGCCCCCTGTAGCGAGGACTCGTCGACAGGGATCAGCAAACTGGCTTGCTCGAGTCGTCTGTGTTCGCGACTCCGCTGCCAGATGCCGTGACGGCCTGGACGGGTGACCGGACAGAGCGCGTCGAACCGGATCGCGCCCTTGAGTGGCCACAGCAGTGCTGCGGTCGTCGTCGAATAGACGACGACGCGGGGCTCGTACTCCTGGATTCCGTGGCGCGCGGCGCGGCGGGCCGCCCGCGCCCAGACCAGATCGGTGAGCGCATATGTGCGCACGTCTGGCTGCGGCGATGCCCGCACAAGAGCCGTGCGCGCTCCGGCCCGTTGCAGCGATGCCGCGAACTCGTCGTCTGAAGTGCGTCCGCCGGTCGTCGAACCGAGCGAGACGATCAGTACATCGATCAACTCGGCACCTCGCGCCGCAGTCCCGGCATCCGCTGGAGTTTCATCGGTCTCAAGAATGAGGTCGGCTCGATGAAGAACGTGACGCCGTCGCGTCCTTCGATCGCCAAGACGGCCGCGTCCTGATGGCGCCAGATCAGCGACCAGATGATCACAAAGCCGGTCGCGATGCCCGGAATCTGCGGCGCGACAAATGACAGCGCGGCCGCAGCGAGGACGCATAGAAACAGCGGCCACAGCCGGTTGATGACGATCGCCATCGGGCGAATGTCCGGCATCATCGTCGCCGCGTGCGAGTCGGCGAGCAGCTTTGCGATCGGGGAGCTCGCCTGCCGGTGCCGACCGAGGTATCCGCCGATCAGCGCGGCGACGAGCCACCAGCCGGCAAGGTAGAAAACGATCGTGTCGTTCTGGTCGCGGCCGGCAGAGACGACGGTCAGGACGGCGAGCGTGGTCGCGGCACCGGCGCAGAGCAGGACGGTTGTCTTGAGGAAGTCGACGAAGCGCATCAGGCGGCCAGCAGCTCCAGTAAGGCTCGCATCTCTTCGGTGCCCGCGAGCAGGATGTCGGACGCCGGCGCCAATCCGGGCGGTGCTTCGGGTGAGTCGACGCCGATCTTGAACGCATGTCGAAGATGCCCGCGCGCGACCGCCTCGTCGAGTTCTTCGAACGCGTGCAGGTCGGTCACGTCGTCACCGCAGAACATCGCCGCATCCAGGTCGGCTTCGCCCAGGAGATGGCCGACTGCGCTGCCCTTGCTGAACTCGACGGCGGGCCGCACCTCGAGAATCTTCTTGGCCCAGTGGATTCCGAGACCCTCCTCCTGGGCCGCGTGTGCGACCCGCCGCACCATCGCTTCCGCGGCCGCCTCATCCGGCGCGCCGCGCCAGTGAAAGCCCTGGATCGCACCCTTGTCCTCGGGCCTGACTCCGGCTCCCTCCAGCTCGAAGTCTTCCCAAGCGCGCCGGCTGAACGCCTTGACGCGATCGGTCCATTCCGCGGCATCGGGCGCGACGACGGCTTCGTCGCCGCCGGCCGGAAGCAGCTCGCTGCCGTGGTTGCCGAAGTAGGTGATCGACTCCAGGCCGACCATCGCGCGGGCGATCATCGCCTGGCGCCCCGTGACACACGCGACCAGCCCGTACCGCTCCGCGACCGCGGCGAGCGCGTCGCGCGTCGCCTGCGGGACCGTCGCCTCGTGCGCGTTGGCGACGATCGGCGCGAGGGTCCCGTCAACGTCCAGCAGGACGCCCGAGCGAGCCGGCGTGGCCGTCAGCGGAGCGAGCGTCTGCGCCAGGTTCGCGAGATCCATGCGGGGCTATGATCGCAGCCATGTCTGCACCGGCATCCGCGGGCGCAATCGACGGCCCAGACGGTGCGCGCAGAGTCGCCTTGCTTGCAGTCATCGGTACCGCAGCGGGGGTGTTCTCGGGGCTGTTCGGAGTCGGCGGCGGGACGGTGATCGTGCCACTGCTGATCGTGTGGCTCGCATACGGTGAACGCGAGGCGACCGGCACGTCGCTGTTGGCGATCGTCCTGATCGCAGCGGTCGCCGCAGGAACCCAGGGCGCCTATGGCAACGTCGACATTGAGAAGGGCGTGCTCGTCGGGGTCCCGGCGATCGGCGGAGTCCTCGCCGGCACCTGGCTTCAGCAACGAGTGCCCGCCAAGGCCGTCTCGCTGCTGTTCGCCGCTGTCCTCGTAGCGACCGCGGTCTCCCTGGTCCTGCGGTGATCGAAGCGATCCTGATCGGCGCTCTGGCGGGCGTCGCCGCCGGGATGCTCGGCATCGGCGGTGGCGCGCTGTTCGTTCCCGCGCTCGTGATCTTCATGGACCTCGGGCATGTCGAGGCCGAGGCGACTTCGCTGTTGGCGATCGTGCCGGTCGCGATCGTTGGCGCCTGGCGCCAGCAGAGCTACGGCAACCTGCGTGTCAGAGACGGTCTACTGGTCGGCGCGCTCGCGATTCCCGGGGCGATCGGGGGCGTCGCGTTGGTGAACGTGCTGCCCGAACGCACGGTCCAGCTCGGCTTTGCGGGGTTTCTGCTGTTCGTGGCCTACAAGCTGGTGCGCAATGCGTTGGCGCCGGAGCGCCCCGTCTGACGATCCGCTGCAGTTAGAGGGCGACACGCCCACGAAACACAGCAGATCGTTGTCTAGTCCAGTCCGACCCCGTGCTCGACGGCGCCCTTGATCGCCGCGTCGACGGCGTTGAGGCGATACAGCGCGATCGCCTCAACCGAGCCGAAACGGCGCTGGCCGGACGCGTCGGCGCCATGGTGCGTGAGCACGCAATGCGCGAGCGCGAGCCACTTTTCGCGCGGGAGCTTGACCTGCTGCGCGTAACCGTCGAGCAGACGTAGCCCGAGCTCGATGTGCCCGAGGAGGCGGCCTTCGTCCGAGATCGTGATGTCGGCGCCGTACTCGAACTCGCGGGTGCGGCCGAGATCGTGGACGAGCGCGGCTGTGATCAGAAGATCGCTGTTGACCTTCACATGCAGCTGGCAGGCTTCGAGCGCGAGCGTCCCGACGGCCACCGTGTGCTCGAGCAGGCCGCCGAGGTAGGCGTGGTGGCCGTTGCGTGAACACGGCGCGCGACGCCACTCGGCGCGTAGAGCCTCGTCCGCGAGCAGCGCCGCGAGCAGCGCCTGGTAGTCGGGGTCGTGGACCTCTCCGGCGAGGTGTTCCAGAAAGCCTTCGAGCTCATCACGGTCGCGGTAGGCAACCGGGAGGAACTCCTCGGGATCGGCCTCGTCGGCCTGGGCGCGCACGATCGTCGCGACTTCGAGCTGCAGCTCCTCGCGGAAGCGCTCGACGCGACCTGTGACACGCACCAGGTCGCCACGATCGAAGCGCCCGGCGAGTGCGTCCGCGTCCCGAAAGGCGCGCGCCGGGATCGCCCCCGAGCTGTCGCGGAGTTCCAGAGCGAGGTACGGGGAGCCGGTCCGCGCCACGAGCCTGTCCTTGCGGACGCACGCGAACACCCCTGCGACCTCATCGCCGGGCCGGAACGTCGCGATGGTCTGGTCGGTCACAGCAGGATCATCGCAGGGGCGTCCTGCGAACGGGCCTCCACCCGGAAGGATGAAATTTGGCACTAGCCTGCAATCAGATGCAGCCCCTGATCTGGGAAAGCAGGCCTGACGGCCTCCGGGCCCCGGCCCTCGTATGTGCGTTCACCGGTTGGAACGATGCCGGTGACGCGGCTTCCGCCGCGCTGCGCTTCGTCGGCACCTCGCTGAATGCCACTCGGTTCGCGCAGATCGACCCCGAGGAGTTCTACGATTACCAGTCCGTGCGTCCGAAGGTCACCTTCGACGACGAGCAGATCAGGCAGATCGAATGGCCGGGCGTCGAGATGTTCGAAGTCCGCTGCCCGCGCGCGCCCCGCGATCTGATTCTGCTCGCCGGCCCCGAGCCGAGCTTCCGCTGGCAGGGCTTCACGAAGCTGATCGTCGACGTCGCCGAGGTACTGGGCGTGCAGATGATCGTGACGCTCGGCGCATTGCTCGCTGACGTGCCGCACTCGACGCCGGTGCACGTTTCCGGCACCTCCTCGGACGAGGCGCTGACGCGGCGCCTGTCACTCGAGCGCAGCAGCTACGAAGGGCCGACTGGCATCGTCGGCGTCGTCAGCGCTGCCTGCGCGGAGGCGGGCATTCCGACCGCCTCGCTGTGGGCGGCCGTGCCCCACTACGTCGCCGCAGCGCCCAATCCGAAGGCCGCGCTCGCACTCGTGCGGAAGCTCGAATCGCTCGTCGGCGTCTCCGTCGATGCGTCGGAGCTCGAAGGCGCGTCAGAGGAGTACGAGCGCCAGGTCACGCTCGCGGTCCAGGCAGATCCCGACGTGCAGGAGTTCGTCGAGCGCCTCGAGCGCGCTGCCGAGGAAGAGGCCGAGGAGATCGACCCCGCGCAGCTGCCATCCGGTGATCTGATCGCGCGCGACTTCCAGCGCTTCCTGCGCCAGCAGCCTCCGGAAGACCCGCCGAACCACCCGAAGCTGTAGTTCGAGCGTTGAGTCAGGAGGCGAGTCCCCTCGCTGTCTTCTTCGATCTCGACGGCTGCCTGATCGATTCACGGCGCGCGTTCGTGTCGTCGGTCAATGCGGCGCTACAGGACAACGGCCAGCCGCCACGGCCTGCCGAAGCGCTCATCCCGCGCATTGGACCGCCATTGCCGAGCACCTTCGAGTTGCTCGTGGCGCCGGATCTCGTAGCGCGTTGCGTCGTGTCGTACTACGAACACGCGTACGCTGATGCCGCCCGCCTGACCGATGTGTTCGAAGGGATCCCGGCCCTGCTTGAGTCGCTCGCCGCCGATTTACCGCTCGTCGTCGCGACATCAAAGCCGGTCGAGCTCGCCAGCGCCCTGCTCGAAGCACTCGATCTGCGTCACCGCTTCGTCGCCGTCGTCGGCCCGCCCCAGTCCGATCCGTCGGAAACCAAGATCGAGACGATGCGGCGCGCGATCTCGCTGGTGCAGTACGAGAGCGCGGTGATGATCGGCGATACGCGCTTTGACATCGAGGGCGCGCTGATGCACGCGCTGATCCCGATCGGCGTCAGCTGGGGAATCGGCACCGAGGCGCAGCTACGCGAGGCGGGCGCTTCGCTGGTCGTCGACTCGCCCGCGGAACTCGAGCAACAGATCCGCAGAATTCAGCGTTCAGCCGCCGGACAGGCGATCCGGTAGTCGCACCAGGAGCAGGTCGTAAACGACGGCGTCGGCTCGAAGCCCTGCGAGAGGATGCCGTCGCCGACCTCGCGCACGGTCTCCTCGATCCACTGCGGGTCGATCTGATCGGTCGGGACCTGCACCTTCTCGTCGTCGAGCACGTAGAGATACGCCTGCTGGGAGGAGATCTCATCCCAGGCTTCACGCGCGGCGATCGCGTACAGCGAGAGCTGCACGTCATCGCGTAGCTGCTCCTGCGCCTTCGGGCGCCCGGTCTTGTAGTCGATCAGCTCCACCGAGCCGTCCTTGAGCCGGTCGACGCGGTCCACGCGACCGCGCAACACGTGCGGGCCGAGCTGGAACTGAAAGCCCTTCTCGAACCACAGCGGCTCGGAATCCTCTTCGCTCGTGCGGGCGTGGTACCTGTTCAAAGCGTCCACGGCCTTGCCGTGCAGCTGGCGCTCCTCATCCGATCCGCCCATGCCACCGCGTCGCCAGGCGGCGTCGAGCAGACCGAGCAGCTCATCCACAGTCGCGCCGCCGGTCTGGTGGTAGCGCTCGAGCACCTGGTGCACGACGATCCCGAAACGCTGATAGGTCGTCGGCTCTTGAGGGATCCGGAACACGCGCGCGAACTTGTATTTGAGCGGGCACGAGCGGTAGGTCTCGATGTCCGAGGCCGAGAGCGCGAGTCCTTCGCCACGACGTGGCAGGAACTGCTCAAGCGACGGCTGGTCGCGCGCGGCAACCTCGTTGGCGCGTACACGTGCGTCACGCTCCGCCTCCTGCAGCAGCTCGTCGAGGTTGGACGTGTGGAGCACCTCGCGCTGCGCCGCGGTCGCCGCCTGTTCGATCGCCGCGTTTGCCGTCGCCAGCGCTTCCGCGACCGGCTGGCCGTCCGGGCGCCCGATGATCGCCGCGAGTTTGAGCAGCTCGAGGTAACGCGTGACGCCGTGAGCGACGTCGAGGTCGGTGTCCAGGCGTAGTTCCCCGAGGCGTGCGGCGGTACGCGGGAGCGTCCCGATCAGCTCGTCGCGCAACTCGGAGAAGAGCGCCTGCATCGCCTCGTCGGGTCCGAAGAGCTCCTCTTCCCGATCCTCCCACTCACCGTCTACAGCGGCCCGCGCCTCCTCGACAAAGGGCGACGGCGGTCGCAGCGCGCCGCGTTCTGAGCGCGCCGGATAGGCCAGCGTCAAGGTTTCTCGCGCGCGCGTCATCGCGACGTGCAGCATGCGGCGCATCTCAGCCGCGTGATCGTCGTGCGGCGACTGCTCGAGCAGGTCGGCCGGCAGCGCGTCCAGAGGTTGTTCACGCGCTCCGGGCATCCGCGCCGACTGCAGTCCAAGCACGAAGACGTGGTCGAACTCGGCACCGCGCGCGCCGTCCATCCCGATCACCGCGACGACGTGCTCGCGACCGGAGCCACGGCCGTCACCGTCGTCCTCCTGCATGCCGGCCTCGGCGATCGCGGCGAGCCAGCCCGCGAAATCGCGCGCGGTCGCCTGCGGCGCGCGCCGTGCATAACCGGTCGCGAGTTCTCCGACACGCGCGAGCGAGACGAGCCGCTCGACGACGTCCGCCTGTGCCGCGAAGAGTTGCGCGCGCCGCACGCCGAGGCGTTCGATCAGGCGGTGCACGAACAGATCCGGCCGCGTCGAGTCGAGCGCGGCCGCGGCGGCGCGGTGCAGCTTCAGGAAGCCGAGCACGCGCTCGCGCGCCTCCGGCGGCAACTGCGGAGACTCGGTCGCCGCCACGAGCGCCGACACCATGTCGAGCTTGCGCCGCCGCGCAATCTGCACGCAGCGCGCCAGATCGGCAGGTTGCAGCTGGATCGGCGGTCGCGACAGCGCGCGCACAACGGCCGCAGAGTCGCCAGGATCGACGAGCAGCCGCAGCCACGAGAGCACGTCACGTACCTCGGTGTGCGCGAAGAACGCCGACGCGCCGACAAGCTCGTGCGCGATCGCGCGCTCGTTGAGGGCGACCGCCACCGCCTGGCCCTCGCGCCGCACGGAGCGCACAATCACGCCGATCTGACCCGGGTCGACGCCGTCATGGACGAGCCGCTCAATCGCCGCCGCCACCGACTGCGCCTGAGCGCGTTCGTTGACGCAGCGCCAGAAACGGACCTCGCCCTCTGCGTCGGTGCCTTCCAGCTGCTTGGCGATGCGTCGCGCCGCCGGCTCGACGACGGCGTGCGCGGCGGCGGCCACCTGCCGTGGGATTCGCCGCGAAGCCCCGAGTTCCAGCCGCTCCGCGCCGGCCGCGATCAGCGCCTCGAAATTCGAAGCGGCCCCGGCGGAGGGTGCCGACAGCGCCTGATCGTCATCGAAAGTGGCGACGAGATCGCCGTGTTCGGCGGCGAGCAGTGTCAGCAGCCGCAGTTGCGCGGGCGACGCGTCGTGGGCGTCGTCGGCGAGCACGTGCAGGTAGCGCGCCGAGGTTCGCGCGCGCACGTGCGGGACGTCCTGCAGCAGCCGCGTGGCCCGCAGCACGAGATCGCCGTGATCGATCGCGCCCTGCTCCGCGAGCATCCGATCGTGGCTCGTGAAGAGCCCTGCGAATTCGCGTTCGCGCTCGGACTCGTCGCCATCCGGCAGCTCCTGCGCCCAGGTGCTGAAGCGCTTGGCATCGATGCCCTCGGCCTTCAGCAGATCGATGCGGGCAATGACGGCGCCAAGCAGCCGCGCCGGGCTGCCTCCGAAGTCATGCAGGCGCAGTGTCAGTTCGTCGACGCGTCCGAGCAGCAGCGCGAGGCGATCCGCCGCGCTTGCGGGGATCATCAAGGGGTCGATGCCCGCTTCCAGTGCCTCATCTCGCAGCAGCCGTGCGCAGAAAGCGTGGAACGGGAGCACGTGCAGCTCGGAGAAGCCACGCGGCGCGAGCTGTTGCTCGATCTCGAGCCGCGCGCTGTCCGCCGCAGCCCCGTCGAGCGTCAGCAACAGGATCGTCTCCGGTGCCGCGCCGCGCTCCGCCAACGCGCAGAAGCGCTCGATCAACGCTGTCGACTTGCCACTCCCGGCGCCACCGAGCACGGCCAGCGGCCCACCCGAATGGCTGCTCACGCGATCCACGCTCTTAGTATGCCGCCGGTGAGTTCGCCAGACGCAGCGCTCAAGCACGATTGGCTCGCTCTTTGCAGGCGCGCGACGGCCGGCGTCCGCGCCGTTCTGCAGCAGACACCGGCGAGCTCCGAACGCGTGACCGAGGTGGGCGGGCTCGGCGAGGGCGGTGATCGCACGCTGGTGATCGACGCCGAGGCCGAGCAGTGCGTGTTCGACGAGCTCGAGGAGCTGGCGGCTGCCGGCGTGCGCTTCACGGCGGTCTCCGAGGAGCGCGGAGTCGTCAGCTTCGGGTCGGACGAGCTGCTGGTGATCATCGACCCTATCGACGGTTCGCTCAACGCCAAGCGCCGGATCACCCACCACGCGCTGTCGATCGCTGTCGCGTCCGGCCCGACGATGGCCGACGTCGTGTTCGCGTACGTATTCGACTTCGGCACCGACGACGAGTGGCGCGCAGAGCTCGGCGGCGGCGGGTTCCTCAACGACGAGCCGATCGTCGCGAGCGCCGAACGCAGGTCCGGCGACGGCCGGCTTGAGATCGTCGCGATCGAGGCGGCGTGGCCGCTCCTGATGAAGGCCGCCGCCGACGACCTCGAACGGGTCGCCTTCCGGATCCGCGCACTGGGGACGATCGCGGTCTCGATGTGCCAGGTCGCCAACGGCAACGTCGACGGGATGGTCTCCCTGCGCGGCTGTCGATCGATCGACGCTGCGGCAGCACAGCTGATCATCCGCGAGACCGGCGGCCTGGTCCAGTTCGGACATGACGCGTCCGATCCGCTTTCCGCGCCGCTGGATCTCGTGGCGCACGGTCCGGTGATCTGCGCGTTGACCACCCAGGGCCTGGCGGAAGTGGCGACGTTGCCGGTCGAGTAAGCCGAACTCCTAGTTCCTACAATCAGCCGTGATGCCCACAAAGGAAGAAATCCTCAAGGCGCTCGAGGTCGTGATCGATCCCGAGCTGCGCGAGAACATCGTCGAACTCGGGATGGTCAGGTCGATCGAGATCTCCGGCGCGTCAGTCGCCGTGATGGTCTCGCTGACAACAGCCGGCTGCCCGATCCGCAACCACTTCGAAACCGCCGTCGCGGGCGCCGTGCGCGAACTCGACGGGGTCGAGAACGTGGCCGTCACGTTCGATGTCCTCTCAGACTCCGAGAAGGGCGACCTGCAGCGCAAGCTTGGCGGCGGCACGCTGCCATCCGGCGCGCTTGCACAGGTACAGAACGTCATCTGCGTAGGTTCCGGCAAGGGCGGAGTCGGCAAGTCGACGGTCACCGCGAACCTCGCCGCGGCGCTCGTCGAAGACGGCAAGAAGGTCGGCATCCTGGACGCCGACGTGTGGGGCTACTCGATCCCGCGCATGTTCGGCCTGGGCTCCGATCGTCCGGCCGTGTCGGCGGATCGCAAGATAATCCCGATCGAGGTCAACGGCGTGAAGATCATGTCGATCGGCTTCTTCGTCGAAGAGGACTCCGCCGTCGTCTGGCGCGGACCGATGCTGCACAAGGCTTTGACGCAGTTCCTCGAGGACGTCGATTGGGGCGCGCTCGACGTGCTGCTCGTCGACCTTCCGCCGGGCACCGGCGACGTCTCGATGACGCTCGCGCAGCTGCTCCCCGACGCACGCTTCCTGCTCGTCACGACGCCGCAGCCGACCGCCCAGAAGGTCGCGCGCCGTGCCGCGGAGATGGCCCACAAGGTGTCGCTCGAGATCGCCGGCGTCGTCGAGAACATGTCCGGCTTCACGACCCCCGACGGACAGCGTTTTCAACTGTTCGGCGAGGGCGGCGGCCAGGAACTTGCCGACGAGCTCGACGTGCCGCTGCTCGGCAAGATCCCGCTGACGATGCCGCTCCGTGAGCAGGCCGATGCGGGCATGCCGCTCGTGATCACCGACGGCGACGACCCCGCGGCACAAGCTCTGCGCCAGACGGCGCGTGGCCTGACGGCGCTCTTCCCGCCGCCGTCGCTACCGACGCTTCAGACGATCGCGCCGGAGAACCCGATCGAGATCCAGCAGATCAAGCCCAAGGGCGCCGCGCTTCCGATGGCATAGAGCGCCCTGTCTGACACCGCGATCCTCATCGGCGTCGGGCTGCTTTCGGGTGCGATCAACGCCCTTGCGGGCGGCGGCTCTCTGATCTCATTTCCCGTACTGATAGGTCTCGGCGTCCCGCCGCTGACGGCGAACGTCACAAACGCCGTGGCGCATCTGCCCGGCTATACGTCAATCGCGTACGGCTATCGCCGGCACCTGGAAGGCCAGGCGCCGCGGGTACGAGCACTCGCGCTACCGGGCGCACTCGGCGCTGCCGCCGGGGTGACGCTGCTCACCGTGGGTGGTGAAGGCACCTTCGAGTCTGTTGTCCCGTTCCTTGTGCTGATCTCATGCGCGTTGCTGGCGACCGGTCCCCTGTTGCGCGCACGGCTCGAAACGCGGCGCACCGACGCGCACCAACTCTCGCTGCCACTCGTGGCCGCCGTCGCGGGTGGGTGCCTGTACGCGGCCTACTTCGGTGCCGCCGCAGGGGTGATGATGCTGGCGATCCTGGGGCTCGGGATCTCAGACACATTGCAACGGCTCAATGGCCTCAACCGCGCGCTGATCCTGCTCGCCAACGCTGCCGCGCTGCCGTTCTTCCTATTGCTGTCGCCGATCGACTGGGCAGCGTGCGCCGCGCTGGCGCCCGCGACGCTGATCGGCGGGGCCATCGGAGCGAAATACGCGTCGCGGCTGGACGACCGGGTGCTGAGGGCAGCTGTAGTCACACTCGGAGTCTGTGTGGCGACCTGGCTGTTGGTGCGCTGACGGTCAGCTCCGGCACGGGCCGTTAACGACCGAGACCGCGCTACCCGCCGCGGTCTCGAACCGTCTCTCTCACGCAACCGCGTAAGTACTAAGTCTGATCGCTACGCGGCGGACTTGAAGTAGTCAGCGTTGATCTGAACGAACTTCTGCCACTGGTCCGGCACCTGATCCTCGGCGAAGCAGGCGTCCACCGGGCAGGCCTCGACGCAGGCATCGCAGTCGATGCACTCCTCGGGATCGATGTAGAGCATCTCGACCTTGTCGTAGTCGGGCTCATCGGGCGTCGGGTGAATGCAGTCGACCGGGCAGACCTCGACACACGAGTTGTCCTTCTGGCCGATGCACGGTTCTGCGATTACGTATGCCATGTAGAGATCCTCTTTCGATCTGCGAGCTGCACGTCCTGCTGCATTGTGTCAAAGCAGGTGACGGATCTGCATCGCGCCGGGAGATCTATCGTGGCTTCCGTGAACGCGGGCGCGCAACCGAGGTACCGATGGGCGATCCTGGCGCTCGGTGCGTTCGCCGCGGCGGCATTCTCTTGCTTCCGGATGGGACTGCCGTCTTTGGGTCCTGAGCTGCGCGATGTCTACGACCTTTCGCTGGCGCAGGTCGGCATGATCTTCACGGCGGTGTCGATCGGCGTCGCCATCGGCCTCGTGCCGTGGGGGATCGTCACCGATCGCGTCGGCGAGCGGCCGGTGCTCAGCGGCGGGCTTGCGCTGTTCTCGATTTTGATGGCGAGCACGGCCTTCGTGAGCGGCTTCGCGATGCTGCTCGGCGGGCTCTTCTTGTGCGGCCTGGCGGGCGCGAGTGCGACCGGCGCCAGCGGCCGCGCCGTCATGGGCTGGTTCGCCGTGACCGAGCGCGGGACCGCACTCGGCATCCGGCAGATGGCGATCCCGATCGGTGGTGCTGTCGGCTCGCTTTCGCTGCCGCTGCTAGCGGGCGCGGGCGGCATCAAGGCGGCGTTCTTGATGCTCGCGGGCCTCTCGATGACGTCGGCGATCTGCTCCGGACTGTGGATCCGCGACCCGGCGATGAGGCCGGTCACGACCGGCGACCTCGAGCAGCCGATGAGGGACGCCCGCCAATGGCGCCTGGCTATCGCCAGCGGAATGCTGGCCGTGCCGCAGGCCGCAGCACTCGCCTTCTTCGTCTTGTTTCTGCACGACGAGCGCGGGCTCTCCGTCGGCGCTGCCGCGGCCTGCCTGGCGACGATCCAGCTGCTGGGTGCCACGGGGCGGATCGTCACCGGGCGGCGATCCGATCACCAGGGCGTGCGGATCCCGTTGCTGCGGCGGGTGTCGGCCGGCATCGCCGTGCTGTTCTGCGTCTCCGCGGCACTGACTGCCGCGCCCGGCGTCGTCCTCTACCCGGTGCTCGTGACGACCGGCGTGATCGCGCTTTCGTGGAATGCGCTCGCGTTCACCGCCGCCGCGGAGATCTCGGGCGTGAGCCGTGCCGGAACCGCGATGAGCCTGCAGGGAACGATCATCTCGATCGGCTCGTTCACGGCGCCGGTTGCGTTCGGAGTCTTCGTCGGCCTGACGAGCTACCCGCTCGGTTTCGCGGTCGTAGCGGTGTTCCCGGCGCTCGCGGTCGTGCTGCTGCGGACGCTGCAGGAAGACGAGGCTCAGCGCGCCCAAGCGGTCCGCGCGCTGCATTCGTCGACGCGCGCAACCGAAGTCGCCGTCTAAACGCCTGTCGCAGCCCAGACGGTGTGGGCCGAGTTGACGGGGATAGACCCCTTCAAGTCAGCCCACACCGCTGAAATCGGCGCTTAACGACCGAGGGCCCCGCTTTTGCAGGGCCCTCGTGAGTCGGTGCTCCCGGGATAACCCGGTCGCAAACAGTGCTCCCGGGACAGACCCGGAAAGCGCTGCTTACATCATGCCGCCCATGTCGGGCATGCCGCCAGGCATTCCGCCACCGGCACCGGCGGGCTCAGGAGCCTCGACGATGATGCATTCGGTGGTCAGGATGTTCTTGGCGATCGACGCCGCGTTCTGCAGAGCAGAGCGCGTCACCTTGGCCGGGTCGATGACACCGGCAGCGACGAGATCGACGACCTCACCGGTGGCGGCGTCCAGGCCGAAGCCCTTCTTGGCCTTACGGACCTCGTTGACGACGACCGAACCTTCGAGGCCGGCGTTCTCAGCGATCTGACGCAGCGGCTCCTCAAGAGCACGCAGGATGATGCGGGCGCCTGTGCGCTCGTCCTCATCTGCGATGTCGTCGACCTTGACCGTTGTCGAAGCCTGCAGCAGCGCAACGCCACCACCGGGCACGATGCCCTCTTCAACCGCGGCGCGAGTAGCGAGCAGCGCGTCCTCGACGCGGTGCTTCTTCTCCTTCATCTCGGTCTCGGTTGCAGCACCGACCTTGACGACAGCGACGCCGCCCGACAGCTTCGCGAGGCGCTCTTGGAGCTTCTCACGATCGAAATCGGAATCGGTGTTGTCGATCTCGGACTTGATCTGCGAGACGCGGCCCTTGATCGCGGCCGCATCGCCGGCACCGTCGATGATCGTCGTCGTGTCCTTCGCGACGACGACGCGACGTGCGTGGCCGAGCTGCGAGATCTGGGTGTTCTCGAGCTTGAGCCCGAGATCCTCGGTGATGACCTCGCCGCCCGTGAGGATCGCGATGTCCTCGAGCATGCGCTTACGGCGATCGCCGAAGCCCGGAGCCTTGACCGCAACACCGGTGAAGGTGCCACGCAGCTTGTTGACGATGAAGGTCGCCAGGGCCTCGCCCTCGACGTCTTCAGCGATCACGAGCAGTGACTTGCCGGACTGGATGATCTGCTCCAGCAGCGGCAGCACGTCGCGGACGGAACCGATCTTCTGGTTGGCGATCAGGATGTACGGATCGTCGAGGACGGCTTCCATACGGTCCTGGTCGGTCGCCATGTACGGCGAGATGTAGCCCTTGTCGAACTGCATGCCCTCGGTGAACTCGAGGTCCATGCCGAAGGTCTGCCCCTCTTCGACGTTGACGACGCCGTCCTTACCGACACGGTCGATGGCGTCAGCGATGACGTCGCCGATCTCCTCGTCGCCGGCCGAAATGGTCGCGACACGGGCGTACTGCTCCTTGCCTGACACCTGGACCGACTGCTTGCCGATGTTCTCGACGACCTGATCGACGGCCGTCTCGATGCCGCGCTTGAGAGCAAGCGGGTTGGCACCGGCGGTCACGTTCTTCAGACCGGTGTGGACGATCGCCTGGGCGAGCACGGTCGCGGTCGTCGTGCCGTCACCGGCGACGTCGTTGGTCGCGGTCGCGACCTCGCGGACGAGCTGAGCGCCCTGGTTCTCGAACGGGTTCTCGACTTCAACCTCACGCGCGATGGTGACACCGTCGTTGGTGATCGTCGGCGCGCCGAACTTCTTGTCGAGGACGACGTAGCGACCCTTCGGACCGAGCGTAACCTTGACTGCGTTTGCGACTGCGTCAACTCCGGCCTCGAGGGCCTGGCGAGCAGCGGTGTCGTACTTGATTTCCTTGTGAGCCATTCTTACTTCTCCACCTTCGCGAGAACATCTGACTCGCGGAGGACGAGGAGATCCTCGCCATCCACCTTGATTTCGGTGCCGCCGTACTTCGAGTACAGGACGATGTCGCCCTTTGCGACGTCGAGCGCGATACGCGTGCCTTCGTCGGTCTTGGTGCCTTCACCGACGGCGAGTACCTCGCCGCGCTGGGGCTTTTCCTTGGCAGTGTCGGGGAGAACGAGACCGCTGGCGGTCGTTTCGTCCTCTTCGAGTGCCCGGACGATCAGACGATCGCCGAGGGGCTTGAGATTCATCTTCTGGTGCCTCCGTTGAGGTGTTTTACGGCTAAGTCTGCGCTGTGATTGGCACTCTCGGTGTGAGAGTGCCAGCGCTTTGGCGCATCGTAGCGCGATCAGGGCGCACGTTGTGACCGAGCTGTTTCTGCAAGCGCGATCTCAGAAGATCGTCCAAACCGGGTTGACGCGCTCCAGCGCGATCTGTAATTGCCGATCCACTGGCAATGGAGAAGGCACGGACTTCAGTCGGCCATGTCGTGAGCGTGGTGGGAGCGGTCGTTGCACTCGTGTCCCTGTGGCAACCATGGCTGCGGATCAACTTCGGCAAGATCGCGGAGGAGCCGGCCTTCAAGGCGCAGATCGACGCGCTCGGCGGCGGACCTCAGCTCACCGCCGAGATTCAGCGCTTTGTCGCCCTGTTGCCCGGAAAGATCGACGGCAACGGCTGGGACGTGCTCGAGCGCACCGACATCTTCTTCGCGCTCGCGTCCGCCGCGATCATCGCGCTGTTCTTCGCGGTGGCGGCGCTGGGCGCCGATGGGCGCGGCGTCGGCAAGATCATGGCGTTTGTGGGCCTCGCCGGCATGGCGATCGTCCTGCAGAAGCTGATCTCTCCCGGGATCCCCGATGCGGCCGGCGACTTCGTCGAGCGCGGCCGCGGGCCGGTCATCGCCTTGGTTGGCTGGACTCTGTGCGCGGCCGGCGGCATCTTCACCTTCAAGGACGACGCTCAACCGGCGATGCAACCCGCCGCGGTACCGGCGTTTGTGCCGGCGGAGCACATCGCCCACCCGGAAGCGGTCGCTTTCACGCCTGTTGCAGAGCCCGCACCAGACACCGTCATGGATGAGCCGAGCGTGCCGTTGGTCCCGGAATATCAGCCTGATCCGAGCGTGGCGAGCACATCGGTCGCGCCGCCGTCTCACTAGCCGCTCGCACTCGCGCCTTGGGCCGATAGTCTGCCAGCGATGCAGGTGCTGAACTTCTATTCGACCGTCTTCGCCGATCAGCTCAAGCGAGGACGCAAGAGCGCGACGATCCGCCTCGGCGACAAATCGCACAAATACCGCCGAAATCAAGCGGTGATCGTGACGATCGGATACCAGCACTCACCGCGCGAGAAGATCTTCGATGCGGTCATCGACCAGGTCGACGTCAAGCGCGTGAAGGACCTCACGCCGCGTGACATCGAGCACGACAACCCCGAGTTCCGCAGGCACGAGGAGATGATCCACTTCCTCGAGCAGATCTACGGGCGCAAGGTGACGATGGATGACGAGGTCACCGTCGTACGCTTCTCCCAGATCATCGATCGCCCTCCGTCATACACCGATGCGCGGTTGGGGATAGGCGGAACTCAAAACTAGCGAGCGGGCCTCCATTCGAGGGCGGCAGGCTCCCGAGAATGTCCCGCGAGCTATCGATTCAATACACGTAGCCCTGCAGCGCCGCCGGGTCGTGGACCGTCAGGCGGCCGCGGCCCTGGCTGAGGATTCCGGCGCGTTCGAGGACGGCGAGGAAGCGGCTGGCCGATTCGCGCGATGAGCCGGCGAGCTGTGCGATGTCGGCCTGGGTAATCCGGATCAGCACATCCGTCTGCTGCGCGCCTTCGGCCTGTGCCTGAGTGACGAGATCCGCGAGCACGCCCGCGACGCGGCTCTGCACGCTTTGAAACGACTGGTTGGCGAGGCGCCGGTTGGCATCGCGCAGCCTGCGGCCCATCGAGGTAACGAGTTTGACCGCGATGTCCGGGTGCTCGCGCATCAGTCGGCGCATGTCGCTCCCGGTGATCGCGAGCGCTTCGAGCTTTTCGAGCGCCTCGACGGTCGCTGAGCGGCTCTCGTCGTCGAACATCGCGAGCTCACCGAAGATGTCGCCGGGGCCGAAGTGCGCGAGCGAGATCGTGCGACCATCCGGGTGCTCGCGGATCGCGCGGGCATGGCCGGTGCGCACGACATAACACGTGTCGGATTCGTCGCCCTCGCGGAAGATCACTCGCCCAGCCGGGAAGCTGCGCGCGATCGCGACCTCGGCGACCCGCTCGAGATCGTCCTCAGCGAGCGTCTCGAACACCGGGACATGCGCAAGCAGTTGCGATTTGGCGGAGTCGGCCACAGGTGACTTCTAACAGCTATCGCCTACGCGGCGATTCAGGCTGCGTCGAGCATCGCGTCACGCCTGCGTCGAACGACCAGCTTGAACGCGGCCCAGCCGGCACCGAGCAGCACACCGAGCGGGACCGCGACAGCCAGCGCGATGACGAGCGCGCCGGCGACGAAACCGAGCATCCGGCCGGCATCGTGGAAGGCATCGCCGACAGACCAGGCGCCGCCCGTCTCGATGTGCTTGCCGTTGCCCTCGACCTCGACATTGACAGTCGAGAGATCGGCGCGACGGTTGATCTGCCGGACGTCGGCCTTCGCGGCCGCGACCTCCCGACGGTTGATCGCAATGCGCTGCTTCAAGGCGGCGATCCGCCCCGGCGCGGTGGCCTCCGCGAGCGCTCTCAGCAAGGCCTTCCGCTCAGCCAGGGCATCCGAGAGCCGATCGGCGGCTGAGACCGATTGCGCGGTGATGTCCTCAGAGTTCTGAGAGAGCGAGCCGACGCTCGCCAGCTTGGACAGCGCCGCAAGCGTGGCGTCGAGACGCCCGGCTGGGATACGGAGCGTGAAGCGCGCTTCGCCGGACTCGGTCGAGGTCGACACGGACGAGTCCGCCACATAGCCACCTGCCTTCTGCGTCTCGCGGACGACGCCGTCGGCGACGTTTTGCACGTCGTCTGCTGACGTCGTCAGCGTCAGGTCGGCAGCGCGCTGTACCTTCCGCGGCTGTGTGAGCGGTGCGTCGAGTGCCTTCGCGGCGGCGTCGGGCTGCGCCGCGCGATCCTCCGACGGCATCGCGGCGCTCGATTGGATCTCGGGCTCGCTGAGACTCGTCTCCGCGGCCGAGCCGCCGGCTGAGTAGTTATCGGTGGCCGTCCCTGAGTCACGAAGCGCTAGGCCTGCCACCAGAGCGATCAGCGCGAAGCAGGCGGCCATCCCGAGGACGGGCACCAAGGGGCGGATGGTCGGGAGCTTGAAGAGCCACGGCGCCGAGCGCGGAAAGCCGGCCTTGACCCGCCGGTCGAGATCGGCTTCAAATGCAGCGGTGGGCTGCGCGCGGGTGGCCTGCACGTCACTTACGAACGCGAGTAGCGCTGAGTCCGATCCGTCGCCGCGCAACGCCTCGTCGAGCGCTTCCAGCTCTCGCTCGATCGCGGGGTCGAGGGTGTCATGCCGTGTCATTGCAGGCCTCCCGTAGTCGGGTGATTGCGCGGTGCAGGCGGGTGCCCGCGTTCGTTTCCGATGTCTTCGTCACGGCGGCGATCTCCGCATTGGACAGCCCGGCGTGGAACTTCAGCGCGATCAACTCGCGCTCCCTGGCATCGAGCGTCGCCAGTGCGGCGGTGACCGTCAACCATCGTGCGCTCGTTTCGTCCTCCTCGAAGGCCGCGAGCGCGGCCGGATCCTCTGGATCTAGGACCAGCGTCGCGCGTCGCTTTCTGCGTCGTAACTCATCGAGAGCGGCGTTGCGCGCGATCCCGAAGAGCCAGGCGCGTTCGTTGCCGCGGCGGGCGTCGAAGCTGCGACGGCGGCGATATGCGCGCTCGAAGGCCTGCGCCGTGACGTCCTCCGCCGACGCACGATCGCCGAGCAGCGACGCCACGTAGGCATAGATGTCCGCCGCGTTCGTTCGATAGAGCGCATCGAACCGCGATGTCGATGTGTTTGTCGGGGAGATCATCGTCAGAATTGACGTGTCGCTCATGCATCTACTACGACGCAAAATCGCTTCCATCACATGCACCGGCGCCGCCGCGTTCATTCTCGTGCTTGCGGCCGCCTCGGTGGCGGCGGCGCAGACGACGACCGCACCTCCAGTAACGCCCAAGCCGACGCTGACCGCCGCGCAGCAGAAGCTGCTGTGGGCGACTGTGAACATCTGCGACACGGTCGACCACCCGGACACGATCGGCGTCGCCGGGTCGATGCCCGTGATCAAGCGGGCAAAGCGGTTCTACATGCGCTTCCGGCTCCAGTACCGCGACGCTTCGACCGAGACGTTCAAGACGGTGCCCGGGCTGGCGGCGGACTCCGGCTGGGTCGAGGTCGAGCCGAGCTCAGGTCGCGCACGCAAGGCCGGGCATGACTTCGAGCTCGCCGTGCCACCGGACTCCGAGGGCTACACGGTTCGTGCCGAGGTTTCCTTCCAGTGGCGTACGCGCAAGCGGATGCTGCTCTTCGCCAAGCGCCTGACCACCCCGAGCCATCCGCGAACGATGGCGGCCGACCCGAAGCGGTTCAGCGCCGCGGTCTGCACGATCAAGCCCTGACACTCTCCGCGGGCTGCGCGAAGAGGCGCGGGTCGTTCGTGGTGATGCCGTCGACGCCGAGGGCACGGAACTTCGCGATCGCGCGCGTGTCGTCGACAGTCCACACGTAGATCTCACCGCCGGCGGCGTGCACCGCGTCGACGAAGCGCTTCGTCACGACCGCCTGGTGCGCCATTGCTGCGTCGACCGCACCAGCCTGGATCGCGCGCGAAAGCCGACGCGGCAGCGTCAGCCTCAGCCAGCCGATGGCGACGTACGCCAGCGGTCTGGTCCAGGGCGAAGCGAGATAGTTGCGCTTGACCTTGGGAACCGACCATCCGACGCGTACGTCCCTGCCGAGCGCACGCAGGCGCGGAAGCGACTCCAGTTCCATCGTCGAGATCAGGGCGCGGTCGAGCACGCCGTGGCTGCGGAGCGCGCCTACGACACGGTCCTCGTAACCCGGCAGCTTGAGATCGACGCCGAGCTCGATCCCGCTGAAGCGCTCGCTCCCGAGATGAGCGAGCGCCTCGTCAAGTGTCGGCGCACCCGCGACGTGCCCGTAGTCGTGAGCGACGAGCAACGTGCCCGAGCCATCGCGATGCTCGGCGATCACGTCGAACTCGATCATGTCCACGCCGGCCGTCAGCGCGGCATCAAACGAAGCGAGCGTGTTGCCC
>DATMIZ010000163.1:0-2534 GCA_035554055.1 Baekduia sp. | reverse complement strand
GACGTTCCGTAGAGGAACTCCATGTTCACGGGCCGGATGCGCATGCGCGAGCCCGGGATCTTCGCGCCGAGCGAGATCGACACCCCCTCGTTCGGCTGCATGGCGAGGATGATCTGGTTGGGCTGCACGCCCACGGAGCCGTCGGCCTGGAAGGCCAGGTGCGGCACCGGCTTCAGCGTCACGGCGATCTCCGTGACCTTGCGCGCGAGCCGCTTGCCGGTGCGGAGGTAGAACGGGACGCCGGCCCAGCGCCAGTTGTCGACTTCCAGTCGCAACGCCGCGAAGGTCTCGGTCTTCGACTTGGTGGGCACCCCCTGTTCCTGCAGGTAGCCGGGAACGTCTTCGCCGCTGACCGTCCCTTTGGCGTAGCGCGCGTGCACCGCCATCGCGGCGATGTCCTGCGCCTGCGGGGTGTGGATGGAGCGCAGGACTTTGACCTTCTCGTCACGGATCTCTGTCGCGTTGAAATGCACCGGCGGCTCCATCGCGATCAGACAGAGCAGCTGCATCATGTGGTTCTGCACGAGGTCGCGCAGCGCCCCCGCGCCGTCGTAATAGCCGGCGCGCGTGCCGATGCCGAGATCCTCGGCGGCGGTGATTTGGACCGAGTCGATCGCGTTGCGGTTCCACACCGGCTCGAAGAGCGAGTTCGCGAAGCGGAACGCGAGCACGTTCTGCACAGTCTCCTTACCGAGGTAGTGATCGATGCGAAAGACCTGGCTCTCGTTGAAGACCGAAAGGACCTTGCCGTTGAGGTCGGTTGCCTCCGCGAGCGTGGTGCCGAACGGCTTCTCGATCACGATCCGGATCTCGGCATGCGGATCGCGCACGAGCCGCGCCTCGCCGAGCCGGCCCACGATCACCGGGAAGAACGCCGGCGCGGTGGAGAGGTAGAAACAACGGTTCAGGGTCTGGCCGGCCACCTCGTCGCAGTCCGACAACGCCTGCGCGATCTGCGCATAGACGTCGGCGTCATCGAAGGCGCCCGACACGTAGCGGACGTTCTCGAGCAGTGCCTTCAGGACCTTCTCGTCGGGCTCACGGCGGCTGAAGTCGCGCACTGACTGTGCGAACTGGTCGCGGAACTGCGCGTCGGTCAGCTCCGTGCGCGAGGTCCCGATCAAGCTGAAGCGCTCGGGCAGCTGGCCCTCGTGGGCGAGGTTGTAGATGGCCGGCAGCAGCTTGCGGTGACAGAGGTCGCCGGTGGCGCCGAAGATCACCAGCGTGGTTGGGTGTACCGGCAGCCGCTCCAAGCCCTCACGGAGCGGATTTTCCGCAGCTGCCGCGCGCACTAATCGCCGGCCTTCTTGACCGCGTGACCACCGAACTGGTTGCGTAACGCCGCGTTTACCTGGGCCGCGAAATCACCCTGGCCGCGCGACTCGAAGCGCGCGAACAGAGCCGCCGTGAGCACCGGTGTTGGGATCCGCTTGTCGATCGCGTCCTCGAGGGTCCAGCGCCCTTTGCCCGAGTCATCGACGTAGGGGGCGATCGCCTTCAGGTCGTTGCCCTCCTCGTCAAACGCTTTCGCGGCTAGCTCACAGAGCCACGAGCGAACGACCGAGCCTTGCATCCAGACGTGCGCGATCGCCGCGTTGTCGAGGTCGTACTCGGCGGCATCGAACAGACCGAAGCCCTCCGCGTACGCCTGCATCATCCCGTACTCGATGCCGTTGTGGACCATCTTGACGTAGTGGCCCGCGCCCACCGGGCCGCAGTGGATCCATCCGGGACCATGCTCCTCTGTAGGTGGCGGAGCGAGCACGTCGAGGAACGGCGTCAGCTGCTTGATCGCGGCGTCGGGGCCGCCGACCATCATGCAGTAGCCGACCTCGAGCCCCCAGACGCCGCCGCTCGTGCCGACGTCGGCGTAGTGGATTCCCTTCTTGGCAAGGACCTCCGCCCGCGCTTTGTCGTCGGACCAGCGAGAGTTGCCGCCGTCGACGATCGTGTCGCCTTTCTCGAGCAACTCTGACAACTCGTCGACGGAGTTCTGAGTGATCTCGCCGGATGGCACCATCAGCCAGACCAAGCGCGGCTTGTCGAGCTTGCCGACCAGGTCTTTGAGAGACGTGGCCGCGCTGGCGCCGTTCTGTACTGCCTCGTCGCGCGCTTGCCGCGACGGATCGAACGCGACGACCTCGTGGTCGGAATCGCGCCTGATGCGATGGACCATCCCTCCGCCCATCCGTCCGAGCCCTACGAATCCGATTTGTTGAGGCACCTCAGAGCGCTCCTTCGATTTGTGCGATGACGGCATGGAGATCGCCGGCGAGGATCAGGCGCTCGGCTGGCAGTCCCGCTTCGCGCAGCGTCAGGAGATCGCCGTCGGCCTGGGCGCGTTTGAGCGTCTCGAACGAGAAGCGCTTGCCCGGGATGTCGATGTCCTCGTTTGCGGTGGAGACGATCTGCAAGAAGCGGCCGGTCGGCGGGCCGCCCTTGTGCAGCTGACCCGTGGAGTGCAGGTATCGAGGCCCGTATCCGAAGGTCGTGGCGACCGCGTGCTTATCGACGATCTGCTTGCGCAGATTGGC
>DATMIZ010000162.1:0-25300 GCA_035554055.1 Baekduia sp. | reverse complement strand
ACCTTTGGATTCGTCTCGCTGGAGGCGCTGGCGGCGGGTACCCCTGTGATCGCCACCGACACATGTGCTCAGCCGGAGGTCGTGGAGCATGGGCGCTCGGGCTATCTGTTGCCGCTCGAGACAGACGACCTGGGCAGGTGGCCATGGCTCGATCGGCGCACGGATCCTGAGTACCAGAGTGCCTACGAGGACACGATCGAGGGCTTGGGCCGATCGCTGACCGAGCAGCTGGTCGCCGCGTGGGAGGCTCGGGATGGCTACGAGGCGATGAGCGCCGCGGCCTTGCAGAGAGTGCGCGACCGTTTCGATCGCGATCGTGCGCGCCACCGGCTTGAGGAGCTCTACGACCGCATGCGCGTGTACCGATCGGGTTAGCCGTACGCCTCCCGGACCGATGATCGCCTTCACGCCGGTCCCCAGGCTCGATCGTCAAGCCGTCCGAAGCGCCGCCCGCAACGCGTAGGCTGCCGTCACCAGCGAACCGGAGGAGGAAGCATGGACGGACACGCGTCGGTGGTTGTCGCGCCCGGCGAAGGCACCACCATCGAGGGGCCGGTCGGAGGGCCGCTCACGTTCAAGGTGCGCGGTGAGCAGACGGCCGGTGCGCTGACGGCGCTTGAGAACGTGATCCCGCCTGGACAGGGACCACCGCTGCACGTGCATGCCGACGCGGACGAGGCCTGGTACGTGCTCGAGGGGCGGTTGCGCTTCAAACTTGACGGCGAGATTCGGTTTGCGCCTGCAGGGTCATTTGTATTCGTCCCGCGCAACACGCCGCACTGTTTTCAGAACGCCGACGAAGACACGGCGCGGATCCTGGTGATGTTCACGCCGGCCGGCATGGAGCGGTTCTTCGACGGCTTCGCGACGCTCGAAGCTCCGGACCCCAAAGCCTTTGCAGAGCTCGGCGCGCCGTTCGGAATGGACGTCATCGGGCCGCCGCTCGCGCAGTCAGACCCGATCTGAGGTACCAGGCGGCGATGAGCGCGGCTACCGAGATCGAGCCAATTGGACACGCCGAGCTTCGCGCTTAGTCAGTGCCACGCTCGAGCCAGTCGTCGCGTGGTTGGTGAGACTCCCCGCGGCATAGGCCGCTTCGGCCACCGCAAGATCGGTGAGATGGCCTAGGTGACCGGCGAGGTACTGCGACGAACTGGTTTCGGGCACCAGCGTGCCATCGACGTCGAAGAAGACAATCGCACTGGCCATCCCCCTCCCGTGGCTACTCGAGCGGGTCCGTCTCGAAGAGCGGAAGGCGGCCGCGGCCGGGGATCTCGACCTCCGGCATGCCGCCGTAGTGAGGATTGCGCCCGACGCGCTCGCTGGCCGACGTCCAGCCCGGCTTGGGCTGGCGCGCCCAGCGAGGCTTGCCTTCCGGACGGAAGTGCGGCATGACCTCTTCGGCGAAGATTTGCATCTGTTTGTGCGCCAACCAGTTCGGCAGCGAGAACGCGCCGCCCACAATGAAGCCGCCGGCGCCGTACTCCTCCGCCTGCTCTTTGATGATCTCCACTACCTGTTCCGGCGTGTTCCCGAACGCCGGCATCTCGCGAACCGCACCGGGGTCGTTGCCCTTGCTGCGGTAGCCGCCGTCGAGCATCGAGCGCAGAGACTCCATCGAGACGTGGCCGGGAGGGAATGACTCATGCGTTGCGTAACGCATGATGTTCTGCATGTTCCAGGCGGCATGGCGCACGAGCTCGCGCTCCGCCTCCTTCTGCGTCTCGCCGAGGAAGAAGCCCGTCACGAGGATGATCTGGCTCGGATCGGCCTCGTAGCCCTCCTCGTTGCAGAGATCCTTGAAGAGCTGGATGTTCGCCTTGAGCTTCGGTCCCGGCACTGCGACGGCCTGGTATGTGAAGCGGTACTTGGCGGCGACCTTCAACGACTCGATGGACCCAGCGGCCGGGATGAACACCCGCGGGCGCGGCTTCTGGATCGGACGTGGCCACAGGTTCACGTTCGGGATGTGGAAGTACTCGCCCTCCCATGGGAAGGCGCCATCCTCGTTCCAGATCCGGTCAAGTAGTGCGAGGCCTTCCTCGTAGCGCTCGCGGGCGTGTGCCGGGTTGGCGGTACCGATCGCGTGGTACTGCGCGCCGATGCCCATTGGCAGGCCGACGATCAGGCGCCCGCGCGACACGGTGTCGACAATCGCGATCTCCTCCGCCAGCCGCACGGGGCTCTGGTAGTTGTTCATCATCGGGCCGATCGCCCCGATCGAGATGTCCTTGGTGATGCCCGACAGCCACGCGGCGCCTGTCAGCGCGTTACCGAACAGAGCCAGCGGATGGCCGTGCTGCTCGAAGATCAGCACGCCGTCGTAGCCGAGGCTTTCGGCCATTTGCGCCTGGAACCCAACTCCCTCGATGATGTCCTGCCCGAGATCTGAGTCGTAGTTGGCGTTGGACAGGTCGATCCCGATCGAGTCGCGATCGAATGCCGGCGGGAACCATGGGTAGGTTCGATCGATGATCTGGATGAACTCGAGATCGGTCATTACCTTCCCTTCACAGTCGTCAAGATTTCGTCGGCCAGCAGCTGCGGCTCCTGCGCAACGACGCCATGGCCGGTCGGATGCTCGGTGCCCGAGACGATCGCCTTACGAGCGTTCGGGAGCAGTTCGGCGTAGCGATCCACATGCTCGCGCGGCAGGATACGGTCGTCGTCCACGCCGATCACCAGCGCGGGCGCGGTTACGCGGGCGAGGCGGCGCTCGAGCTTATAGTCATAGCGCGGGTTCCAAGCGACGCGGCCCAGTGCGCTGATCTCCGCGTAGCTCTGCAGGCGCGTCTCCATCTCGCCGCCCTCGTCTACGTAGTCGCTGAACTCATCCCGGCGATCGTTGAGGCAACGATCCATGAACGGGTCGTATGTCATCCGGTAGATGTCCGCCGGCGTGTGGCCCTCGACGCGCAAACCAAAAGGCGTGATCAGCGTGAGGCTCTTGAGCCGCTCCGGATAGAAAGCTGCGATCTCAGCGGCCAGCCAGCCGCCGAACGAGTAACCGACGAGGTGGAACCGCTCAAGGCCCAGGACGTCGGCGAATTCGACCGTATGCAGGACCACGTCGCTCCAGTCCTTGATCCAGTCCTGACGCGGCGTCTCGCCGAAGCCCGGCTGCTCGGGCGCGATCACATCGCTGCCCTGCGCCAGTGCCTCGTGGAAGGGAAGCCAGCGCCGGGTCAAGCCCAGACCGTGCAGGTAAAGGACCGGCTCGCCCTCGCCCTTGCGTCGGTAGGCGACGTCCACACCATGTACATCGACGTGCTCGGCGGGCTCATACAGCCCCCAGCTCGGCTTCTTTTCGGTCACCTGCTCAGTCATGCGCATCCTCTCGGCTGTCGTACATCGCACGTTATCGAGTTCGTTGCGGCGGCGGCGAGTGCCGTTGGCTTGTCTCTCAACGCACAGACGCTTGACCGCCAGCGCCCGTGGGGCTCCATGTCACCGGCGCAGCGCGCGCGTGTCATTTGGCAGATCGGTGAGCTGATCGACGAGCACGCCGACGAGCTCGCCGAGCTCGAGACGCGCGACCAGGGCCAGCCGATCGGCATCGCGCGGCAGGTCAGCGTGGGAGCCGCGCCGAGCACTACTACGCGGGCTGGTGCACGAAGATCGCCGGCGAGACGCGTCGGCCGGCGCGGCATCGATGAAGATCGGTCCCGGCATCGATCCGCAGACCCAGCTCGGGCCGCTCGTCTCCGTCGTCGATCCGCTGTTGCGTGTCCATGGCGTCGACGGGCTGCGGGTGGCCCATGCGTCAGTGATGCCGACGATCACGACGGGGAACACAAATGCGCCGTCGATTATGATCGGCGAGCGGGTAGCGGATTTCGTCAGCGGTGATGCTGCGTCCCTCTCGCAGGTCCTTAACTCAGTCGCAGCGCAACCAGCAGAGGAGCAGTAATGGGTCAAATCTTGACAACGCACGTCGGCAGCCTGATCAGGCCGCCGGAGCTGGTGGCGTTTCTACACGCTCGCGAGGAGGGCCAGGAGTACGACGAGGCCGCCTTCGAAGCGTGTTTGCGCGAATCGGTCGCCGAGGTCGTGCGCCGTCAGGCCGAGGTTGGGATCGACATCGTCAGCGACGGTGAGTTCGGCAAGACGATGAGCTGGTCGCGGTACATCCGCGAGCGGATCGCAGGATTTGAAGCGCGCCCAGCCGATCCTGGCGCCGTCGGACAGAGCGTCCTGCCGGGCACGGACAAGCGTGAGTTCCCCGAGTTCTACGCCGAGTACGAGCAGACACAGGGCTTCACCGGTGCGCTGACCAACTGGGTCTGCACCGGCCCCATCAGTTACACGGGGCTGGACGCGCTGCAGCGTGACATCGAGGACCTGAAGGCCGCGGTCGCAGCGGTTGATGTCACTGATGGCTTTTTGCCGGTGGTCGCGCCGGCGAGCGTCGTGCCGCTGCGTAACGACGAGTTCTACGACTCAGAGGAAGACTTCGTCTTTGCGGTCGCGGACGCGTTGAACGTGGAGTACCGCGCGATCGTCGATGCGGGTCTGATGGTCCAGATCGATGACGCGTATCTCGCGACGATGTTCGACACGATGGTGCCGCCGGCCAGCATGGCGGAGTACCGCGACTGGGCCGAGCTGCGGATCGAAGCGCTCATTCGTGCCCTGGATGGGATCCCGGAGGAGAAGGCTCGTTACCACGTGTGTTGGGGCAGCTGGAACGCACCGCACGTCGGTGACGTCGCGCTTGCGGACATCGCAGACCTGATTCTGCGTGTGCCGGCCGGTGGCTATGCGATCGAGCAGGCGAACCCGCGGCATGAGCATGAGTGGCGTGTCTGGGAGGACGTAAAGCTTCCCGAGGGCCGCAAGCTGCTGCCGGGCGTGATCAGCCACGTGACGAACGTCGTTGAGCATCCCGAGCTCGTCTCGGAACGGATCGTCCGTCTCGCCGCGTTGGTCGGCCCTGAGAATGTGATCGCCAGCACCGACTGTGGTTTCGCACAGGGCCCGTTCGTGCAGCGCGTCCATCCGTCGATTCAGTGGGCGAAGTTGAAGGCACTGGGCGACGGCGCAAAGCTGGCCTCTGAGCGCGTCTAAAAGGACGTTTTCCACCGGCCCGTCGAGGCCGCCCGACCTCATCCGGCAGCGAACCCACCCACCCTCCGATCCTGCCGGATGAGGATCGGGCGCCCTCGCCGCGCCTAGCGCCTGGGCGATCCGCTTCGATCGTGCTCGGTGAGTCGGGTGCCCTTGACGGCCCTAGCGCTTGGGCGACATTGGCGTTGTATTTCGATGCCAATGTCGCCCAGGGTCGTGGGCGGCGATTCCGGCGGGTGGGCCTTCAAACGTGTCCATATCGCGACTTTGGAGGCCCACACCGCCTGGGCCCCTGTGGCGAGCGCTCGCGCATAGATGAACCGCGCAGTTCAGATTCGACCGCGTGTAGTCCAAAGGCGGTGAAGGTTCCGACCCGGCGCATATGGCCGGTCACCAGGACCGTCTTTAGCGTGGCCGGGCATGAGCTCGATCGCCGAAAGTCCCACCCTTCCAACCGTCGCTGCGCGCCCCCCAGGGCCTCTTACACGTGGCCGCAGGATCGACGATTGGGAGCCTGAGGACGAACAGTTCTGGGAGTCCACAGGGAGCAAGATCGCGCGCAAGAACCTGATCTTCTCGATCTTCGCCGAGAACCTCGGTTTCAGCGTCTGGGTGCTGTGGACGATCGTGGTCATCAACCTCGCCAACGTCGGCATCACGCTGTCGCTCTCAGAGACCTTCTGGCTGACGGCGGTCCCGAACCTGATCGGCTCCGCGCTGCGCCTGCCCTACACGTTCGCCGTGCCGCGATTCGGCGGGCGTGCGTGGACGACGATCAGCGCCAGCCTGCTGCTGATCCCGACGATGCTGCTTGCAGTCGTCGTCCCGAGCGGCTGGCTCGCTGGTCAGGGCCACAGCGCGCAGTTCTGGGTGCTGCTGGCCTGCGCGGCAACGGCCGGTGTCGGTGGCGGCAACTTCTCGTCGTCGATGGCGAACATCTCGTTCTTCTATCCCGAGCGCCGCAAGGGCTTCGCGCTCGGCCTCAACGCCGCGGGCGGCAATCTCGGCGTCGCGCTGACCCAGCTGCTGGTGCCGCTTGTGATCATCGTCGGCGTCCCCGCAGCAGCGGTGAAGCTGCCGACGCACGAGGTGCACCTCGCGTACGCCGGCCTGATGTGGATGCCGCTGATCGTGCTCGCAGGCATCTGCGCGTGGCGCTACATGGACACGCTCACCGAAGCGAAGTCGGACTCGCGCTCCTACGCCCGCGCCGTCCATCAGCGCCACACATGGATCATGTCCCTGCTCTACATCGGCACCTTCGGTTCCTTCATCGGATTCTCGTTCGCGCTGCCGCTGGTGATCAAGAACACGTTCCCGGAGTTCCTGGCCAATCACCCGTTCATCGCGACATATCTCGCGGGGCTCGGCTTCGTCGGAGCGCTCGTGGGCTCGGTCGCTCGCCCGTTCGGCGGATGGCTGTCTGACCGTGCCGGGGGCGCGCGCGTCACCCTCTTCGTCTTCATCGGCATGGCGGCGTTCACAGGGCTCGCGATCGTCGGCGTCGAGCAGCGCAGCTTCGTCACCTTCTTCGCCGCTTTCATGGTGATCTTCCTGCTCGCCGGTATGGGCAACGGCTCGACCTACCGGATGATTCCGGTGATCTTTGCCACGCTCGGACGACGCCAGGCGGCGGCTGACAACGGCGATGTCGACGAGACGCTCGTGCGCTTCAAGCGCCAGGCTGCGGCGGTCATCGGCATCGCGGGTGCGATCGGTGCGTTCGGCGGCTTCCTGATCCAGGTCGTGCTCCGCCAGGCGAGCCTCGATGTCACGGCGCTCGTGAAGGCCGCCGAGACGAAGGCCGACAAGCTTGCGGTCGCCCAGGCGCACGCAGATTGGGCCGCTCCGGCGCTGTGGGTGTTCCTTGTGTCCTACCTCGTGTTCGCGGTCGTCACGTGGGTCGTCTACATCCGGCGCCGCGGCAGCCAGAGTGCGACGAGCCTTGCAGCGGCGTCGATCTGAGTGTGTCAGTAGATCCCGATGCTGGTCACAGCGTCGCCGGTCGCCACCGGAGCGGGCTCGAGCGTCTCGGCCAGAGTCTCTCCGAGGCGCGCGGCGACGCTGTGGGTGTGCGGGGTCGGCGTGAGCGCGAGGGCCGCGGCGGCCCCGACAAGCGCGGTGGCCACCGACTCAGACAGCCCGTCGGCGCCGTCAGGTTCCCGGCGCAGCAGCTCTGCGACACGCGCCGGCACCCGCGCGAGCGTGGCATCGACCTGCGCCGCAACGGAGGAATCGGTGTGTCGTGCGGTGACGTACAGCAGCCGGGCGCCCGCGGGGTGGGCGCGCGCGTGATCGAGGATTGCTGTCGCCAGGGCGCCGGCGCGCGCCGCCGGCGAGCCGTCGCGGGTCCGTACGCCGGCATCGTAGAGGCGGTTCAGCAGCCGCTCGACCTCGGCCTCCACACAGGCCAGGAACACGGCTTCCTTCGAATTGCCATGTACATAGAGCGTCGGCTTTGCGACGCCGGCTGCGCGGGCGACCATCGCCGCGCTCACGCCGTGCAGGCCGTCGGGTGCGAACGCCTCGGCGATCGCGGCCTGATCGAGCTGGGCGCGGGGACGTGGCACCGCGAACATGATGAATGCGAACCGAGCGGTTCGCATTCGACCGACCGGTGCAAGATGCCCGGTCCTCTTTCGACCGTGTGTCGTAGAGGATTCGACCGGGTGTCGCCAAGGTGATGGACATGCTTTTCGACGCCCTCGCCGAACCCGCGTCGCGCCCGCGCGTGCTCGTCGTGGGCGGCGGTATCGCCGGACAGGCGGTCTGCGAGCAACTTGGGGACGGCGCGCAGATCACGCTCGCGTGCGCCGAGCCACACCTGCCCTACGACCGCGTCAACATCGGGCGACTGCTCACCGGCGAGGAGTTGCCGGCGCTGCAACTGCGGCCCGCCGATTGGTACGAGGACCACGGCGTCGAGGTGCTGCTCGATACGCGGATCGCCGCGCTCGACCTCGACGCCGGCACCGCGGCGACGGCGGCCGGTGCGACGCTCGTGTACGACCGTGTGGTGCTCTGCACCGGCAGCGACGCGCTCGTGCCGCCGATCCCAGGCATCGACGCGGCGGGCGTCCACGTCTTCCGGGGGCCGGAGGACTGCGCGGCGATCGTCGCGGCGACGTCGTCCTCGCGGCGCGCCGTCGTGATCGGCGGCGGGCTGCTCGGTCTGGAGGCCGCGCATGCGCTCGCGACGCTCGGCGTGCCCGTCAGCGTCGTGCACCTGATGGATCGGCTGATGGAGCGCCAGCTCGACGGTCCCGCAGCCGCGCTGCTTGCGCCGGCGATGGCCGACCTCGGCGTCGAGGTGCTGCTCGAGCACGCCACAGACACGGTGCTCCGCGGCGCGGACGGCGAGGTCACAGGCCTGCGCTTTTCGTCGGGCGTCGAGCTTGCCTGCGACCTGATCGTCGTCGCGGTCGGGATCCGCGCGCAGGTCGGATTGGCGCGCGACAGCGGGCTCGCGGTCGAGCGCGGGATCGTCGTCGACGATCGTCTCGTCACCTCGCATGAGCGCGCTCTGGCCGTCGGCGAGTGCGCCCAGCACCGCGGCGTGGTGCATGGGATCGTCGCCCCGATCCACGATCAGGCAGCGGTGGCCGCGCAGACCGTCCTCGGCGTCGACGCCGACTACGCCGGCTCGATCCCCAGCGCGAAGCTGAAGGTGATGGGTGTCGATCTCGTCACGGCGGGCGCCGCCGAGGGCGAGCACGCCGTCGTCGTGGCCGATGCCGCCGCGGGGACCTACCGCAAGCTGATCCTGTCCGAAGGGCGTGTCGCCGGCACGGTGCTGCTCGGAGACACCCGCGGCGCGGAGCTGCTGCTCGACGCGGTGCGTGTCGGCGCGGTCGCCGAGGATCCGTTGGCGCTGCTCGCCGACGCTTCGAAGGCCACCGCCGCCGAGCTCCCTGACGGTGCCCAAGTCTGCAACTGCAACGGCGTCTGCAAGGGCGACATCGTCAGCGCCATCCGCGAGCAGGAGCTCGGCTCGACCCAGGAGGTCGTTGCCGTCACGCGCGCCGGTGCCGGCTGCGGCTCGTGCAAGCCGATCGTCGCCGAGCTGCTCGCGATCGAGCGTGGCGGAGCGGCCGAGGAGGCCACCTACCTCTGTCCGTGTCGCAAGCAGACGCGCGAGCAGCTGGCCGCGATCGTGCGCACCGAGGGCCTGGAATCGGTGTCGGAGCTCGGTGCGGCATGCGGCGCGGGGCACGACTGCGGCGCCTGCAAGCCCGGCCTCTCCTATCTGGTGTCGGAGATCTGCGGCAACCGCCATCGCGAGGAGCGCCACGCGCGCTACATCAACGATCGCGTGCACGCCAACATCCAGAACGACGGCACGTTCTCCGTCGTGCCGCGGATCCGCGGGGGCGTCACGAGCGCCGCTGAGCTGCGCCGGATTGCCGACGTCGTCGACAAGTACGAGATCCCGATGGTCAAGGTGACCGGTGGTCAGCGGATCGACCTGCTCGGCATCCGCAAGGAACAGCTGCCGGCCGTGTGGGAGGACCTCGGCATGCCGTCCGGGCACGCGTACGCCAAGGCGGTGAGAACGGTCAAGACCTGCGTCGGTTCGCAGTTCTGCCGTTTCGGGCTGGGCGACGCGATCGAGGTCGGTGTCGATCTCGAGTCCGAGATGGAGGGCCTGTACACGCCGCACAAGGTGAAGGCGGCCGTGGTCGGCTGTCCGCGCAACTGTGCAGAGGCCTATGTGAAGGACATCGGACTGGTCGCGGTGGAGGGCGGCTGGGAGATCTACGTCGGCGGCGCGGCCGGCGCGACCGTGCGCAAGGGCGACCTGCTCGCCACCGTGCAGACGGCCGCCGACGCCAAGCGCCTGGCGCTCGCCTTCCTGCAGCACTACCGCGAGCAGGCCGAGTATCTCGAACGCACCTACACGTACCTCGAGCGAGTCGGACTCGCCGCGGTGCAGGAGGCCGTGCTCGACGAGGAGCTCCAGGCCGAGCTGCTGGAGCGCTACCGCATCGCAAAGTCCGCGGCCGATCCAGACCCCTGGCGAGAGCGCTACGCACCGGTGACGCCAAAGCAGTTCTCGGCGCTGGACACCGAGCACGATCTCGTCGGTCCACCGACGGGAGTGGCGCGATGAGCGAGACATGGACAGAGGTCGGGTACGCCGCGGACGTTCCCATGCTGGAAGGGCGCAGCGTCGCGTTCGACGGTGGCCGGATCGCGATCTTCCGCCTACGCGATGGCTGGGCGGCTATCGATCACTCGTGCCCGCACGCCGACGGCCCCCTCGCCGACGGCATCGTCGCCGACAGCTGCGTGACCTGCCCGCTGCACGGCCACCGCTACGACCTCCGCACAGGGCTACGCCAGGGTGATGAGGGCAGCGTCCGGACCTATGAGGTGCGTGAGCGCGACGGCATGCTCGAGCTGCGCGTCCCGGTCGCCGTAGCCGGTTGATGGCAAAGACGCGCACGCAATGCCCGTATTGCGGCGTCGGGTGCGGGCTGATCGCAGAGACCGACGCGGGCCGCCTGACCAAGGTCGCCGGCGATCCACTGCACCCGGTGAACATGGGCGCGACCTGCCGCAAACCGTTGGCGCTGCCGGACGCCGTGCATGCGTCCGATCGCGCGACCGAGCCGCTCTGGCGCGAGACCGCCGACGCGCGCTTTGAAGCGTCCTCATGGGAGGAGGCGATCCCGCGCCTCGCGCAGCGCATCCAGGCGATCGCCGAGAAGCACGGTCCGGACGCGCTGGCGTTCTACATCTCCGGGCAACTCGCGACCGAGGACTACTACGTCATCTCAAAGCTCGCCAAGGGCTTTCTCGGCACCAACAACGTCGATTCCAATTCGCGGCTTTGCATGTCGAGCGCAGTCGCCGGTTACGTTGGCGCGCTTGGCTCCGACGGACCGCCCGCCGCATATGCGGACATTGCGAAGACGGACTGCATCCTGCTGGTCGGGACCAATACGGCCGCGTGTCACCCGATCGTGTGGTCGAAGATTCGTGCGCGCCAGGCGGAGGGTGCGACGCTGATCGTCGTCGATCCACGGTGCACGCCGACGGCCGCGGCCGCAGACATTCATCTCGCCGTGCGTCCCGGCAGCGATCTCCCTCTGCTGGCGGCGATGCTCGGCGTCCTCGATCAAGAGAACCTCGTGGATCGCGCCTTCGTGGCGCGTCACACCGAGGGGTTCGACGAGGCGCTTGCGACCGCGCGCGAGTGGCCGGCGTCGCGAGCAGCGGACACCTGCGGCATCGATGTCGACGATCTCGTGGCCGCGGCACGGGCGTTCGGCAGTGCGCCGCGCGCGATGGCGCTGTGGTCGATGGGCGTCAACCAATCCACCGTCGGGACGCTCAAGAACCGCGCGATCACGAATCTCTGCCTGGCGACCGGCAACATCGGGCGCGCGGGCAGTGGGCCGCTCTCGCTCACCGGCCAGCCCAACGCCATGGGCGGCCGCGAGTCAGGCGGGCTGTCGACGTTGCTGCCGGGCTACCGGTCGGTCGCCGATCCCGAACACCGGGCGGAGATGCGGCGTCTGTGGGAGATCCCGGCCGATGCGCCTGGCATCTCTCCCGCGCCGGGTCTGGCATCGACGGAACTCGTCGAAGCGCTCGAGAACGGGACGGTGAAGTTCGTCTGGATCGTCGCGACGAACCCCGTCGTCTCACAGCCCGACGCGAAGCGCTTCGCCGCGGCGCTGCGGCGCGCAGATCTGGTCGTCTGTCAGGACGCCTACCACCCGACGGAGACTTCGAGCATGGCGCATGTGCTTCTCCCGGCGGCGCAATGGCCCGAGAAGGCCGGCACGATGACCAACTCCGAGCGTCGCGTAGGACTGCTGCGCAAGGCGATCGAGCCGCCGGGGGAGGCGCTGCCCGACTGGGAGATCTTCGCTCGCCTCGGGCGCGCGCTCGGTCATGACGAGGCGTTCGCCTGGAAGAACGCTGCGGAGGTGTTCGCCGAGTACGTGCGGACCACGGACGGTCGCGTCTGCGACATGAGCGGGCTCTCGCATGAACGGCTCGCGCAGGCAGGGCCGCTGCAGTGGCCGATTCCCTCGCATGGGATCGAGGGCATCGACCACGAAGGCACCGAGCGGCTGTACACGTCACGGCGCTTCCCGACGCCGAACGGCCGCGCGCGCTTCTGCGCGACCCCGCACGCCGAGCCGGCTGACGCGCCGAGCGCCGATTTCCCTCTCGTGCTGACGACCGGACGCATCGCCAACCAGTGGCACACGATGACGCGCACGGCCAAGTCCAAAGAGCTCATGGCCGCCGAGCCCGAGCCGTTCCTGGAGCTCTCCGCCGCGGACGCCGAGCACGCCGGTGTGACCGACGGCGAGCGCGTGCAGGTTCGCTCGCGGCATGGACGTGCCGTGCTGCGTGCCCGTATCAGCGAGGCGGTCGGGCAGGGCACCGCATTCGCGCCGTTTCACTGGGGCGCGCTGCATCTCGCGCCCGGACACGGGGCGCTGAACGCCGTGATCGGCAAGGCGATCGACCCGACCTCAAAGCAGGCCGAACTGAAGGCCAGCGCGATCTGTGTGGAACCGCTGACCCAGGTCGCGCACAAGGCCGACTGGCACGCCGGCGACAAGGCGAGCCGCCAGCGCCTGCTCGTGGTCGGCACCGGGATGTCCGCGATGGCGACCGTGGAGGCGCTGGTCGCCCACGACGGCGCCAGTGAGTGGCAGATCACGATGGTCGGTCGCGAGCCCGATCGTCCGTACAACCGTGTAATGCTCTCCAAGCTGCTCGCGGGGTCGATCGGTGAATCCGAACTCGACCTGCGGCCGGACGCGTGGTTCGCAGCGCATGACATCGACCTGCGTGTCGGCACCGAGGTCCGCAGTCTCGATCTTCAGTCGCAGGTGGCCGAGCTCGCCGACGGCGAGCGCCTCGAATACGACCGCCTCGTGCTCGCCACCGGCTCGCTGCCGTTCCTGCCGTCGATCGCCGGGGTCGATCGGGCTGGAGTGCACGCCTTCCGCAGCCGCGAAGATGCCCGCGCGATCCTCGCTGGCGCGCGTGGCGCGAAGCGTGCGGTCGTGATCGGGGGCGGCCTGCTCGGTCTGGAGGCCGCGCGCGCGTTGCGGGAACTCGGCGTGCAGGTCGCGGTCGTGCATCTCGCCGATCGGCTGATGGAGCAGCAACTCGACCAGCTCGGAGCCACTCTGCTCGAGCGCTCGATGCGTCAGATGGGGGTCGACGTACGGCTGCTCGCACGTACGGAGGCGATCCTCGGTGAGGAGGCGGTCACGGGCGTGGCGCTCGCAGACGGCGAGGTGCTCGACGCCGACCTTGTCGTCGTGGCCGCCGGCGTCAGCCCGGACGTCCACCTCGCGCGGTCGGCGGGACTCGAGGTCGGCCATGCGATCACCGTCGATGACGAGCTGCGCGCCAGCCATCCCGGTGTCTACGCGGTCGGCGAGTGCGCGCAGCACCGCGACGTTGTCTACGGCTTGTGGGCGCCGCTGCTCGAGCAGGCGCGGGTCGCCGGCGCGTCGCTTGCTGGTGCTCCCGCGGCGTTCCGGGGCA
The DNA here is from genome assembly GCA_035554055.1 of Baekduia sp. Taxonomy (GTDB): domain Bacteria; phylum Actinomycetota; class Thermoleophilia; order Solirubrobacterales; family Solirubrobacteraceae; genus Baekduia. The sequence continues at coordinate 11,707 of DATMIZ010000162.1, read as the reverse complement.
TCACGCCGGCCACGACGTTGAAGGTCGCCGACGTCGAGCTGTTCTGCGGCGGGCGCGCGATCGCGCGGGACGGCGATGACGAGTTGCTGGCGCTGGACTCGCGCCGCGGGTACTACCGGCGACTGCTGCTCCGCGACGGACGCCTCGCCGGCGCGATCCTGCTCGGCGACCTGCGCGAAGCCCGTGTGTTGCGCGAGCTGCTGGCCTCTGGCGAGCCCGTGCCCGCCGCCTTGCTCGACCCAGCGCCGATGTCCGTCGGCGAGCCGATCGTCCCTGACGATCCCGAGGACGTCGTGTGTTCGTGCATGGTCGTCACGCAGGGCCAGATCGACTCCGCGATTCGTGATCGCGACCTGCGGACGGTCGAGCAGATCGCCAAGAGCACGCGCGCATCGACCGGTTGCGGCGGCTGCCGTTTGGATGTGGCAGCGATCCTCGAGCGCCATCAGCGCGAGGTCGCTGAGCCGCTCCCTGCACTGATTACCCCGCCTACCCGGGGTGGCATTGGTTAAGCCCGGTATGCGGGAATAAGTTCGAACAGCTTTGTTGTTGGTTGCGGCAGTCGCGCTTTGGTCCGTCCCGGATCTGCTGTACCGCTACGACTACAAGGCCGAGGGCTCGTCGATGAACGCGATGGCAGCTGGTACATCGTCGATCCGCTTTTCAGCGAATGGTTGCGCCGTGCCTCTCCGCTCGCCGACCGGCCGATGCTCGAGGACGATTGAGAAGCAGCGACGGTACCGTACAGCCGGTACCAACGTGGACCGCCTCGCCGGTACGGGGATCGGAACGTACGCCCGCCGATACAGTCGGTCGCAGTGAGCGAGTCCGAGGACGCCAGTCGCACCGCCGCGGAGGAACAGGCGGCCCTTTGGAACGGGCCGGCGGGCGACGCCTGGGTGCAGGAGCAGGCGGTGCTGGACGCGATGTTCAAGCCGGTCGAGGACCTGCTCGTCGACTGGGTTTGCACCAACCCCGGGAGCCATGTGCTCGATGTCGGCTGCGGGACCGGCGCCACGACGATTGCCGTTGCAAGAGGAGTTGGTCCCGACGGCCGCAGCGTCGGCATCGACATCTCCCAGCCGATGATCACTCTGGCCCGGGCACGAGCGGAGCAGGCGGGGTCGGGGGCCACGTTCATCTGCGCCAGCGCGCAGGATCACGACTTCGACGGCGCCGCGTTCGACACGATCATCTCGCGCTTCGGCGTGATGTTCTTCGGCGACTTCGCCAGGGCGTTCGCGAACCTGCGCGGCGCCGCGACAGACGACGCCAGGGCCAACTTCATCGTCTGGCGCGGCGCCGCCGAGAACCCGTTCATGACGACGGCCGAACACGCGGCCGCGCCGCTGCTGCCGGACCTGCCCTCGCGTCGACCGGATGGGCCTGGGCAGTTCGCCTTCGCGGACCCGGAGAGCACGCGCCGCGTTCTGGAGCAAGGCGGTTGGGCGGATATCGAGATCCGGCCGATCGATGTGACCTGCGCTCTGCCGGAAAGCGGGCTGATGGGTTACGTCAGCCGTCTCGGGCCGCTGGCGCTGGCCCTCCGCGAAGCCGACGAGCGTACGCGCGCGAAGGTCATCGAAACGGTCCGAAGGGCGTTTGACCCGTACGTGGACGGAGCGGAGGTCAGCTTCACCGCGGCATGCTGGACTGTGCAGGCGAAGGCAGGCGTCTGATCGAGACTCGCGGTGTGGCGCGCATCGGGTACCGTCGGGCGATGAGAACGCTACTTACGCGCGCTGTGCCGCAGCGCACCTACCGCCTGAAGGGCGGAATCGCCCGTGGGCTCAAGCGCCGCGGCCTCGGACTGCGAGAGCTCCTTGGTCAGGTGCCTGCCGACACGGAGGAGATCGCGCTCATGCGGGCGCAGGATCTCGGCGGCCTCACGATCTTCGACATCGGCGCTGATCTCGGCTACTTCACGTCGTTCTTTGCCGATCGCGCCGGCGCGCTGGGGCGCGTCGTGAGCTTCGAGCCGAACCCGGCCAGCTACGAGAAGACGCTCGAGCAGGTCCGGCTCAACGATCTGCGCAACGTGACTGTGCTCAACGTCGCATGTGGCGATCGCGATGGTGAGCTGACGATGGCGATCGGCTCCGCGCCGGGAGAGGGTTCCGCGAATCCTGACATTCGCCAGGCGATGCTGGCCGAGGGGCCGGTGTCGGAGATCGTCGTGCGCGCGGTCAGGGTTGACACGATCATCCGTGAACGTGGCCTGCCCGCACCCGACTTCGTCAAGATCGATGTCGAGGGCCTCGAACTTCCCGTGCTCCAGGGAATGACCGAGACACTGGCCAAGAGTCATCCGCGCCTTTTCATCGAGCTTCATGGCATCGGCATGGCCGCCAAGAAGGCCAACGCCGAGGGCGTGGTCCAGCTGCTGTTGGACAACTCCTACGAGATCCTGCACGTGGAATCCGGCTCCGCGATCACATCGGCCGGCGAAGCCCCGCCCGAGGGGCACCTGCTCTGCAAAGCCAAGGCCTAGTTCCAGGCAGACAGGTCGGGGACGACACCCGCGACTTTGAGCGCTAAGCCACCGCGCCAAGTGTGAACAACCGCCGGGCGAACTCCTGCGGGTCGGCCGGTCGTCCGTACAGGTAGCCCTGCGCAAGTTCGCAGCCCATCGCGCGCAGCTGCTCACATTGGCCGCTGGTTTCGACGCCCTCGGCCACAACCATCAGCCCCAGCGATTCGGCCATCGTCAGCAGCGGTTCGATGATGGCCGCGTCGCGCGATCCGGGCGTCATCTCGCTGATGAAGGAGCGGTCGAGCTTGATCGCGCTCAAGGGGAACCGTTTGAGCGAGGCGAGCGACGAGTAGCCGGTCCCGAAATCGTCGAGCGCCACCTTGACACCGAGCTGCTCCAGCGCCAGCAGGGTCTGTTCGGCCGCGTCCGGATTCCTGATCAGCGAGGTCTCTGTGATCTCACAGATGAGGCGATCGGCCTGGACCCCATGACGGTCGAGGGTCGCCGAGACTGTCGCCGCGAGGTCGTCCTGGACCACTTGGAGAGCGGACAGATTTATGCTCACCGCCATCTCAGCAAGCACCGGTGCGTGGTCGCCGCGTTGCCACTCGGCCAGCTGGCCGCACGCCTTCTCGATCACCCAAGCGCCAAGGGGCAGGATCAGCCCGGTCTCTTCGGCGATGCCGATGAACTCATCCGGCGGCACCAGCCCGCGCTCAGGATGCTGCCACCGGACCAGCGCCTCGCAGCGAGTGATCCGTCCGGTCGTGAGATCGACGATCGGCTGGTAGTGCAGTGTCAGCTCATTCTCCGCGATCGCCTTCCGCAGCCCCGTCTCGATCTCCAGACGGCGGACGACCCGTGCGCGCAGGACCTCGTCGAACAGCTCGATCCGGTCGCCGCCGGCCGCCTTTGCGCGATACATCGCGGCATCGGCGTCGCGAACTAGGGCCTCAGGGTGGCCGACATACTGTTCGCCCGACACCGCGACGCCGATGCTGGCGCTGATCACGTGCTCGTGATCGCCGATCCGATAGGGGTCGTCGAATGCTTGGTGCACCCGCCGGGCGACATCCAGGGCCTGCGCGCTGTCGGTCAGGTCCTCGCAGAGGATCACGAACTCGTCGCCGCCAAAGCGCGCCAGCGTGTCGTTGTCGCGGAGCGCCTCGCTCAAGCGTGGCGCGATGGTCTGCAGCAGCACATCTCCGGCGCCGTGGCCAAGGCTGTCGTTGATGTTCTTGAAGCGATCCAGATCGATGAAGATGACCGCGGCGCATCGCTCGCTGCGGCGACTGCGGGCGAGGGCGCGGTGTACGCGATCGAGGAAGAGCACACGGTTGGGCAGGCCCAGCAGAGGATCGTGCAGCGATTGATGCCGGAGCTCATCCTCGGATCGAGAGCGTCGCACGGCGCCTGAGAGGACGTAGCCGACGGCCATCACAAAGCCGATCTCCTGTGCATCGAACTCACGGCCTGGCGCCGACACGGCCAGCGTCCCGTACGGCTGCTCGTCGTGGTCGGTGATGACCGCCACGATCTCGCCTATATGCGAGACGCTGTCAGCGGCCGCTAGGGCCGACGACTCGCCGGGTGTGAGCTTGACCTTCTCGCCAGCGGACCCCGGCACCGAAGCCAGCTCGGCGACCACTCGCGGCGGTGTGGCGGTGAGCCGCCCGGATTCGACGACGCGTACGTCAGGCGCGCCAAGGTTCCGCGCCAGGACTCGTACGGCCTCCGCGAAGAACGGGGTGAGCTTCGTCGCGGACAGCGCGGAGCGTGACAGGGCCAGGACATCCTGCTGCTGATTGGCGACCACGGCCGCTTCGTGCTCAGCCTGCTTGCGGGCGGTGATGTCTTCCATCTGGATGATGAAGTGGGCGTCCAGATTGCCGGCTTCGGTGAGTCGCGAAACGCGTACTGCCGCCCATACCGTGGCGCCGTTTCGATGCCGGTAACGGTTGTCGACCGACACCTCCCCACAATCGCGGTCAAAGAGTCGCGACGACGGTGCGACGTCGGCCTTGTGGACGGCAAAGTCATCGATTCTGCGGTCCAGCAGCTCGGCCTCGTCGTAGCCGAGCAGCGCACACAGAGCGCGGTTGACCGCCAGGCAGCGTCCGTCCTCCGATGCCAGCGCCATCCCGATCGGGGCATCTTCGAACGAGCGCTGAAACTGCTCCTGGCTGCGTTGCGCCGCGATGCGGATGTCCTCGTTGAGTCGCCAGCCGATGACGGAGGCGGCACCGGCGGCCGTGACGAAAGCGCCATGGATGAGCGCCGTTCCCCAGGGATCGGCGGCACCCGGGGAGCCCGTGGCGTAGACGCCGGTCGAGTCGATCGTGCCCAGCAGACCGTGGTGGATAACCACGAAGCCGATGGCAAGCAGGAACGGCAGCCAGTCCTCGTACAGGGACAGCACGACGATGACCACGAAGAAGTAGAAATGCGCCTCGATTGCGCCGCCCGAGGTGTGGACGGCGACGGCGGCGGCGGTGAACATCGCCATCGCGACCGAAGCGCTGCGGGCGCGCTGAGGAATTCGCTGATGCTGTGCCAGCAGGGTTGCCGCGAGCATCGGCACGACGTGCCCGATGGAATGCAGTGGTCCGTAGCCCCGCAGCGTCGTGTACGCGGAGATGGCGGCAATCTGCAGCCACAACGAGATGACCATCCAGCGGTGACGCCGCTGCCAGGCTTCGACGGGGAGCGTCCGGCCGGCGGGTAGGGCGTTGCGTATGGCGCGGAAGGTGGCTGGGACCTGCACTGATTCTCCTCGGGGACACCCGGCAGAACCGGATGCCGACGAAATCGGCAATCCGAGGATGAACTTGAACGGTGGTTTGGTTAGCGCGGCCGGCAGCGGTGCGGGCTAGTCCCGGCCCAGCGAGTAGCGCCAGACCGCTGTGTCGCCTTCGTAGGCCTCACCTTCAAAGGAGAAACCGGCCTTGATGAGTACTCGGTTTGACGCGTTGGCCTCCGGGAGGGTGTGGGCGATGACGACGGCGACTTGATCGTCGGTCAAAGCCTCCGCAACCATGGCCTGGACCGCGGCGGTCGCAAATCCACGCCCCTGCCGCGATTCTGCGATCTCGTAACCGAGCTCGACAATGCCGTCTCGTGGTGGTCCTTTGAAGCCGCCCCATCCGACGAGCTCCGGCGGTTCGCCACCGACGAACAGACGCGCCCCCCAGGTGAGAGCGCCCGGATCGGCGACCTGCGCGTCGCGTGTAATGCGCAACGCTTCGACGAAGGTGCTCCAGCCTGGGACGACGTCATTGCCGAGCGCCTGCGCCAGCTCGGCGTCGCCCGCGACTGCGGCATCCAACAACTCAACTCCGGGGCGGATGAGCTTGATCACGCCGGCCTGGCTTGCGCCCGTTCGATCATTGGACAACTCGATCAGATCGCTCGGCCAGCATGCGATATGGCACACGCCGCGCTCACCGTGAGGGTGCTAAGAACCCGCGCGCTTGGCGTTCTTTTTGCGGGGCTTGGGCATGTCGGCCACGGTGCCCGTCGGTTCGTCGGGAAGTCCCGCGTTCTTGCGCAGCTTCCTTGCGATCTCCGCGATCTCCTCCGGGGCGTAGTCAGGCGCGAAAACGCCTTCCTGCGCGGGTAGATCGAATGGCGGCACACCCTCTGGGTGATCATCGAGGACTTCGAGCTGCTCGCCGGTCTCCGGGTGCGGACCGTTGAAGACGGCCGCCAGCTCCAGGTAGTCCGATGGCGAAAACCGATAGAGCTTGAGATGCAGGCCCTTGTCCATGTGCGCCTTGGACTCCGGGATCTTGTCCGTCGGGATCCGCGGGGACGGGAACATCTTCATGAGGTCCGCCCCAGTCAGGTGCTCGACGGCGCGGGCGTACGCGATCTGGTGAACGCCGCCCCTCACGAGCAAGTAGCCGGTCAGAGCGCGGGCCACGGGGTGCTCGACCATCTCGTAGACCTTGAGCTTGTTGTTTCGAGCTCCCGTCTCCAGAAAGAAGTTGTGCGTGAGGTCCTCGACGAGGTCGCCCGTCGAGGTGACGTAGTCACCGTTCCAGGGCTTGCCATTGGAGTCCTGGACCAGTGTCGCGGCGCCGCCGGAGATGAAGTGCTGCGGGTTGAGGACATCCTTCGGGTCAGGCAACGCACCGTTCTTCCCCGCGCCGGTAAGCATCGTGTTGATCGCCACCGATACGAGCTCGATATGGCCGAACTCCTCGGCAGCGATGTTGGAGATCAGGTCGAAGAACGGTCGTGCTTCCTGACGCGCGCGGAAGTTAAAGGACTGAAACGTGTAGTTCATGAACGTCGACATCTCGCCGAACTTGCCGCCCAGCAGTTCCTGGACCACTGCCGCGCCGGCTGGATCGGGGGTGGATGGTGGCGGCAGCTCGGTCAGCAGCCGGTCGATGCGCAAAATCATTGGAAGCCTCCGGTTGTTAAAGGGGTCTCGCCCGGTTGCCCGGCGGGCGCGGCTGCAAACCGAGCGACTCACGGCCGGACATCGATCCGACAGAACGTGTCCCCTGGAGGACTCGGTCGCCGGAAGGCAAGTCATGCCGTAGAACTTGCGGACATGGCTACCACTGAGGCCACAACGGTCGACGGCGATGGGCGCGAGGTGCGGGTCTCGAGCCCTGACCGCGTGATCTTCCCTGCGACCGAGCGCACGCCCGAGATCTCCAAGCTCGATGTCGTCGAGTACTACCTGTCGGTCGGCGAGGGGATCATGCGCGCGCTGGCGCGGCGGCCAACGACGCTCGAGCGCTGGCCCAAGGGCGTGCATCCCGACATCGTCGTATCGACGCGCGAGAAGGGCGGCGGCGACGCGTTCTTTCAGAAGCGCATTCCGCGCGGCGCCCCGGATTACGTCGAGACTGCGCGGATCGAGTTCCCGTCGGGGCGCCATGCCGACGAGGTCTGTCCGACGGAGATCGCCGTCGTGGCCTGGGCGGCGCAGATGGGCACGATCACGTTTCACCCGTGGCCGGTCCGCAACGATGATGTCGATCATCCCGACGAGTTACGCCTGGACTTCGACCCTCAGCCCGGCACCGACTTCGCCGATGCCGTCCGCGTCGCCGGCGAGGCACGCGCGCTGCTGGGCGAGCTCGGCTACACGGCGTTCCCGAAGACCTCCGGCGGTCGCGGCGTGCATGTCTACGTCCGCATCGAGCCGCGCTGGACCTTCACAGACGTGCGTCACGCCGCGATCGCGTTCGGCCGCGAGCTCGAGCGGCGCCTGCCGGGCGAGGTGACGACCAAGTGGTGGAAGGAGGAGCGCGGCGAGCGCATCTTCATCGACTACAACCAGAACGCGCGCGATCGCACGATCGCGTCCGCCTACAGCGTGCGGCCAAGGCCCGGTGCGCCGGTCTCGGCGCCGGTCACGTGGGACGAACTCGCCGAGATCAAGCCGGAGGACTTCACGGTCGCGTCGATGCCGGCACGGTTTGCCGAGCGCGGCGACCTGCACGCCGCGATCGATGACGTCGCGCATTCGCTGCAGCCGCTGCTGGACATGTACGCCAAGGACGAGGAGGGCGACATGCCGTATCCGCCCGACTATCCGAAGATGCCGGGCGAGCCCAAGCGCGTACAGCCTTCGCGCGACCGCGACCGGCCGCGGTAGTCACTACGCCTGCGGGAGTTTCTTCGCGCCACGACGCGGCGCGGGCGCCGAAGGTGGCGGCACGACCGGGCCGATGTCGCCGTCCGGCGCCTCGTCGAGATCGATGATCACCGGCGCGTGATCGCTCGGCCCTTTGCCCTTGCGGGCCTTGCGGTCGACCCACGCAGCCTTGACTCGCCCGGCAACCGCCTCGCCGGCCAGCACGAGATCGATCCGCATCCCGAGGTCCTGATGGAACATGCCGGCGCGGTAGTCCCAGTAGGTGAACACGCGCTCGTCCGGCCAGCGGTCGCGCACGACGTCCTGCAGCCCGGCGGCCTGCAGGGCTGCCAACGCGGCGCGCTCGGGCGGCGTGACGTGGGTCTGGCCGACATAGGCGTCGGGATCAAAGACGTCGTCGTCGGTGGGCGCGATGTTGATGTCGCCCATCACAACTGTCGTTTCCGCCTCACCGGCGGCGACCACGTCACGCAGCCACGCGAGCCAAGCCAGCTTGTAGTGGTAATGCTCGGACTCCGGCGTTCGCCCGTTGGGCACGTATACCGAGTACACGCGGATACCGCCGCATGTCGCTGCGACCGCGCGGGCTTCAGGGTGCGGGAATCCGGGAGCGCCGTCGCCGAGCCCGGTGACCACATCCTCCAGCCCGACGCGCGACAGGATCGCAACGCCGTTCCACGAGGCTTCTCCGTGCAGCGCGATTTCGTACCCGCGGGCGGCGAGTTCGGCGCCGAGCAGCTCGGTGAACGCGTCGTCTGCGAGCTTGGTCTCCTGGAGGCAGACGACGTCCGGCTGGCGTTCGTCGAGCCATGGCAGCAGGCGCGGAACTCGCTGCTTGGCGGAGTTCACATTCCAGGTCACGATGCGCACGGACTTACCGTACGAGTTCGGCCGTCAGGCGGGCGAGGAATTCGATCACCTTGGGCCCATCGCTGTGATCGGCGTCGAGGGCGGGGTTGTAGATCACGACGCTGATGCCGCGGCAGCCCGCGTCAGGGGCAGCCGTCGATGCGAGCCCGTCGAGGGTTGCCCAATCGACGCCGCCCGGCTGCCGATAGTCGACGGCTGCGAAGTCCGGTGTCGCGAGCACATCGAGGTCGATGTGCAGCCAGAAGCTGTCGGCGTCGATCGCATCGATTGCCGCTCGTACGAGGGTCTCGGGGCCGTATGACCGCGCAACGACGTGCTGGCCGGAGGCGAAGAACGCGATCTCGCTACGCAGCGAGGGCACGTGGGCCGCGTCTAGCTCCGCCTCGTCTCTGGGGCCGATCTGAGCGACTGCTGACGCAGTCAGCAACGGCATCAGCTCAGAGAGAGCCGTCGGGAGCCCCGAAACCCGTCCAAGCGCGATCGCGACCTCACTGTCCGACGCCTCGCCGGTCTCGGATCTCATCGGTGGCCAGGCGTCTTCGTGGCCGTCGATCATGACCAGGCCGGGACGTTCACCTGTGTCGCGGATCGCAGCCAACGGTCCGAGCATCACCGGGCAGTCACCGCCCACCAACAGCGGCAGGCGATCACGGTCGAGCGTTTCGCGCACGTGCTGCCGGGTGGCATCGACGAGCGTCGCGAGCGCGTCCTCGTTCAGCAGCCCGCTGGGTCCGCGCTCGCCTGAGGGCGGGAGCAGCGCCAGGTCGCCGGCGTCCTCGACCCCGAAGTCGGCCAATCGGGCGGCGAGACCCAGCTGACGGAGAACGACGATCGCATCCGCGATCCCTCCCGCCTCACGAGCAGACGTGTACGGGATGCCGGTGAGCTCCCAGGTCATGCGAACAGTTTGGAGCCGCTTCTAGTGTGGGAGCAAGACCGAATGGGAGCCACACCATGACACCAGAGCAGCACGCACCGCACAGTGAGCACAACCATTCCCGGCGCTGGCTGATTCTCGCCCTGCTCGGGTTGGCACAGCTGATGGTCGTACTCGACGCGACGATCGTGAACATCGCGCTGCCGTCGTCGCAGGCCGACCTCGGCTTCTCCGACGGCAACCGTCAGTGGATCGTGACGGCCTACGCGCTGGCCTTCGGCAGCTTGCTGCTGCTCGGCGGGCGGCTTGGCGACATGGTGGGACGGCGCCGGATCTTTGTTGTCGGGCTGCTCGGCTTTGCCGCCGCGTCTGCCCTGGGCGGCGCGGCACAGAGCTTTGGGGTGCTCGTCGGCGCGCGTGGGCTGCAAGGCGCGTTCGGCGCCCTGCTCGCCCCTTCGGCGCTTGGCCTGCTGACCGTGACGTTCACCGATCCGAAGGAGCGGTCGAAGGCCTTCGGCATCTTCGGTGCGATCGCCGGCGGAGGCGCGGCTGTGGGGCTGCTCTTGGGCGGGGTCCTCACCGAGTATCTGTCATGGCGCTGGTGCCTGTACGTGAACCTGCTGTTCGCGATCCCGGTCGCGGCCGGCGCGCTCGCGTTGCTCGATCCGGCGCGCGCGCCAGGCGCGCCGCGGCTCGACATCCCTGGCGTGATCACCGCGTCGCTCGGGCTGTTCGGCCTCGTATTCGGATTCTCCCGCGCTGAATCAGACGGCTGGGGCGACCCGTTGACGTTGTTCTCCCTCGGTGCCGCGCTCGTGCTGCTCGTGCTCTTCACGGTGATCCAGCGACGCGTCAAGAGCCCGTTGCTGCCGCCCCCGATCGTCACCGACCGGGCCCGCGGGGGAGCGTTCGTCGCGCTCGCGCTCAGCTCCGCGGGCATCTACGCGGTCTTTCTGTTCCTGACCTTCTTCCTGCAGGGGACACTTGACATGAGTCCGGTGACGACAGGTCTCGCCTTCTTGCCGATGCCCGTCACCATCGTCACGACCGCGACGACGACCGGCGTGTTGCTGTTGCCACGATTCGGGCCGCGCCCGCTGATCCCGACCGCGATGCTCCTCATCGCGGCGGCGATGGTCTACCTGGCGCAGTTGGAGGCGACCTCGCACTACGTCACAGGTGCGCTGCCGGGGATGGTCATCGCGGGCATGGGGATGGGGATGATCTTCGCCGCCGGGCTACAGACCGCGACATCGGGCGTGCCTTCACATGACGCCGGCGTTGCCTCGGCGACCGCGAACACGATGCAGCAGGTCGGGGCTGCCGTCGGGACTGCCTTGCTCAGTACGTTCGCCGCAAGCGCCACCAAGGACTTCTTGGCTGGCCATGCCGCCGGCCCGCCGCAGCCAGCGCTGATCGAGGCCGCGCAGGTGCACGGTTACACGACCGGGTTCTGGATCGCGGCGGGAATCTTCGCCGGCGGCGCGCTGATCACGGCACTACTGCTACCGAGCGGCACTCCGGCCCAGCATGCCGAGAGCCGGCTGGCCTCCGCGGTCGCCAGCTAGTGCTTGCGGAAATCCCACTGCATCAGCAGGTCGATGCCGCCCATGGCGTAGCCGTCCACGCGCGGATCGCCCTTCGCTGTGAAGGGGAAGTAGCCGAGCGCGAAAGGGGTTCCCGCATCGAAGCCGCCGAGCACGGGTGACAGGCTCAGCGGCAGCGTGCCCGGTCCGACGGCGGTCAGAGCGACACCGTCAGACGAATGGATGCGAATGTCGATGCTCTTGTTGCGGACGTTGTAGACGCGAGCGTTGACGCGTTTGATGGTGATCGCATTCGGCTTGAGCTTGAACGCCTTGCCGACGTA
>DATMIZ010000161.1:0-3437 GCA_035554055.1 Baekduia sp. | reverse complement strand
GCTCGGCGGCGGCTTCCTGCTCGGAATCGCAACGGATCTCGTTGTCGCCTACGGCGGCGGCTAGCGTCCCGGCGTTATCCTGCGCCGACCCCGCCACCGTAGCTCAGTTGGTAGAGCACTTCACTCGTAATGAAGGGGTCAGCGGTTCGAATCCGCTCGGTGGCTTAGAAAACAGCTGCAAATCGCCACGTTTAGGCGCTAGCCCCGTTGTTCGAGAGATCGAATCCCTGCTGCGACGTGGTCTAGCTCCGAGTTGGCGATCGGCGTCGGCTAGTTCGTGGTGGCGAGCAGCTCTTGGTAGTCCTGCCAGGTTGGTGGCAGCGTCGCCAGATCGGTGTTGCCTCTGTTCGTCTTGTAGGGAGCCCGCTGGACTGTCGCCCGGATCTCTGTCTGCCGCGTCCCAGGAGCACCCCAGGTCACGGTCACCTCGGTGCCGGGTTCGCTTTGGGCCACGTCGATCGAGCACAGTGAGATGACCTCGCGGAAGTAAGCGCTGTATCCGCGGGACGTCGAGACACCGACCAGTTGGCCACCTTGATTAACGGCGTCGGCGTACATGTATCCGCGGCGGTCGCGGGGGACCTCCATGAAGTCGGGGAGCGGGTTGTCCTTGTCGAACAGCGCGGTGTAGAGGCTCGTGATGTCTTCCGGGTTCCAGACGAGAGTTCTCATCGTCCGCTTCGGGTTCGCCATCTCTTCCTCGAGCACCTTGCGACCGGTGAACTCGTGGTCGAACTTGATCTGGCGCGTCCAGCCGAGATCCACCGGACTGCGGTACCACGCGCTCACGTCGTCGGCGTCGAAGCTGCCCGCGATCGCGTGCGAACGCTTGTAGCGGACCGGGTCGATTTCGGCCAGGAATTGCCGGTAGTCGGCATGTGTCTCGTCGTAGATGGCCGGCAGGTAGTCGGTCGTCGCAGACGGAACGCAGGCCTCGAGGTGGTTGATCATCGACACGCGGCCGCCGAGTCGCCTGATCCCGAACTCCTGGCCGACCTCGAAGATCGTGTTCCAGATCTCTTCACCGAGCTCGCGCGGGCCTTGTAGCTCGAAGCCGATCTCGCCTGACATGCCCTGACGGAGCGCGTGGACTTTGTGTCCGGCGATCGTCACGTCGCGGAAGCGCATGTAACGCACATCCCTGAGATCCTCGCCCGCAACACGCTCGAGTAGGAACAGCGCGCTGGGTCCCTGGACCTGGAATTTGAAGAGATCGGCGGCCTCGACCTGAACGTCATAGCCGTCGCGGCGGGCGATGTGCTCGGCCCAGAACGCGCACGTCCCCATCGAGACAAACACGTCGTCCGGGAAGCGGCTGAGCACACCCTGCTCGATCACCTTTCCCTCCTCACTGCAGTGAATGACGTGCTTTGAGTTCCCGACTTTGAAGTTCTCCATCGAGTTGACGGAGATGTCGCTGAAGAGCCGCAAAACGTCGGGGCCTGTGAACCGCCGGTCGATCACGAAGGACCAGTCGCCGATGTAACAGGTCTCCTTCCAGGACATGCTCTCGTCGATCCAGCTGGTGTTCTCCGGCGGGCCCCAGATCTGATCGAAATAGGCGGTTACGGGGCGGCGCAAATCATCCACCGAGACCGTGCTCTTACTGCCCAGGGCAGCTTCTCTCGTCTGTCGCATTCTACTCAGGGCGAGTTCCAACCGCGTACATAACTTGGTTGGTGAGCCGCACGCCGCCGTCCGGGTCGGCGACTTCGCGTGCCCGCGCCACGGCGGCGTCGCGCGCTGCCTGTTTGCGGTCGGCTGACTGCCCGTCGAACAACCCCGACGCTTCCAGGAAGAACTTGTGCCACTCGACGATTTCTTCAGCGGATTCGAATGGCCAGACGTAGCCGTCATCCGACTCCACTTGGACGTCGGTGAAACCAGCGTCGGTAAGTAGGCGCGTGAGCAGGTCGAAGTCCCCGAGACTGAACGCGCTCGTGTCCAGCAGCTCATGCGCCGGCGGCTCCTCGATGCCCAACTCCTGCATGACCGCGTCCCGCACAAGACACCACGAAAGATTGTTCTCTTCCGTGCCGCAAACTGCGACCGAGAAGCGCCCGCCCGGCTTGAGCACGCGATGGATGCTCTTCAGGGCCTTCGGGATGTCGTCGACAAACATCAGCCCGAGCCGCGAGATCGCCACGTCGAACGTCCCCTTGGGAAACTCGAGGTTCTTGGCGTCGTGAGTCTCGAACTCGGCCCATGTCAGTCCGGCATCGGCGGCGCGATGCCGAGCGACCTCGAGGATCACGGGGTCGAAGTCGGTGCCGACGACACGGCCCTCAGGGCCGACGACCCTCGCGGCCAACAGCGCGGGCTCACCGTGACCGCTGGCGATGTCGACAACGGTGTCCCCGGAGCTGACGCCGGCGAGCTCGATCACATGTGCACCGATCGGAGCCCAGAGGCGCTCGAAGAGCACCGCGCGATCTTCCTCCGCGGCCACCGCGCGCGCGTCGCGGGTCTCGATGTACCTCTCTGCACTTGTCTTCGAATCACTCATCAGGCAAGCCTCTCTCGGTTAGGATTCGACCGAGACTCGCTCGAAGCGATAGTCGTTCAGTCCGAAGGAACCGCGGATCTTCTCGATGCCCTTCACCTTGTCGGCGAATCCTGAAACACCCGAATCGAACGCAGGAAGGATGTAGCCGCCGTCGTCGTATTCGATCTTTTGCATCTCGGCCACGATCTCCTTACGCTTCTCGTCATCCGTGGTCGCCCTCGCGTCGGCCAGTAGACCCCAGAACTTTTTGTTCTTGTACTTAGTTTCGGGATATACCGCTTCGGGTCCGCTTACTAGGTCGACGGACCTCAGGTAATTCGAGGTTCCGCCGAGGCTCACCCCGAAAGCGTGACTCCCGTAGCCCGTGGTAGGGGCGAAGTAGTCGCTCGCCGGGATCTTCTTCAGCTTGACTGTTACTCCGGCTTGCTTCGCTTGTTCGACGATCACCTGAGAAGCCCCTCCAGCGGCCGCAGAGATGTCCGACGTCGCAAGCTCAACGCTCAGATTCGACTGCCCCGCTGCCTTGAGCAAGGAGCGAGCCTTTTCGATGTCGAACTCGCGCTGCGGTAGTTCCGCACGATCTGGATCAAACCGCCCCGCGATATCGTTGCCGATTTCAGCGAGCCCCCCGTATGCCTGCTGAACCAGCGCTTGCCGATCGACGAGCAGCCTCATAGCTTGACGCACCCGCACGTCATCGAACGGTTTCTGCGTCGTGTCCATATAGAAACAGGTGTAGGCATCGCCCGGTGCGGCCAGCACGTTCAAACCGTCCCGCGACCCCACCGTCTGATATGCCCCGGCAGCAAGGCCGTCGGTCGCGTCGATCTGCCCAGCGAGCAGAGCATTGACTCGCGCCGAGGAATCCGCGAATTCGACAAACTCCAGGGTCTCGACGCGCGGCGCGCCATCCCAGTAGTCCGGATTTGCC
>DATMIZ010000160.1:0-3110 GCA_035554055.1 Baekduia sp. | reverse complement strand
GTGCTATCTGCTCGAGGTCTCCATCTGATAGGCGCTTCGGCGTGGCGCGCGCTAACGCACGACCTCCCGGAGCGACGCTCGACTATAGCAGCAGATTCGCCTCAGCCCAGGCTGGGAAGTCGCTTGCTTTCAGGCCCTAGGCACTTGGCATCAGGGTGCTGACCAGACGAAGTGACCGGCGCGCGCCATGCCCTGCAGTCCGAGCTCGCCGATTGCCTCCTCGACGCCCGCATAGTCGGGATGGCGGTAGTTCTCGAACACGACCAGCGCGCCGCTGTGCAGGCGCGGCCGCCAAGCGTTGAATTCGGCGACGGTCGGCTCGCGGTGGTGTGAGCTGCCGATGAATAGGCAGTCGACGTCGGCGACTCTGTCCGCGGCCTGCACACCATCCAGTCCTTCAAAGGTGATGCGAGCCCGCTGTTCGGAACTCAACAGCGCCCAGTACTCCTCACGGTGCGGACGGTCGACGATGTCGAACGTGGTGACCGTGCAGTCCGGGTCGGCGAGGACAAACGCAGCGGTGGTCCACCCGCTGTCGGTGCCCAACTCGACGATGTTCGTGCGGCCACGAGCGACCTTCAACAGATGCGAGACGCCCGACGCTTTCTGCGCGCCGCGCAGCGCCCACGTGTCCCGCCTCGAGATCGCATGCTTCGCCGCCGCTTCCCGAAACGCCCGCACGTCCTTCGGCAGCCGCCGTTCAGCCAGCGCGAGCTTGATCTCATGTCGGGACTTCATCCCCCGACCCTAGATCACAACGTCCTGCCATCCACCTTTCGCCCACCTGGGCGACATTGATCGTCAAATAGGCGACTAATGTCGCCCAGGCGCCTCGACGCCGGCCGCCGGCGTCGAGGACGCAAAAATCAGGGACGCAAGAAATTAGGCAACCCAGCGGTTCGCGGGAGGAGTTCCGGACCGCGCTCCCGCGGAATTCAGGCGGCGAGCAGTCGTTTCTGCCGCGGATGAGTCGAAGCCGATAGCACCGCTATCGGCAAGACGAAGACAAAGGCCAGAAGCGACAGCGCAGTCGCCTGAAACCGCGCGAGCGCGGCGCCGGGACCCCTACCAGCGGTAATGGGCGAACGCCTTGTTCGCCTGAGCCATGCGGTAAATGTCGTCCTTGCGCTTGTAAGCGCCGCCGGCCTGGTTGGTGGCGTCGAGGAGCTCGTTGGCGAGCCGCTGCGCCATCGTCTTCTCGCGACGGGCGCGGGCGAACTCGACGAGCCAGCGGACGGCGAGCGTGCGCGCACGTGCTGCGGGCACTTCGACCGGCACCTGGTAGGTGGCGCCACCGACGCGGCGGGAGCGGACCTCGAGGACCGGAGTCAGGATCTTGATCGACTCTTCGAGTGCGGCGACGGGGTCGTTGCCGGTCTTCTCGGAGAGGATTGCGAGCGCGTCGTAGACGATCTTTTCGGCCGTCGACTTCTTGCCGTCGAGCATCACCTTGTTGATGACCTGCTGCACGAGACGTGAGCGGTGGACCGCGTCGGCCTCTACGGGACGCTTGGTTGCTGCTGCGCGACGGGGCATTACTTGGCCCTCTTGACGCCGTATTGCGAGCGCCCCTGCTTGCGGTCGCCGACGCCTGCTGCGTCGAGCGTGCCGCGAACGACCTTGTAACGAACGCCAGGAAGATCCTTGACACGACCACCACGCACGAGCACGACGGAGTGCTCCTGCAGGTTGTGGCCCTCGCCGGGGATGTAGGCGGTGATCTCGATCGAACCCGTGATACGAACACGGGCGACCTTGCGCAGCGCGGAGTTCGGCTTCTTGGGCGTCACCGTGTAAACGCGCGTACACACTCCACGACGCTGCGGAGCGGCGGTCTTCTTCTTACGGCCCTTCCCGGACTTCAGGCCCGGAGTTGCCATCTTGCGCGGCTTGGGCTTGCGGCCCTTCCGGATGAGCTGACTAGTGGTCGGCATGCGGCGCGGGATGGTAGCAACGTTCGGCCTTGGAGCCCGTTGAAGTACCCCTGGCTGTCAGTCAGGCCGCGAGGTGGGTGCAGGCGTCTGCCCGGCATAGGTCACGCGATTGCGTCCGGCGGCCTTCGACTCGCTCACCGCGTTGTAGGCCATTTGCAGGACATCCGCCCCTACAAGGCTGGTCCCCGGCGCGATATCGGCGACGCCAATGCTCACCGTCGCCCGTGTGGGAGACCCGACCGCGGTGCCGACCATTTCGACGACAGCACGGAGCTTCTCGGCGATCCGGACGGAGTCCGGCGCGCCCGTGCGGTTCAGGATCACTGCGAACTTGTCGCCGTCGAGCCGCGCGACGACATCGGTCCCGCGAAGGCTGCCGCGCAGGGCATCGGCGACCTGTTGGAGCAGGACGTCCGCTGCCGCCCGTCCGAGGACGTCGTTGAGGCCGGCGAAGCCATCCACGTCCAGAGCAACCACCGCGGCGCTGTCCGAGTAGCGGCGCGCGAACGCTACGGCCCGGTCCAGTTCATCCTCGAAGCCACGGTCGTTCATCAGTCCGGTCAACAGATCACGACGGCTGTCATCTGTGACCTCCGACTCCTCGCGCTCACGCTCCGGGAGATCTGCCATCGGATCAGGTGGTCGTCAGGCGCGCGGGCGACACGGCCATACGCGGGCCCGGGGTGAGTGCTGCCGCGATGATCACCATCACGAACGCAAATGCCTGGATGACGATGCCGAGCGCCGTACCAGGCATCGGGTCGCCGAAGACGAGGATCCCGCCGGCGATGCAGGAGATGTTTGCGGCGGTGCCGGTGATCGCGATCACTTCCACCGCCCCACCATCCTGAAGACTCCGTGCAGCGGCGTAGAACGCCGCGAATGACGCGAACGCCGCCACCACGAGCCACGGGCTCAGCAGGCCACCGATTCCATCGATCCCGATGACGCCTGTGAGCGCTTTCACCGCGACGTTGCAGACACCAAAGAGGACACCCGCGGCGGCGGCCATCATCATGCCGTGATGCTTCGCCGGAGCACCTGCTTTCGGGCCCACGATGAGCATCGCCCCGATCGCCAGAAGGCCTGCCTCGAAAGCAACCATCGGGGCGACGTTGAAGCTCGAGTTGGCGCCGGGTTCGATCGGCATCGTGATCGCGAGCAGTCCGAGGCCGG
>DATMIZ010000159.1:0-8997 GCA_035554055.1 Baekduia sp. | reverse complement strand
AGCCGGTCCTTGTACTGCTGTCCTGTCCTTGCACCCATTTGGTGACCCTTTTCTAGATGAGATATTCGTGGCCGAGCGTTGGCTCAGACACCGTTGTGAAGCCGCTTGCGAAATAGCCCAGCGCTTCGCCTTCGTCGTGGTCGAAGCCCACAACCTCGCCGACAAAGAGCGTGTGGTCGCCACCGTCATGCTGAGCATGGGGCAGGCATTCGAGGTGTGCCAGATTGCCGGCCAGACGAGGCGCGTGCTCGCCTTCGATCCACACCGGCTCGGCAGGGTCGCCGCCGGCGAAGCGACGGGCAAGCCTTTCCTGCTCGGCACGGAGGATGTTGATCGTGAACGGCAGTCCGGCCATCAAGTCATGCGAGTGCGCCTTACGCGCGACCGCGACGAGCACGAGTGGCGGGTCCAGCGAAACCGACGTGAAGGAGTTGGCCGTAAAGCCGTGACGGCCGGTGGGTCCGTCGAACGTCACGACGGTGACGCCTGTGGCAAAACGCCCCAGGCATGTCCGCAGCGCCGATCGCCGAGCAACCATCTCGTCGATCGCGGGCCTCGCGGGCTTCAGCGGTTCCTCCATGGGAGGCAACGTACACTAAGTGTTCAGATAGTGCAACCGGCGTACAAATAGCGTTACATCGGTCGCCGCGTCAGGCGGATCGGCTGCAGTTTCAGGGCGTCTGGCCATGAAACTGCAGCGGATCGCTGTGGGGCGGCGGGCTAGCTTTGGACCTCGGACCGCTCGTCGAGATCGGACTCCACGTATCCCGTAGGCTGTCCGTCGACGCCCATCACCAGTGACGATTCCTCGTACCATGAGTCAGGCGCCTTGGTGCCCCAGAAGGAGCGACAACGCGGATCGTGCACGCTCCAGCGTTTGACCGGATGATCGGGATCGCCCGTGTAGTAGTCACACGTGTAGAGCTCGATGCGATGGCCGTCCGGATCGCGGAGATAGACGAAGAACGCGTTGCTCACGCCGTGGCGCCCGGGACCCCGCTCGATCGTGTGCACGTAGCCGGCCGCAGCCAGCTGATCACAGACCCGCAGGACGGCCGTCGGATCGGCCATCCACATCGCGAAGTGGTGCAGGCGCGGGCCGCCGCCATTGGTCAGAGCAACGTCGTGCACGGTCGGCTTGCGCCGCATCCAAGCGCCGACGATCCGGTCGTCCTCGCCCTCCGTCGCGATGTACTCGATCACGCGAAAGCCGAGTTCCTGCCAGAAGACAAGCGCCTCTTCAGAGTTATTGACGTGGAGGTTGACGTGGTCGAAACGCTGAATCGGACCGCCGCGGTGCAGGTGGAACTCCTGCGTATTTGACCCGACGATCTGCATCTCGCTGAAGAACTCCAGCGGGAACCCAAGGGGATCCTGGACGCGCAGCGAGCGTCCGTGGCCGAGGTCGCCATCGGTCCACCTTGTCGGGCAACCGCGCTGCTGGAATTCCTGTTCGAGCTTGGCGAGATCGTCCTCGCCGCGCACGCGAAACGCGATGTGTTCGATGGCCGCGACCGGGCTCTGTCGCAACACGAGGCTGTGGTGGAGGAACTCCTCCCAGCCCCTCAGGTACACGGCGTCATCGGTGCGTTCGGTGACGATCATCCCGAGCAGGTCGCCGTAGAAGTACTCCGAGGCGGCTAGATCGGTAACGAGCAACTCGACGTGCGCGACGCGCAGGATGTCAAACGGGACGCTCTGATCCTGTTGCAGCAGCGATTCAACTTGGGTCATGACTTCTCCGCGATCTCTCGAAGCTTCTTTTCATACGCAGCGACCGTGCGCATCTTGTGGGTACGGGCGAACAGCTCAACCTCGAGCGGATCGGCGCCGGTTTCAACCAGCTCTACGAGCCGTTCGTGTTCGTCGAGGGAGACGCGTCCCCGCGTCGGTATGAACATGAAGATCGTGCTGCGCAGGGTGTTCAGGCGTTCCTGGATCGAGCGCAGCTCGCGCCGCAGATGGCCGTTGGGGCAACGGTCGTAGACGACCTGATGGAACGCCTTGTTGCACTCGGAGATTGCGAGCACGTCGAGGTTCGCGATCGCCTCGCCCATCTCGGCGTTCAGGGCGCGCAGCCGCGCGATGTCAGCGGCGTCCAGAAGCGGCGCGGCGAGCGACGTGGCGAAGCCCTCGAGGATCGCCAGCGTACCCATCGCTTCGGTCCAGCCGAGGACATCGATCGGCGCAACCTCCGCACCGTGGTTCTGCTGGTAGGTGACCCAGCCCTCGGCTTCCAGCCGCCGCACCGCCTCGCGCACCGGGATCGAGCTCACCTCGAGCTCACGCGCGATTGCGTCGATCACCAGCCGCTGGCCGGGCAGATAGGTACCTTCGATGATGCGGGTGCGCAGCAGCGTGTAGGTGCGCTCCTGTTTGCTCGTGGCCACCGTCATCAAGAGGCTCCGAGCCGGAGGATCGGGGGATCCCCGATCGCGACGTGGATGGTCTCCTGCTCGCAGTAGAACTCGAAGCTGTAGTCGCCGCCCTCGCGCCCGATGCCGCTGCCCTTCACGCCACCGAACGGCGTCCGCAGGTCACGCACGTTCTGCGAGTTGACCCAACAGAGTCCGACGTCGATCGCCTGGGCGACGCGATGGCCGCGCTTGAGATCGTTGGTCCAGACGTAGGCGGCCAGCCCGTACCGGGTCGCGTTGGCGAGCTCGATCGCCTCGGCCTCGTCCTTGAAGGACATCGCGACCAGCACAGGACCGAAGATCTCGTCGGTGAAGACCCGCATGTCCGGCGTCACGTCGGCGATCACCGTCGGCTCGAGGAAATTGCCCTCGGTCCGGCCTTCGGGGCGACCACCGCCGGTGAGGATCCGCGCACTGGAACCGCGCGCCTCTTCGATGAACTCGGTGACGCGGGCATGGTGTTCTGGTCCGATCAGCGGGCCGAGCTCGGTGCTCGTGTCGAACGGATCGCCGATCTTGATCGCACGCGCGCGTTCTGCCACAGCCTCGAGCAGGCGCTCGTAAAGGCCTTCCTGCACGAGCAGCCTGGAGCCCGCCGTGCAGCGCTGGCCGTTCATGCTGAAGATCTGGTAGACGACTGCGTCGACGAGGCGCTCGAAGTCCGCCGCGGCGTCGTCGAACACGACGACCGGCGATTTACCCCCGAGCTCGAACGACGACTTCTTCAGCGTCGGCGCGCCCGCGGCCATGATCGTCCTGCCGGTGTTCGTCTCGCCTGTGAAGCAGATCATGTCGACGCCGGCATGGGCGGAGAGCGCCGCGCCCGCCTCCTCGCCGAAACCGTGGACGACATTGAAGACGCCCTCGGGGAGCCCGGCCTCCGCCATCAGCGCAGCCAGACGGGTCGCGGTCAGCGGCGACCATTCGGCCGGCTTGAGCACGATCGTGTTGCCCGCCGCCAGGCATGGCGCGATCCGCCACGTCGACAGCATCAGCGGGGCGTTCCACGGCATGATCAACCCGGCGACACCGACGGGCTTGTGCACCGAGTAGTTGAGGAAGCTGCCGGTCTGCCAAGCCTTTCCGGCCAGTTCCTCCACGACCTTGGCGAAGTAGTCGAAGTTCTCTGCGGCGCGCGCGGCGAGACCCTTCATCTGAGCGATCGGCATGCCGATGTCCAGGCATTCGAGCGCGATGAACTCCTGCGCGTCGCGCCGGATCAGGTCTGCGATCTTGCGCAGCGCCTTCGCACGGTCCGCGGCAGTCGTCTCAGACCACGGGCCCTCGTCAAACGCGCGCCGAGCAGCTGCCACCGCCGCATCCACGTCCGGGGCGTCACCGGCGCAGGCGTGGACGATCACGTCGTTTGTGATCGGGTCGTGCGAGGCGAACGTGCGCCCCGACACGCTCGGCCGGAACTCGCCGTCGATGAAGTGCTGCTGCTCACCGAGGCCACGGAGGAAATCGGAGTCGCGGGCGATCGGCGTGGATGCTTGCGCTGTGGTCATGCAAACATCCTATACGACGTCCGATAGCTTGGGATGTATGGTTGTCCTCGTGCCCGTACCACCCAGCCCCAGCAAGATCCTCGCGATCCACCTGAATTTCCGCAGCCGCGCCGAGGAGCGCGGCCGGATTCCGGCCAATCCGTCGTACTTCCTCAAGCCACCGTCCTCACTGCAGCCGGGCGGCGGGAAGATCGTCCGCCCAGAAGGCTTTGAACTCCTGGTCTACGAGGGCGAGATCGCGCTGATCATCGGCACCACCGCGCGCAACGTGACGCCCGAAGAGGGTTGGAGCCACGTGAGTCACGTCGCCCCCGTCAACGACTGGGGCGTCTATGACATGCGGCACGCCGACCGCGGCTCGAACGTCATGGCCAAGGGACAGGACGGCTTCACCCCGATCGGGGACCTCGTCGCGGCATCCGAGGTCGATCCCGAAGCACTGACGATCAGAACGCGCGTAAACGGTGAGATCGTTCAGGAGGGCACAAGCGACACCCTGCTCTTCCCCTTCGGCCAGCTCATCGCCGACATCTCGCGCTTCATGACGCTGCAACCGGGCGACATGATCCTCACCGGCACGCCCGCGCATTCGCGCCCGGCTGAGCCCGGCGACATCGTCGAAGTCGAGCTAGAGGGCCATGGATCGGTGCGCAGCGAAGTCATCAGCGGGCCGCCGCTCGCGAGCTATGGCGCGCAGCCGAAGGTCTCCCCCGCCGTCCGCGCCGACGCCCTCGGGATCCCAACGCCGCGCCCGGTGACGCTGTCCGACGATGCGAAGGCAGCGCTGCGGACCGTCTCGACCGCAACCATCACCGTGCAGCTGAAAAAGCGCGGCATCCGCAACACCTTCCTCGCGGGTCTCAAGCCGACCCGTCCCGACGAGCGCCTGCTCGGCTACGCGCACACCCTGCGCTATGTGGCGCTGCGCGAAGACATTTTGGCCGCCGACAAGGCCCCGCTGAATGCCCAGAAGGCCGCGATCGAGTCCCTGGAGCAGGACGAGGTGCTCGTGATCGAGGCACGCGGCGAATCCGGTGCCGGGACGATCGGAGACATCCTCGCGATGCGCGCGATCCGCCTCGGCGCGACCGGGATCGTCACCGACGGCGGCGTGCGCGACTCGCAGACGGTGGCCGGCCTGGAGATCCCCACCTATTTCCAGAACCCCCATGCGGCGACCCTCGGCCTGTTGCACTTCCCGCTCGAAAGCCAGGTGCCGATCACCTGCGCCGGCGTACTCGTGATGCCGGGTGACGTGATGGTCGGCGATGGCGACGGCGTGCTCGTGATCCCGGCCGCGATGGCCGAGGAGATCGCCTTCGAGGCGCTGGAGCAGGAAGAACGCGAGATCTGGGGCTTCGAACGCGTCGCGGCAGGCGATGGCGTGCTCGGCGTCTTCCCGATCGGGCCTGAACGAAAAGCTGAATACGAACAGTGGCGCGACGCGCGCCGCGGCAAGGAATCATGAACATCAAAGGCGCAATCACACCCCTGATCACCCCGTTTCACGACGACGGTGAGCTCGATCTCGACAGCATCGCGCCACTGATCCAGTGGCAGCTCGACCACGGCAGCCACGGCATCTCCGTGGGCGGATCGACGGGCGAGCCGACGTCGCAGACCGTCGACGAGCGCAAGCGCGTGATGAATGCGGCCGCCGAGGCGATCGCGGGCCGCGTGCCGCTGCTCCCGGGCACCGGCACCGCGCTGATGGACGAGACGCTCGATCTCACCGCCGAGGCGCAGAGGCTCGGCGCCGCCGCCGCGCTGATCGTCACGCCGTACTACGGCCGGCCGCAGCAGGAGGGTCTTTTCAACTGGTACTCGACGATCGCCAGCGAGTTCCCCGACATGCCGATCATCGTCTACAACGTCCCGATCCGTGCCGCGGTCGACATCGCGCCGGAGACCGTCGTACGGCTAAAGCGCGCGCACGACAACATCGTCGGGATCAAGGAGACCACGCACGACTTCCAGCACGTGTCCTACGTGCTCAACGAATGTGGCACGGACTTCATCGCCCTGTCTGGGATCGAGCTGCTCTGTTACTCGATGCTCTGCCTCGGCGGCGTCGGGCACCTCAGCTGCGTCGGCAACTTCGCACCGAAGCCGGTGGCGGAGCTATATGACGCGTTCGCCGCAGGCGACCACACGCGCGCCCAGGCTCTGCACTACGACCTGCACCCGCTGGTCGATGCCGCGTTCTGCGAGACCAACCCGGTGCCGGCCAAGTGGATCATGCATCAGATGGGAATCCTGGCCTCGCCGAAGGCGCGTGAGCCGTTGGCTCCGCTGTCAGAGGCCGGTCAGAAGCGTGTCCGCGCGCTGCTCGACCTCAGCCCGCACGTCGATATCTAACTGCGCAGCTCAGCGGAGATCTGGTCCGCGACGGCAGCCAGCCGCTTACCGGCGGCTTCGCTGTCGCGCGGCTCGATCCAGACCGCGCTGATGCTTGCCTCCGATGCCGGGCCCGACCGGATCGGCGCGCCGACGCCGGTGAGTCCCTTCAGCAACTCGGAGCGGGATACCGACCAGCCACGGGCGCGTGCCTCGGTGATCGCAGCGCGTTCACCCGGTTGCGGAGGGTTGCCCGCGAGGATCGCGATCCCCGATGCCGCCTGATCGATCAGGTGGCGGACACCGGCGCGATAGGTGACATGGACGTCGGTGTTGCGCGGCTGCACGACAGCCGCCACGACCGCCTCGTCCTCATCGCGCAGCGTCAACGCGGTCGTTGTACCGAGCTCGTCTGCGAGCTCACGCAGGTGCAGCACGGCGACCTCCTGAAGCCGTGGCTGGACGCGACTCGCGAGCTCCACCAGGCCGGCACCGAGCACGTGGCGGCCGCCATCGGTGCGGTGCACGAGCCGCTGCTCGATCAGCGGGCCCAGCAGGCGATAGGTGCCGGCCCTGTGCGTGTCGAGCGCGGCCGCCAGCTCGGACACCGAAAGGCCGTCGGGGTGCTCCGCGAGCACGCGTAGCGCGAGCAGGCCGCGATGCAGCGTCAGCGAGTGGTTCCACGCTGCGCGATCTGACTTTTCCTCCTCCGACACAGCGCGAACACTATCTGTACGCATCGCTTCGCGCTCAGCTGCGGACATGCTCCGCGGATCGGTCTACTGGCGCTGTGAAAAATCGGGCAGCCGTCCAGGACCACCACCACTGGAGAGTCCGATGAAAGCCGTCACCTACCACGGAAAGCGCGACGTCCGCGTCGACGAAGTGCCCGACCCGGCGATCGAAGATCCGACCGATGTGATCGTGCGGATCACATCTACCGGCATCTGTGGGTCGGACCTACACCTCTACGAGATCCTCGGCCCATTCATGGACGCCGGCGACATTCTCGGCCACGAGCCGATGGGTGTGATCGAAGCGGTCGGGGCCGACGTCAAGACGCTCAAGGCAGGCGACCGCGTGGTCATTCCCTTCAACGTCTCCTGCCAGCACTGCTTCATGTGCGCTCAGGGCCTGCATTCGCAATGCGAGACGACCCAGGTGCGCGAGCAAGGGACCGGTGCCGCCTTGTTCGGCTACACCAAGCTCTACGGGCAGGTGCCCGGAGGGCAGGCCGAGTTCCTGCGCGTCCCGTTCGGCGACTCGCTGCCGGTGAAGATTCCGGATGGCCCGCCCGACGACCGCTTCGTCTATCTGTCCGACGTCCTACCGACCGCATGGCAGGGCGTTGAGTACGCCGCCGTGCCGGAAGGCGGCACCCTGGTCGTGCTCGGGCTCGGCCCGATCGGCGACATGGCGGCGAGGGTCGCGATGCACCGTGGCTACCGCGTCATCGCCGTCGATCTCGTGCCCGAGCGGCTTGCGCGGGGACGCGCCCGCGGCGCCGAAGTGCTCGACCTGCGCGATCACGAAGATGATCTCGCCGACGCCATCCGGGCGATGACCGATGGCCGCGGCCCTGATTCCGTGCTCGATGCCGTCGGGATGGAGGCGCACGGTTCGCCCGGTGGGAAGCTCGCGCGCCAGATGGCGTCGCTGCTGCCCGATCCACTGCAGGCGCAGATGATGCAGAAGGCGGGCATGGATCAGCTCAACGCGATCTACCTCGCGATCGACATCGTGCGGCGCGGCGGCACGATCTCGCTCAGCGGCGTGTATGGCGGCATGACCGATCCGCTGCCGCTGCTGACGATGTTCGACAAGCAGATCCAGCTACGAATGGGCCAGGCCAACGTCCATCGATGGATCGACACACTCCTCCCACTGGTCACCGACGGCGACCCGCTCGGCACGGAGGATTTCGCGACTCATCGGCTGCCCCTCACCGACGCCCCGCAGGCGTACGCCGATTTCCAGGGCAAGGAGGACGGGACGGTGAAGGTGCTCCTGCAGCCTTGATCGCGTGCGTGTTTTACGCCCGTTGGGCGGGTAACGGCACGTCAGCATGCAGACCACGCGCCACGCGGGCCGATTTCGCCGGCCCGACCGAATTCTGCAAAGTGCGACCTGCCTGGCGCTGATCACCGCGAGTGTCGCCGCCGGCTGTGGTCCGGGCGCCGGACCGATCAAGCGCGACGAGCTGGAGCGTGGCGTGAAGACCCTGGCGGCCGTGAGCGCCGCGGGCAAGGTCCTGACCGAGGGCGTGATCGCCGATTCCACCAAGACGACCGTGGTCCGCGTCAACGCACGCGAACTGTCCGAGGAAGCAACTCACGAGGCCGAGAAGCTGCAAGACGCAGAAGCCGCAGGCCCGGTCGTGGGCTTCAAGAGCGAGGCGGTGACGATCGCACAGCAGATCGCCGCTGCCCTGGGCGATCTGCAGGTCGCCGCCAAGGATCCGGACGTTGCCCGCGATGTCAGGCAACGCCTTGAGGAACTCGGCCATCGAGCGGACCGCCTGGCAGTGCGGATATGAAAAAGGTGCTCCAAATTGCCCTCGGGATCATCGCCGCGATCGGCGGCTATCTCGACATCGGCGACCTCGTCTTCAACACTCAGGCCGGCGCGCTCTACGGGTACCAGCTGTTGTGGGCACTCCCCGTCGGTCTCCTCGGAATCATGGTCTTCGCGGAGATGTCGGGCAGGGTCGCGGCGATCGCTAAGAAGGCAAATTT
>DATMIZ010000158.1:0-2077 GCA_035554055.1 Baekduia sp. | reverse complement strand
GTCGAGGACCCAGCCCCTGCAGCGATAGAGGCCACAGCCCGACCAAGGGTTGTACGCCAGCCAGTCGCCGATCCCGGCGATCACGATCGCAAGCGCGCGCAACTGCCGTGGCGGGTCCGTTGTCGCTCTATTCGCCGCTCCGCCGCCACCGCGGCGGAGGACGAAAGCAGCCGCGTTGGCGGCTGATTTGTCGGAGCGGTCCGATCCGAGCATCGCCGATGCAGGGCCAGACGGTGGACCACATGCGTCTGCGTGGAGACAGCGGTGGATAACGCAGCGGTAGCCATCGACACGCGCAAGCCTTCGACCTTCGATATCTGGTCCAGAATGGCGTCTATGGAGCATGCGGCGCCCCCGACAATGGTTTGACGTCGATGGAGGACGAACTCAGTCCCCATCGAGCCGTTCGCGAGGAAGCATGCGTCCGCGTCATCTTGTTCGACGACATGCGCGGATCGACGGTCCTCAAGGAGCGCATCGCCGAGCGCAGCGACGAGGAAGCCTTCCACGTCCTCCGGCGGGAGCATGACGAGCTCGTCACCAAGGTCGTCACCCGTGACGGCGGCGGTCAGGTCATCAAGTCGACCGGCGACGGCCTAATCGTGCTCTTCGAACGGCCGTCGGTCGCCGTCGAGCGCGCGCTCGAGATCCAGCAGCTGCTGCACCAGCACCCGCATCTGCGCGTCCGGATCGGCATCGATATGGGTGAGATCAAGGTCGCACTGGAGGGCGAGCGCATAGTCGATTGCTTCGGCCGGCACGTCGACTGGGCGGCCCGTGCAACGACGCTGGCCGGGGATGGCCACATCTGCGTGACGCGGCCCGTCTACACCGATGCGTTCAGTTGGATCACGAAGCAGAAGATCGCGTGGAAGACCCACGGTGGGTACCGGGTCAAGCGTGGCGAGCCGCCACTCGAGCTGTTCGAGCCGTACAACGCGAACGTGACCCGGCCCTCGCGACGGCTGCGCGGAGACAAGATCGAAACCGAGCAAGCGCGAAGTGCGCCGACGCCGGCGCAGGTCGCTCCCCCACCGGCCGACCTGCTGGCATCGGCGACCGTCATCCGGCCGTGGGAGCTGGTCGCGCGCGACGGACGCGAGTTCGCCTCCACCGGCGGCGGCGCGATGTACTGGTTCCGGGTCCCGCTGGGCGGCATCTCGTACCCGGAAGGGTTTCGGAGCTTCCTGCAGCCGGCACTCGAGAACGGCCGGATCACGAAGATCAGGTTCGTCCTCGACGCCACTGTCGGACCGATCCGCCGCGTCTGGGACGACCTCGTGCTGCCGCTGGTCTCGAACTGGGGGTCGAGCCGCGAGCAGGAGCTCGACCGGCGGACCGGTGCCGACGGCGGCCACATCATTCTTGACGATGCCCGGGGCCGGACGCTGTCGTGGATCTTCGTCGACCTCTCGCGGGAGTTCACCCCGTGCTTCAAGCTGCTGGTGCCGGATCTCGACAGCGAGGAGCACACCGAGTCGGAGGCGCAGATCTTCCTCTCGACCGCTGGCCGGACGATCCGGCTCGGCGACGGCACCGAGCACGTGATTCGCGTCCCGGACGCCGTTCTCCGCATCCGACCTGGCCAGCACGAGGCACTGCTGCATGCGCTCAACGCCGTCGCGAACCAGTGGGACTCGCAGTTCCCGTCATGATGTTTTGATTCGCAGTCCCGGTTATGACATTGATCTCCATAGCGGGATCCACGGCGTAATCTCTGCCTGCCGACGTTGACCCGCACAGGGCCGGCGAAATACTCGGCCGCAGTGGTGGTCCGTTCGGTCGCAAGGTTCGGCTTGACTGCTCACCTGGGAGGGTCACATCCCTTGCGAATTGGGCGAGAATTTCGGGCAGCTCCGTGAGGTGGTTGCTATCTGGGTGCCTCTGTGAAGGCCGCGCTGCTGCCTTGTTGGTCTCCCACCGTCATTGTTGCCATTGGGGCTCCGAGGCCTAGTGTGAGGACTATGGCAGTGTCCCTGGCCATACGCCTAGCGGGCTAGCAGCCGATCTTGTCGGGCCCGCTGAACGAGGAGTGTCAGTACGCCGGCCACGGTGATGGAGGCGAGGTTGATCATCA
>DATMIZ010000157.1:0-3835 GCA_035554055.1 Baekduia sp. | reverse complement strand
ACGGCGCGCTATTCCTACGACGGTCCCGAGCTTGCGCGCATGGCGACCAGCAAGCACGCCTCGATGGCGCGCTTCGGCGGCGCCGCGATGGGCTTCGGCGGCATGCTCACAATCCTCCCCGACATCGCGGCGCTGGCATGGATTCAGTCGCGCCTTATCTTCTATATCGCCGCGGCGTATGGATTTGATCCGACGGATCCGATGCGCCCGGCCGAGCTGCTGGTCCTGCAGGGCCTGTATCCCGAGCCGCTGGCCGCGCGCCGGGCGCTCGACGGCGAAGGCCCGATGATCGCGGAGGCATTGATCGGCAAGGCGATGTCGCGCGATCAGGCAATCGTTGAGCGGCTGATGCGGATGGTGGGTGCCAAGGGCGCCAAGAAGTTGGCGGGCAAGGCGATCCCCGGATTCGCGATCGCGTTCAACGCGTACTCAAACGAGAGAGAGACGCGCAGGCTCGCCAACAAGGCGATGAGCTTCTACGGGGGTTAGCTCCGGCGAACGTCGGCGCCCGATCGCCCGCGACCTTGCGTTGCTTTTCGTTACAAGTTTGCGTCAAAACCGGCAGGAATGCGCGTTAGTTCGGGACCGAGAGTGTGTGGCGTCCGCACACGTTCCTACCTTCGTCAAATGTTCGTTCGTGATTTCCAAGATGGTCAGGATCTGGATCTCGTCCTGCTC
Source organism: Baekduia sp. (assembly GCA_035554055.1). Taxonomy (GTDB): domain Bacteria; phylum Actinomycetota; class Thermoleophilia; order Solirubrobacterales; family Solirubrobacteraceae; genus Baekduia. The sequence goes on along the minus strand of DATMIZ010000157.1, from coordinate 3,157 downwards.
GTGCGCGAGGTCCAGCGCCGGGCCAAGCGCGACGGCAGCGCGTTCCTGAACGTCGTCTTCGGAGATCGGACGGGCAGCGTCGCGGCGAAGATCTGGGACGGCATCGACGAGCACGTTGAGCTGTGCGTGGCGGGGTCGCCACTGCATGTCGAGGGCCGCTACACGGTCGATCCGAAATGGGGCGCCGAGATCAGGCTGCGATCGGTCTCGCGGCCGGTGCCGAACACCTTCGACGAACGGCGTCTGGTCGATGGCTCTTCGCGGACCGCCGCGCAGATGGAAGCCGATCTGCGCGCGCTGATCGACACGATCCACAACCGATACCTGGTGGCTCTGCTCGAGGCGATCCTCGGCCCAGAAACCGAGACGTACGCCCAGTACCGGTGCGCGCCGGCGGCCAAGCGCTACCACCAGGCGTATGCGCACGGCCTGCTTGAGCATTCGCTGACTGTCGCGCAGTCCGTGAGCGCGATCAGCGCCACCTTCCCGGGCATCGATCGCGAGATCGCGGTGACCGGAGCTCTCTTGCATGACATCGGCAAGCTCGAGGCGTACACGTCGACGCCGCCGGTGTTCGACATGACCGACGCGGGCCGGCTGCAGGGTGAGATCGCGCTTGGGTACTTCCTCGTGCGCCGGGCGATCGAGGATCTCGACGGCTTCCCGGCCGACCTCGCCCAGGCCGTCACGCACATCATCCTCAGCCACCACGGTTCGCTCGAGCACGGCTCGCCGGTCGTCCCGTGCACACGCGAAGCGATGCTCGTGCACATGATCGACAACCTCGGCGGGCGCCTCGGCTCCTTCGATCGGTTGGAGAAGGAACTCGCCCCAGGCGCCGAGTGGTCCGCCTTTGACAAGGCGCTCGGAACCGGCGCGTACTTCGCGTCGACGCGTGTCGAGCCGGCGCAGTTGGCGGCTTAGGGCAGGCAGCGCCATCGTCGCCCACTTGGCGTGCCCGTCGCTGTAGGTAGAACATTCGGCCGATTTTGGGCGCGTGTCAGAAGGCGTGCCTACCTTCGCCGAAGGAACGTTTACTGTCGCCGGCGATCGAGCCAGCGAGCATTTCGCGAAAAGGGGATCGATCATGCCGGGACGTTGCGGGACGGGAAGCCTTGGGCTCGAGTTGGGCACGCACCACGCGCGACGCCTAGTGCGACGCGCTCTCGGCGCGCTCGGTGCTGCACTCCTGCTCGCGCTGCTCGCGCAGGCGCCGCCGGCGATGGCTGCGACGTTCACGGTGACCACGACTGCCGACACAGGCCCGGGCTCGCTGCGTCAGGCGATCACCGATGCGAACGCGGGACCAGGGAACTCGATCGCGTTCGCGATCCCCGGACCCGGACCGCACACGATCACGCCGGCGTCCGCGCTGCCGTCGATTACCGAGGACGACACGACGCTCGACGGCTGCACACAGCCAGGCGCGGCTTGCAGCAGCCTGCCCTTGACGCTGACGGTCCGGCTTTCCGGTCAGGGCGTGCAGCTGGCTGCTGACAACGCGACGATTCGCGGGCTTTCGGTGACCGGTGCGACCTTCGCCGCGATTTCGTTCCAACGATGGGCACAGAGTGGGGCCTTTCACGTGCCCATGGGCACGGTGATCGAGCACAACTACCTCGGGCTGGCCCCCGACGGTTCGTCGGCGGGCAATGCGCGGGCGCTGGACGCCTACGGTGGTACGCGCACCGGGGGCACCGTCGGCTGGGATGGGACTGTGATCCGCAACAACGTCATCGGGGCGAACAGCGCAGCGGCGCTCAACTGGCCCGGCTACCCGTTTAGCGCGGGAGTTCCAGTGAAGAACGTGGTCATCACCGGCAATCTGATCGGTGTCGATCCGACCGGGACGCAGCCGCGTCCCAACGCCGGTGACGCGATCCTCTTCGACGTGTCCGGCAACTTGCAGATCACGAACAACACGATCGCCAACAGCGGTGGCGCAGCCATCCGCCATCGCGGTCGCAATCAGGCCGTGCCAGGGTCCGATCCGCTTGTCGATCCGGGAACGCTGATCCAGGGCAATACGCTCACGAACAACACGGGCGGTGGGATCGTGCTTGGCCCGAAGACGCAGGGCGCTGATCCCTATCGCGGACCGGTCAACGTGTTCGGCAACACGATCACAGGCAACGGCATCGCGGGCGTCACGATTACCTCGGCGGCGGAGACACTGCGGCCGAACCTCCTAGTCGGCGGGACCGCGGCCGGTCAGGCGAACGTGATCACCGCCAACAACGGCCCCGGTGTGGCGGTTGGGCCAAACACAAGCGACACAAGCGTCGCCGTCACGATCCGCGGCAACTCGATCTACGGCAACACCGGGCCGAAGATCGACCTCGCCAATGACGGCGACACGGCAAACGGGCCGGCGGGCACACTCCGGACCGGGCCGAACACGCTCACCAATTTTCCGTCGATCACATCGATCGCGCACGGCTCGATCATCATCATCGGGACGTACGCTGGAGCGGCGAGCGCCAGCTACACGCTCGACTTTTACGCCAGCCCGACCGCCGACGGAGCGCAGACCTGGATCGGCGCCACGAACGTCACGACTGACGCCGGCGGTGACGCGACGTTCAACGCACGTTTTGCATCGGATGTGCCGGAGGGCTGGTTCATCGGCGCCACCGCGACTGACGCCAACGGCAGCACCTCGGAGTTTGCCGATGGTGTGATCGTTCCGCCGGTCCCGCCGACGCCGCCGGCCACGGTGGTTGTGAACACCTCGGAGACAAGCAAGGCGCGACTGAGTCTGACGAGTTCTGCCAACCGCACTGTTCTGCGCGCCGGGGGCAACGCGACTTTCGCCTTCACGCTGCGCAATCCGTCCGTCCGCTCGCTGCGCAACGTGCGTGTCTGTGATCGCCTTCCCGCTGGCCTCGTCTATGTCGGATCCAGCCCGCGGGCGCGCCTCGCAAATGGCGCCTACTGCTGGACGATCAGCCAGCTTCGCTCCGGCGCGGCCAGGAGTTTTCGGCTGCGGGTTCGGGCGCTGCCGGGCGCCAATGGCCGCAAGGTCAATCGCGTGACGGTCACATCCCCTGATGCGCGGACCGCGCGTGTGGGCCGATCCATCCGCGTGCTTGGTGAGACTGCAGTGGGCGGTGGGGTCACCGGCTGACGGGTCTCCCATATGACACACCACGTTCTG
>DATMIZ010000156.1:0-34281 GCA_035554055.1 Baekduia sp. | reverse complement strand
CCTCCAGGAGCACCCCGACCTCGAGTTCGCCGGGGCCGTCGACCCGTCCGGCGATCGCTACGGCGCCGTCGATGCGCAGGACATGCTGACCACGGTCGCCGAGCTGCTCGAGCGCGCGCCGGACTTTGCGATCGTCGCGGTGCCGACCAATGAGCATCTGCCGGCGGTCCGCGAACTGGCCGCGGCCGGGGTCCATGTACTGATCGAAAAGCCCGTCGCCGCGGACGCGGCCGAGGCCGACGAGCTGATCGCGCTCGTCCGTGCCGCCGGGGTCCACGGCGCCGTGGGCCACGTCGAGCGCTTCAACCCCGCGCTCGTCAAGCTGCGCAGTGAGATGAACGCTGGCCGCCTCGGCGAGGTGTTCTCGATCTCCACAGAGCGCGTCGGCCCCTATCCCGATCGCATCCGTGACGTGGGCGTCGTCAAGGATCTTGGCGTGCACGACCTCGATCTCGTGCGCTGGCTCGGCGGCGCGCCCGTGGCGCGACTCGCGGCTGAGACCCAACACCGGATGGGGCAGCCGCACGAGGACGCCGTGCTGATCACCGGTCAACTGACCGGCGGCCAGGCCTTCAACTGTGTGGTCAATTGGATCTCCCCGACGAAGATCCGCCAGACGCGCGTGCTCGGTGAGCACGGGATGTTCGTGGCCGACACGCTCACGCCCGCGCTGACGTTCTTTGCCTTCGACGGCGTCAAGGAGGGCGGCCGCACCGACTACGAACTCGGGTCGGTCGAGCCGCTGCGTGCCGAGATCGACGCGTTCGTGGCGCTGCTGCGTGACGATGAAGACCCAGGGATCGTGTCGCTCGAAGACGGCCTCGACAACGTCGTCCTGGCGGAGGCTGCCCTGCGCAGCGCCGCCGACGGCGTCTCGGTCACGCTCCAGGAGGTCGCGTCTTGAGGGCCGTCGTCGTAGCGCTCGGCAAGGTCGGCCTGCCGCTGGCGGCCAAGATCGCGCTCGCCGGTCACGAGGTGACGGGCGTCGATATCGACCCGGCCGTGGTCGCGTCGGTCAATGCGGGCCGTGCGCCGTTTCCGAACGAGACCGGGCTCGACGAAGCCCTGGCACAGACCACCGGTGCCGGCAATCTGCGCGCGGTCGATCAGGTCGGCGTCGCGGCCGCGGGCGCCGATCTCGTGGTTGCCGTCCCGCCGCTGCTCGTCGATGCGCAGGCCCAGCCGGACTGGGGGATCCTCGACGCGGTCGTCGACGCGATCGGGGAGGGACTGCGAGCGGCGGCATCCCCGACGGTCGTGTCGATCGAGACGACGGTGCCGGTCGGGACCACACGCAAACGGATCTCGGCCCGGCTCGCCGAGGCGTCGGGGCTCGTACCCGAACAGGACTTCTTCGTCGTCTTCTCGCCCGAGCGCGTGTACTCGGGGCGTGTACTCGCGGACCTCGACAACTACCCGAAGCTCGTCGGTGGCTGCAGCGCCGCGGGAGAGGCCCGCGCGGTCGAGCTGTACGACGCGTTCCTGGACGCCGAGATCTGGGCGATGGGGTCTGCCGAGGCGGCGGAACTCGCCAAGCTCGCCGAGACGACGTACCGCGACGTCAACATCGCGTTCGCGAACGAGCTCGCGCGCCATGCCGACGACATCGGCGTCGACGTTCGTCGCGTGATCGCGGCGGCCAATTCGCAGCCCTACAGCCATATTCACAATCCGGGGGTAGCCGTCGGCGGCCACTGCATCCCGGTCTACCCACGCTTCTATGAGGCCGGCGCACCGGACGCGCGTATCCCCGGGCTCGCGCGCGAAGTCAACGAGGCGATGCCCGCGTATGCGATCTCACTGATCGGCGATGTGACCGGCAAGCGTGTGCTGATTCTCGGGGTCGCCTACCGCGGTGGCGTCAAGGAGACCGCCTTCTCAGGCGCGTTCGCCCTGCGCGACGAGCTCGCGGCAGCCGGTGCGACGGCGCTCGCCGCCGATCCGTTGTTCTCCGACGAGGAGCTCACAGCGCTCGGCTTCGAGCCCTGGGACGGGGACGCTGTCGACGCCGCGATCGTCCAAGCCGACCACGCCGAGTACGTCCGGCCGGCCGTCGACACGCCACTGATCGTCGATGGCCGCGGGATCGTCGAAGCCTTCAACGGCGAAGTCCGTCGAATCGGGAGTTAGCCCAAGACGTGAACTGTCAGCGCCGCTCGAGTTTTGTGATCGCGGCGACCGCGCGCTCGCCGGCGCGGCCGTCACCGTAGAGCTCGGGCCGCTCCTTCGGGATCCGGCGGTCGAGCGCTTCGAGCGCGGCTTCGCGATCGAGGTCGACGAGCACGTTCCAGCCCGAATCGACGGTTTCGACCCACTCGGTGGTGTCGCGCAGCGTCACGCACGGAACTCCCGCGAGATACGCCTCCTTCTGCACGCCGCCTGAGTCGGTGAGCAGCGCCCAGGAGTGCACCAGCAGCGACGTGAACGCGAGGTAGCCGAGTGGCGGCGTCAGCCGGATGTGGTCGGCCGCCTCGAGCTCGGCGAGCAGCCCGCCGTCCCGCAGGCGGGCGGCTGTACGCGGATGCAGTGGAAAGACCGTCGGCGCGACGAGTGCAAGGAGGAGGTCGACGAGCTTGCGCAGGCGGCGGGGGTCGTCGACGTTGCCCGCGCGGTGCGCGGTCGCCAGCAGGTACTCGCCGGGGCTGACGCCGAGCTCCTTCAGCGGCCCCGCGTCATCGAGGCAGCGCGGCTGGAAGAGCATCGCGACGTCGGTCTGGACGTCGCCGATCATCGCCGCGTGGCCTGCCGCCGATTCCCGCGCGAGGTTCTGCATCGCCGTGTCCGAGGGGCACAGCAGCAGATCCGACATGTGGTCGGTCAGCACGCGGTTCAGCTCCTCGGGCATCGCGCGATCGAATGAGCGCATGCCCGCCTCGACGTGTGCGACCGGGATTCGCGCCTGGGCACCCGCCAGCGCGCCGGCGAGCGTCGAGTTCGTGTCTCCGTAGACGAGTACGGCGTCGGGCCTCTCCGCTACCAGCAGCGGCGCGAGCGCCGCCAGCATGCGGCCCGTCTGGTCGGTGTTCGAGCCATCGTGGATGTTGAGCTCATGCTCGGGGCGGGGAACGCCGAGTTCCTCGATGAAGATCGTCGAAAGTTCGTCGTCGTGGTGCTGGCCGGTGTGGATCAGCACCTCGTCGTGATCGGCGCGCAGCAGCCGCGACACCGCCGCCGCTTTGACGAACTGTGGCCGATTGCCGATGACCGTTACAACTCGCACCGCCTAGGCCACCGACGCCTTGACGTACGCGCTGAAGGCTTCGGCGGCGGCGGCGCTGAGCGGTCCCGGAGTCGCAGGGATCTCGATGTCGTCGATGCGTCGCACCGGATGCACCTCGCGTGTGGTGGAAGCGAGGAACGCCTCGGTGAAGTTCGGGATGTCGTCGCGCGTAAGCGTGCGCTCGACCACCTCGACGGTATCGAGCACAACCTGGCGCGAGATCGACTTGAGGATGTGCGCCGAGATCGGCGGTGTGACGAGTTCGCCGTCGAGCACGGCGAAGAAGGACGATGTCGCGCCTTCGAGGATGTGGTCATGGGGCGTCACCAGCAGCGCGAGGTCCGCGCCGGCGTTCTTGGCGGTGCGGTCGGCCAGCATGTTCGCGGCGTAGCTGAGCGACTTGATCTGGTCGAGCACCCGCGTCGGCGCGTACTCGACGGTCGCGAGCGTCAGCGTCGGCGGGTACACCGGCATGGGCTCAAGCAACCCGATCCGGCGGCCGCCGCGAGTGACCAGGAAGCGCAGCAACCCGTCCTCCGACGTCTCGGCGACCAGGCGCTCGCATTCCGCCCTGACGGTCACCGCGTCGAACGGCAGCAGCAGATTGTCGGCCGACCGCTGCATCCGGACCATGTGGTCGTCCATGGCGAATGGCCTGCCGCCGTACAGACAGATCACCTCGAAGACCCCGTCGCCGCGCAGCAGTCCCTCGTCGAGGACCGAGATCGTTGCCCGCGCGGCATCCATGAGCTCGCCGTCCAAAATCGCGTTAGGCACGCGATCAGACTACGTTGAGTCGCGCCGCCGCGCGTTTCAAGATGCCCCCGGAAGGAATCGAACCTTCAACCTTCGGATTAAGAGTCCGCTGCTCTGCCAATTGAGCTACAAGGGCGAGGCTCGGAAGGGTAGCGGCTACCCGGGAGTCGTCGTAGTTTGGCCGGAGGCTTCTTTGGCCTGGGCCGCGTAGGCGTCGAGCGCCGACTTGATGTTCGCGCGCTCATCCTTGGGCGTGAGCTCCAGCGCCTTCTCGCCCGCGAGCTTCGCTTGCCGGGTGTTCTTGGCCAGATATGCCCAGTACGCCAGCGTCACGTACTGCTGAGGCGTCGCCTTGGACCCCTGCGCGTTGACGACGACCTCCATCGCGGTGTAGCCCTTCTGCGGCTGGTTCAGCGCGGCGGGATCGTAGGCGATCTGGATCACGTTCGCCGCGCGCGCGTCGGGCTTGTCGCCAGCTTTCTGGAGATGGGCGGTCCAGGCTCGGTCCGCGAGCACCAGCTGCTTCCTGCCGTCTTTGGTGAAGACTCCGGTTTTCTCGTCGACCTCCGCGGACTGGACGCGGAGACGCGCGAGTTCCGCGTAGTTCGCGGCCGTCGGGTTCGCGACGGTTCGCTTCTCCTGTGCGTCCGCGCGCTTGATGAACGCGTCGTCGGAGAGCTTGCCCGAGTCGCTTGAGAGGGCATCGAAAAGGCCGCCGCCCTGCGTGCCCGAACCGATCCCGAAAAGCACCAGGCCACCGCCGAGCAACAGCGCCAATGCCCCGTAGATGATTTTGATGGCGAACCGGCGGCCCGGACTTCTGAGATCAAAGAGCATCTGGGGCTCAGTCTAGGTCGTCGCGAGCCTGCGACCCGTCCGCGGCGGGGTCCTCGTCATCGTCGTCATCGTCGTCGAAGTCGAATCGGAAACGACTCTCCTTCGGCTCGAAGATCCGTGACAGCTGCACACTGAGTTCGAACAGGATCATGAGCGGCGCCAGTGCCAGCAACATCGTCACCGGGTCCGGGGTAGGCGTGACAACGGCCGCGAGGATCGCCAGCACGAGCAGTACGTAGCCGCGATTCTTACGCAGGAACTTGGTGGAGACCAGTCCGAGCCGCGTCACGGCGAGGACACCGACGGGGATCTGGAACAGGACGCCGACCATCCCGAGGAAGAGGGTGACGAAGCGGTAGTAGTCCTTCGCGCCGATCAGGATGTCGAAGGCGTCGTCATTGAAGTTCTGCAGGAAGTCGACGGCGCGCGGCAGCGCGGCGAAATAGCCGAACAGCACGCCGCAGATGAAGAGCACGGGCACCATCGACATCAGCGGCAGCGCGACGCGTCTCTCTTCGCGCGTGAATGCCGGCAGCACGAACGCGTACAGCTGGAAGAGCAGGAAAGGCAGCGCCAGCAGGACGCTTGCGTACATCGTCACGGTGAACGTCGTGACGAACGGCTCGGCGACGCCCAAGGTCACGGGTTGTCGCTTGGTGTTGGTCGGCACCGCGGCCGCGGCAATACGCGTCGCCTGTGCCGCGCGCTGCAGATCTCGCGTGCTCTGCTTGGCGGCTCGCGAGACATCCGGCGGGAGGCCTTCGGCCTTCTCGAGTTCGGCGAACGTCTTGCTTGCACCTTCAAGCGCCGGTCCGATCTGCCTCATCGCCTCGCCTACACGGACCTGGAAGCGCACGGATTGCTCCAGCGGATCCTCCGAGCGCTCCTTGCCGTTGAGGTTCTGGGTCTGCTCGAGCGGCTTGTTGATCCACTCGAGGATGCGGTCGTTCTGCCAGTAACAGACACAGAAGCTCGCCACAAGGACGAGCAACGAGACGATCAGGCGGCTGCGGAGTTCGTCGAGATGCTCAACGACACTCAGCCGGTCGTCATGACCGACTGGTCGAATCCCCACTGGGATCCTTGGGGTCTTCTGGGCCGGTAGGCGCCTGTTCGACCGGATCCTGCTCCGGCTTGTCCTCGCCCGTGATGCCGTCCTTGAACTCGCGCGCGCCGCTGTTCAGCTGCTGGGCAAGTTTCCCCGCGGGGCCGGCATCGTCGTCCTTCTTTTGACCCGTGATGCCCTCTTTGAATTCCCGCATCCCGGTGCCGAGCGAGCGGCCCATCGAAGGCAGGCGCTTGCGTCCGACGATGACGAGGAGGACTACGAGGACGATCGCGATCTCCGGAAGCCCGATTGGCATGCAGCCAGGTTACAGGCGTCGGTTGGTGACGTCCCCGCTGGCCAGGCGGCCGGACCGTGTTGTATGGACGCCCGCAAATGCTCAAGGCGAGCCCGGGCCTGTCCGATCACGTGGTCAGCAACCGGTATCTCCGATGAGCCCACTTCCTCAGCACCACACGCGTCGCGTCACTCTGCCTTCCGGCAAGGAGATCGATGTCGTCTATTTCGATCGGGACACAGCCGCCGATCCGGCGCCGCGTGCGATGAGCGTGAGTTACTCGCTGGCGGAGCCGTTCGAACAGCTAGAGGTCTGCGAGCGCTGCCAGTCGCATCTCGTGTATCCGATCGACTGGTCCGAGGCGTCAGACACGCATTGGGAGGTCACATTGCGCTGTCCGGACTGCGAGCATCGCACCGTTGGCACCTTCAGCCAGGAGGTGGTCGAGGAGTTCGACGTCGTGCTCGATCGCGCGACGGCGACGCTGCACGATGACCTGAGCAGACTGACGATCGCCAACGCCGAGCACGAGATCGAGCGCTTCGCCGACGCGCTGGCCGACGACCAGATCCTCCCCGAAGACTTTTAGGTCTGCCGCCAGCGCCTTCTCGGTCCCGCAGGTGTGGGCCGACTTGGAGGGGTTGATCCCCCTCAACCCAGCCCACACCGCCGAGGGTTGCAGGAGGTTGGGCCCTGCAACACGCTGAGGTCAGCGACTAGGTGAGGCGGCGTTCTAGGCGAAGCGGGCGACGACGCCTGCGGCCACCATGTCCAGCGCCGTGCGCTGTTGGGTGGACAGGCTCTCCGGCAGCAATGCGCGCGCATCCTCGACGTACTCATGCGCCGTGGCGCGCGCCTGTTCCAGCGCGCCCGTCGCGGTGATGCGGTCGCACAGCAGCTCGGCCTGCTCTGCGGTCTCGATGCAGCGCATGTCAACCCCTGCCAGCTCCGGGTCGCGAGCCCGCGCCAGAATGAACGGCAACGTGACGGTCCCGTCGAGCAGATCGGTGCCGCGGTGCTTGCCGGTCCGGTCCGCCGGCCCGGAGACGTCGAGCACATCGTCGAGGATCTGGAACGCGAGCCCGATCGAGCGGCCGAAGCCGCCGAGCGCGTCGCCGTCACCGTCGCCGTTGCGGGCACCGAGCCGCGCCGCCGCCTGGAACAGGCGCGCGGTCTTGAGGTCGCACCGCTCGAGGTAGCGCTCGAAAGTGATCGACGTCTGCCAGGCATCGGCGCGCTGCAGCAGCTCGCCGCGCGCCAACGCAGAGCTTGCGTCGGACAGGATCCGCAGCTGCTCAGCATCGTCGTTACCCGCGACGAGCGAGAACGCGCGCGCGAAGATCAGATCGCCGGTCTGCGTGGCCGCCGCCCGTCCATGGCTCGCGTAGATCGTCGGGCGGCCGCGCCGTAGCGGTGCTGCGTCGAGCACGTCGTCATGCACCAGCGTCGCGGAATGAATCAGCTCGACGGCAGCCGCGGCCCGCACGAGCGACTCCGACGTGTCGCCGCCCGCCGCGAGAATCACCAGCAGCGGCCGCAGCCGTTTGCCACCTGCGGCGATCGTCTCGCCGGCCAGCTGCGCGAGCTGCCCGCGGTGCTCGGCCGCGACCTCGACGAGCAGCGCCTCAACGCGCTCCAACAGCGGTGGGACATGCGCGCCGCCGGCGCGCGCGACCTCAATCTCGCGGCTGGGGGTCAGCCTTCTCACCCACGTGGATGGCGATGATCCCGCCCGCGGTGAGCACCCATTTGATGTTCTTCAGGCCGCAACGCGCCATTGCCGCGCCCAGACCTTCCGGGCCGGGGAAGCGCTTTACCGAGTTCGGCAGATACTCGTATGCGTCGGAATCACCGGCGAAACGGCCGATGATCGGCACCGCGCGATCAAACCAGGCCTTGTAGAAGGTCGCGAGCGGCTCCTTCGTCGGCGTCGTGATCTCGAGGATCACGACCCTGCCGCCAGGCTTGATGACGCGCGTCATTTCGGCGATGCCCTTCTCGAGATCGCCATAGTTGCGGGCGCCGAAGCCGACGGTCGCCGCGTCGAACTCATTGTCCGCGTAAGGCAACGAGAGCACGTCGGCCCATTCGAAATGGACGTTACTGAGCGGCACCGGGCCTTCGCTCGCGTTGCGACGGCTGTCCAGCTTGCGCCGCGCGCGGACGAGCATCTCCTCGGAGAAGTCAGAGCCGACGACGGCGCCACCGGGGGCGACGCGCGGAGCAAGCTCGAACGCGAGATCGCCCGTGCCGGTGGCCACGTCCAGCACCCGATCACCGGGATGCACGTCGGCCAGGTCGGCCGCGCGCTTGCGCCACTTGTGATGCAGGCCCGCCGTCATCGCGGAGTTCATCAGGTCATAGACGCCCGCGATGCGGTCGAACATCGCGCGGACCTGCCCTTCGGGAAGGGTGCCGCCTGCGGGGCCCTCAGCCATTCAACGGCCTACTTGCCGGCGGTCTTGTCGAAAGACTTCTCGTGTTCCTCGCCCTTGAGCTCGGCGAGGAAGGCCACCATCTGATCGAACTGCTCGGGGGACTTCTCCCGTAGCGCCGCGAAGCTCGGCATCGGCGCCGTCGGGTTGATCAGGGTCTGCTGGATCGCCTGTGCCTTCACGCGCGCGCCGATCTCGGTCAGCTCCGGACCGGGCCCGTGGTTGCCGTTCTCGCCGATCTTGTGGCAGGCCAGACAGCCGGACTGCGCCACCACCTGCTTGCCCGCTTCGAAGCGCTCGACCGCGGCCGGGCCTTCGGCTTTGATCCGGGCCGGCGTCTCCATAGAAATCTGGGTCGGCGGCCCCGCGTTGGCGCCGAGGTAGGTGAGGTACGCCATCGCGCCGATCACGAAGATGCCGGCGGTCGTGGCGATCGGCCGGCGCTCCGGGCGCCGCTCGGGCCTGCGGTCGTAGAACGGCAGCAGGAACAGCAGGATCATGCAGATCGTCGGGATGCCGATCGTCGCCAGCGGCGTGAACTGCGGCGGCTTGATGACCTTCAGCAGCTCGAAGAGGAAGAAGAAGTACCACTCAGGGCGCGGCGTGTAGGTCGTCGACGTCGGGTCGGCCTTCGGTCCCAGTTCGGCGCCGAGTACGAGCGACATCCCGATGATCGCAGCCATCACGATCACGGCCATCAGCGAGTCCTTCGCCGTGGCGTACGGATAGAACGGCTTGCCGACCGCCTTCAGCTGGCTGTATTCGCGGAGGTATTCCTCCTTCTCGCGCCGGTTCACCGCTGTTCCTCGTCAAGTAGTTCGTCAGGCGCAGGCTTGATCCACGGCGGTGCCGTGGTGCCAAGCTTGGCGACGAGGTACAGGTGGAAGCCCATGAGCGCGCCGATCAGGCCTGGCACGAGCATCATGTGGATCGCGTAGAAGCGTGACAGCGTCGTCGCCCCGAACTCAGGGCCGGCGCGCAGGAACTCCGCGAGATAGGGGCCGACGAGAGGACCGGTACCGTTGATGTTGTTGCCGACGACGGTCGCCCAATAGGAGCGCTGATCGAACGGCAGCAGGTAGCCCGTGAAGGCCATCAGCATCGTCAGGATCAGGAGCGCGACGCCCACCACCCAGTTGAGCTCGCGCGGGTACTTGTAAGCGCCGAAGAAGAAGGTCCGCGCCATGTGCAGGAAGATCAGGATCACCATCACCGACGATCCCCACTTGTGCATGCCGTGCACGAACTCGCCGAGGAAGACCTCGTCGTTGATTCGCCGGATCGATTCGTAGGCGCCGCCCGCCGCGTTGGGCTGGTAGTACATCGCCAGGAAGACGCCGGTCACGGCCTGCGACAGGAACGCGAACATCGTCGCCGAGCCGAGCGTGTAGAACCAGTTGGTCCCCTTCGGCACCTTGCGGAAGAGCATCCAGCGGACCGCGGGCGACATCGACGTGCGCTCGTCCACCCAGCCGGCGACCGAAGCGCCCGCGTCGGCAGCGACGTCCTTGGGCGCAGGCTTCGGTGCGCCGGGCTTGCGCGGCGGCGGTAGTAGTTGCGGCGGGATCATGATCCCGGGCAGCTTCTTGACCAGTTTCGGAACGCGCATCAGTCGCTGCTGTCCAGCTTGCGCACCGTCGGGCGCGATGGGTACAGGTACTGCCCGATGCCGTCGAGGGCTTCGCCGGCATCGCGCGGCGAGAAGCGGCGCAGCTCGGAGTTGACCGAGAAACGCGGCCCGATCTCGAGCTGACCGTCGGCGGTCACGCGTGTGTAGAAGCGGTCGAGCGGCCGGACCGGCGGGCCACCGTCGACCTCACCGCGGAAGTTGTAGACGCCGCCGTGGCACGGGCAGATGAACTTCTGCGCCGCGTCGACGAAGCGCACCGGGCAACCGAGATGCATGCAGCGCGTGGAGATCGCGACGAACCGCTCGTTCTCGAAGCCTTTCGGCAGCTTCTCGGTGTCGATCTGCGGGTTGCGGGCGCGGATGTAGACCGTCGTCTTGCCGGTCTGCCCGATGTCCTTGGCCACGGTGATGACCTTCGGGATGTAGGTGTCGTTCGGGAAGTCGCTGGCATTTCCGACCGACTCCCAGGTGACCGGCGCCTTCTCGAACAGCGGCCCGAGGGCGAAGCCGAGGGCCGGCAGCAGAAATGCGGACGCGGCGATCGCGCCGGAAGTGTGGACCGTGAGACCCATCAACCTGCGACGGGTCACGGTCTCGCCTTCGAAGGCGCCTGGGATCTGCCGATCCAGGGTGTACTTGCTTGGAGCGTCTTGCTTGGGGCTCATCGACGGACCGGAACTCTACCTAGTGAGATCGATTTCAGATCTGTCGCCCGGCTGCCCAGGACTGTCATCGGACGAGTCCAGGCTCACGACGGGCTTCGCGAGCGGCCGCGCGCAGCGCTGCGGCGGCACGTTCTGGGTCCTCGATGGCGGTCGTCTTCGCGTCCTGCAGTGCGGTTGAGGACCCCCAGCCGATCTCCGCCATGCCCGCTTCCCAGACGGCGTCGGCGAGCTCAGCGTCGCTCCGTGCATGGGCGCCGGCCGCCAGTGCGATCACGTCGGCCAGCGCACGCACGGAGGCACCGTCGCCGACCGCGGCCAGCAGCTCGAGGCCGGCCGCGTAGAGGCGGTCGCCGGCAAGTAGGGCGAGGTCTCGATCGTCGTCGGCGAGAACGCGCGCTTTGCCGTGATGCAGCAGGTAGCCCTCGCGGACCGTCTCGAGCACGAGCGCGAGATCGGCCTGTGACGACTGCGCGCGCGGCGCCAGGGCGAGCGCGTCGGAGTACGGCGTCGCGATGGCCTCCGGCTCACGGACGGCGGCCATCAGCAGTCCGCCTTCCGCGCGGACGACATCGGCCAGGCGGTCGAGCACCGGGGTCGTCACCCGTGCACCTCCTCAAAGGCCGCGGCGGCGGCTTCCAGCGTCTGTTCGAGCTGCGCATCGGTGTGCGCGAGCGATGGGAACCAAGCCTCGAACTGTGACGGCGGCGGATAGATGCCACGCGCCAGCATCCCGCGCGCGAAGCGCGCGTAGGCCTCGTAGTCCGCTGCGCGCGCGGTCCCGAAATCCGTGACGGGTTGCTCGGCGAAGAAGATGCCGCTGAGTCCGGGGACCGACGTCGTCTGCACTTCAACGCCGGCTGCGGCTGCGGCTGCCGCAAGACCATCGGCGAGCCGCGTGGACGCCATCTCCAAACGTACGTAGGCGCTGTCGTCGAGCAGCGACAAGGTCGCGAGTCCGGCCGCGACCGCCAGTGGGTTGCCGCTCAACGTGCCCGCCTGGTAGACGTCGCCCGCCGGGGCCAGGCGCTCCATGATCAGCCGCGACCCGCCGAATGCCGCCGCTGGGAGCCCGCCGCCGAGGATCTTGCCGAGGATCGTGAGGTCCGGCGCGATGCCTTCGCGCTCGGAGGCGCCCCCGCGTGCGACGCGGAAGCCGGTGATGACCTCGTCGAGGATCAGGAGCGCGCCGTTCTCGGTTGCCTTCGCGCGCAGGAGCTCCAGAAAGCCGTCGGCCGGCGGTACAAGCCCCATGTTGGCGGGGTAGGGCTCGGCGATGATCGCCGCGAAGTCGTGGGCGGCACATGCGGACTGAACGGCCTCGGCATCGTTCCAGCGGACGACGATCGTGTCGGCCGCGGCAGCCGCCGGCACTCCGGGCGAGCTCGGAATCCCCTGGGTCGCGACACCACTTCCGGCCTGCGCCAGCAGCGCGTCGGAATGCCCGTGGTAGGCGCCCGCGAACTTGAGCACCTTCGCGCGCTCGGTCACGGCGCGTGCCAGCCGCAGCGCTGACATCGCCGCTTCGGTGCCGGACGATGTCATCCGCAGCATCTCGACCGAGGGCATCCGCCGCGCGACCTCCTCCGCAAGCTCGATCTCACCTGCCGCGGGCGCGCCAAACGACGTACCGCGGGCGGCGGCCTCTGCCACCGCTTCGAGCACCGCCGGGTGGGCATGCCCGGCGATCAGCGGACCCCACGAGCAGATGTAGTCGATGAAGCGGTTGCCGTCGACGTCGATCAGCTCGGCGCCTTCGCCACGATCGATGAAGATCGGATCGCGCCCGATCGCGCGCATCGCGCGCACGGGGGAATTGACGCCACCGGGCAGGCGCGTGAGCGCGCGGGCATGGAGCTCGGCGGAGCGGGTGTCGCGTAGAGACGAAGCCATCGCAGCGCCCTAAAGGATCGCAGGCTGCGTCACTCGGCGGCGATGCTGAGCTTCGGCCGGCGCCGTTCCAGCGCGTTGGAATCGCCCCAGCCGGGCCTGGGGACGTAGCGGAAGACGACGGTGTAGTGCTTGAGCCGATACCTGTACGGCGGCGTGAAGGTGGCTCTCGTGGTCATCTGCTGACCGGAGATGTGCGCGCGGCCTCTTGCCATGTAGTCGCAGCGTTTGGCCTTTGGTTTGCAGAAGTAGAGGTAGGCCCTGGCGATCCGGTACCCCGCAGGAACGGATGTGAGCTCGGTCACCCTCTGGCGGCCGTCGCTCAGCGGCTTCAGCTTGCCCTCCAGCGAGAATTGAAAGACGCGCAGCGACACGACCTTGGAGATCGCGCCGGTGGTGTCACGGATCCGGACCTGGAGATTCTTGACCGGCGTCGCGCTGTAGGTGAAGCGCCCGTCGGCGTCGGTGGTGACCGTGCCCACAACGGCAAACGCGGCGGTATACGGGTAGCCGCGGGCTTCGACCGTCAGCGCCGCTGCGGCCAGCGGCTGCCCGTCCGGTCCGGTCACACGGCCCGCGATCGTGGCGGGATCGCTTGTCCAGGCATGATCGGCGTTCACGGCGGTGATCGTCACGAACGCCTCGGCGCTGGCCGCGGACGCGCCCAGCCCCGCGCACAGCACTGCGAGTGCTGCCGCCAGCCGCCGCTTGCCGATCATTCCGCGAGCCATCGTGCGGCGTCCTTGGCGTGGTAGGTGACGATCAGATCCGCGCCCGCGCGTTTGATCGAGGTCAAGGTCTCGAGCACCGCGGCGCGCTCGTCGATCGCACCAGCCAAGGCGGCGAATTTCAGCATCGAGTATTCGCCGCTGACGTTGTAAGCCGCGACCGGCAGCGTCGTCTGCGCCTTCACGCGCGCGATCACGTCCAGGTATGGCAGGGCGGGCTTGACCATGACCGCGTCGGCGCCCTCGCGGATGTCCGCGAGCACCTCGCGCATCGCCTCGTCGGAGTTCGCCGGATCGAGCTGGTACGAGCGTCTGTCGCCGAACGCTGGGGTGCTGCCGGCCGCGTCCCGGAACGGCCCGTAGAACGCCGACGCGAACTTCGCCGAGTAGGCCAGGATCGGGATCTCCGCAGAGCCCGTCTCGTCGAGCGCCGCGCGAATCGCGCCGACACGGCCGTCCATCATGTCGCTCGGCGCGATCACGTCCGCTCCAGCTTGGGCCTGCGACACGGCGGCACGCGCGAGCAACTCGAGCGTCGCGTCGTTGTCGACCTCCTGCCCGTGCGCTGCATCTCTGAGCACGCCGCAATGACCGTGGTCCGTGTATTCGCAGAGACAGAGATCGGCCATCACCACGAGTTCCGGGCACGCGTCCTTGACCGCGCGCGTCGCCGCCTGGACGATGCCGTCGTCGTCCCACGCGCCGCTGCCCTCACCGTCTTTGTGCAGCGGTACGCCGAAGAGCATCAGCGCCGGAATCCCTAGCGCCTGAAGCTCCCGAGCCTCCTCAACGACAGCAGCGATCGCGAGCCGGTCGACACCCGGCATCGACGCGATCGGCGCGCGCCCCTGCAGGCCTTCGGCGACAAAGAGCGGGGCCACGAAGTCCGACGGGTGCAGGCGCGTCTCGCGAACGAGGTCGCGAAGGCCGATCGTGCGCCTCAGGCGGCGCAGGCGTGTGGTCGGGAAGTCCACGCGTGAAGGGTAGGCACAACGTCAGCGCCACTCTTCTGCTGTGAGCGCGTAGATGTCGTGGTCCTCCCAGATGCCCGCGATCTGCAGGTAGCGCAGCGCCCGGCCTTCATGGCGGAATCCGACCTTTTCGGCCAGCCGCTTCGAGGCGGCATTGCGAGGAATGATCGCGGGCTGGACGCGGTGCAGATCGGCGTGCCGGAATGCGAAATCGAGAATCAACGAGACGGCGGTCGCGCCGTGTCCCTTGCTCGCGGCGTCCGCGGCGATCCAGTATCCGAGCGTCGCGTTGCGCCACGGGCCGCGCACGACGTTGCCGAGCGCGACGCGACCGATGATGCGATCGCCATCGTCACGGTCGATCGCCGCGAACGCGTAGCCGGCGCCCGCCATCCAGGCGTCCTCGTCGCGGCGCAGCTGGTCGCGCTGCCCCGAGCGCGAGTAGAAGAATTCGGGCCGGATCGGATCCCAGAGCGCGGTGTGCTCGCGATTTGCGATCACCAGTTCGGTGTATTCATCGACGTCTGAAAGCCCCAGCGGGCGAATCGCGGTGTGGGGTGCGTCGAGGCGTTTGCGGGCGGGATTTGTCATCTGATTCGAAATGCGGCCTGGCGCCCGATTACCCCGTATACGGCGATCAGTGCGACGAGATGGACCAGCGGTAGACCGAAACTACCGCCACTGAGTGCGCCGTCTACCGCCTGCAGGCCAGGACGGAACGCGAACGGCGCCGAGATGATGCGGACGAGGTCGAACAGAGCCGGCGACATCGCCGACGGTGGAATCAGCGCGAGGAACGCGATCGGCAGCGAGATCAGCACCCCGATCAGCGACGCTGCGCGCACGTCCTTCGCCAGCGCGCCGAGGGCGACGCCGGTGGCCCCAAACGCGATGCATGCCACGGCCAGGACGGGCAGCCAGATGGGCGCACGCCCTAGTTCCAGTGGCACGAAGATCGCGACGCCGCACGCCATCAATGTCGTCACCGCCAGGCCGACGAGCGTGCCGAGCAGGATCTTCGCCGCGATCAGCTGCAGCGGCGTCACGAGTCCCCGCGCGAGCCTGCCGAATGTGTGTTCCTCGCGTTCGAGCGAGAGCATCCCGGCGCCGATCAGCAGCGCCACGAACAGCGCCGACAGGGTCAGCGCGACCGCCACGTAGTACCGGTCGGCCGGCGTCGTGCGTGCGTTGATGACCTGCTTTTGCACCTTGAGCGGCTGGCCCACCGAGCGCAGCACCGGTCCCGCCAGATCGAGGTTCTCGACCGCAGCACGCGCGAAGCGCCGGACCTCTTCCAGCCCCGCGCGCTGGGGCGAGTCCCGCGGCAGCGCGTCCAGTGCGTCGGCGACGATCTTCTCCGAGCGCTGGAGCCCGAGCACGTTGAAGTCCGCGCCGAGAACGCCGAGTCCGCCGCCGCGCAGCAGGATGTCGATGTACTGGGCGGAGGCCTTCGTGAGCTCCGCGGAGATCGCCTGGTTGGCGTCCGCGAGGCGGCCCTTGATCGTCGCTTCGACGGCGCGCGCCTGCAGCGGGTCGGCGCCGTTGTAGATCACCTCGAGCGTCGGAGCACGCGGGGAGCCCGTGAGTGCGAGCGCCGCTTTCAAGCGCTGGGTCGTGTCGGCCGGGACGATGATCGCCGCGAGCACGTCTCCGTCGCGCACCTTCTCGACGGCCTCCGCGCGCGTCGTGACAGTCACAGCATCGACGGACTTGAACAGCTCGTCGGCGTAACGCGAGGCCTTCAGCCGCTGGCCCGCGACGACGAACTCGTCTTCGTCCGCGGGGATCTGGTTCAGGAAGGCAACTCTCGGCTTGGCGTCGGTCTCGCGCGTCGCCGATCCGATCATCACGGCGATCGCCGCCGAGTAGGCGACGAGGAGCAGCATCAGCACCGGCGATCGCCGCAGGATCTGCAGATCTTTGAGCAGCAGCCAGCGCATCAGTGGCCACGCTCGCGCAGGAAGCTGACGAACGCCGTCTCGAAGTCGGTATGGGCAGCGTCGACCTGCTTGTGCAGACCGGCGGGTGCGCCCGCGAAGAGCAGCTCGCCGTCCGCCAGCACGAGCAGGCGATCGGCAAAGCGCTCGGCTTCGCCGACGTCATGCGTCGAGAAGACCACGGCGATCCCGTGCGTCGTCAAGCCAAGGATGAACTCCCAGATCCGTGCGCGCTGGCGCGGATCGAGCGCGGCGGACGGTTCGTCGAGCAGCAGAACGCGCGGCTCACGCAGCAACCCGACGGCGATGTTGACGCGCTGGCGATTGCCGCCGGACAGCTCGCTCACCACATCGTCCGCGCGCTCTACGAGCCCCGTCCGATCGAGCATCTGCCGCACCGCGTCGTCGCTGACGCCCTCCAGCCGCGCGAACAGCCGCAGGTTCTCGACGACCGAGAGCTTGGAGTACACGGCGGGCTGCTGAGGCACCCAACCGATCTCGTGCGGATCGCGGTCGACGCTGCCGCTCGTGGGCGGCAGCACGCCACCAAGAATCGAAAGCAGCGTCGTCTTGCCGGCACCGTTCGGACCGATGATCGCGACGACCTGCCCGGGCTCGACGCGGAAGCTCACGGCGCTGAGGGCATCGCGGTCGCCGAAGCGCTTTGAGAGTGACTCGGCGACGAGGGCGCTCACAGTGCGCGAGAGTATTGGAGTGAGCGCGACAACGATCCTGTTCGTAGGCGACGTCGTGGGCGGTCTCGGCCGCCGTGCGCTGCTCGGCACTCTGCCGGCCCTACGCGAGCGCCATGAGCCTGACTTCGTCGTCGTCAATGGCGAGAACGCCGCCGGTGGGCTCGGCATCACGCCCTCGATCGCCGACGAGTTCTTCGCTGCCGGCGTCGACGCGATCACGCTTGGCAACCACGCCTACAAGCGTCGTGAGATCTACGACTACCTCGACGGGGATCGACCGATTGTGCGGCCGGCCAACTACCTCGCGGTGCAGCCTGGACGCGGGGCCTGCGTCGTCGAAAAGGACGGCGTCAAGCTGGGCGTCGTGAACCTGAGCGGGAACGTGTTCCTGCAGGCAGGCAGGCCCATGATCCCTACTGCGGACACCGAGGTCGACAAGCTGGTCGATCAGGGTGTCGACCACATTCTCGTGGACGTCCACGCCGAGGCGACGAGCGAGAAGGTCGCGCTGGGCTGGCATCTCGACGGCCGCGTGACCTCAGTCGTAGGCACGCACACGCATATCCCGACCGCCGACGCACGCGTGCTCCCTGGAGGCACCGCCTACGTGACGGACGTCGGCATGACCGGCCCTCGCGGCGGCGTGATCGGGGTCAAGAAGGAGCAGGCGATCGAGTCGATGCGGACGCAGATGAGCGTGCGCTTCGAGACCGCCGACCAGGATCCGTGGGTGAACGCGGTCCTGATCCGCTGCTCGCGCCCGCGGCGTGCGGACGCGATCGAGCAACTGCTCGTGCCTTGGCGCGCCGCCTGATAGCGGTCAGGCTGGATCTAAGGTCTCGGACCCCATATCCACCGCGCTGCGCTTGCCGACGTAGGCGCCGCGGAATTCGCTTGCGGGGTGCCAGTCGGCGACGAAAGGCGAGCCGTCGTATGTGTTCCCGCGAAGGGTGTTGTGACCCTCGGGATAGTCGGTCCACATCCGTCCGCGCCGCTGGAGCTCCGGAACGACGAACTCGACGAAGTCGCTCATCGTTTCGTGGCTGACGACGCGTCCGAGGTTGAATCCGTCCGCGCCCGTTTCGTCGATCCAGCTCTCCAGTTCGTCTGCACAGGTTTCCGGCCCGCCGCAGATGATCGGGTTCCAGTCGGCGATCTCCATGAACTCCATCACCTGTCGCAGAGTCCACTGCCGGTCAGGGTCAGCGGTCGTGAAGAAGGCCACCCCCGCCTGCAACGCTTCGCTGTGAATGTATTCCAGTGGCTCGTCCAGGTCGTACTTCGAGAAATCGATTCCGGTGACAGAGCTGAGCTGCACGAGGGTCCCCTCGGGGATCGCCAGCTCTTTGCAGCGCGCCAGCTTCTCCTGAGCGGCCTCGTCCGTCTCTGCAGCGATCACGACGAGGGCCTGGATGATCTTGATGGAGTCCCTTGGACGACCGGCTTCTTCGGCCTTCTGCCGGACATCGTCTACGAGGGGCTTGAGGATCTCCTTCCTGCTTGTGGAGACGAACATCCCTTCGCAATGCTTGGCGGCGAAGCGCTTCCCGACTTCTGATTGGCCGGCCTGGTAGATGAACGGAGTGCGCTGCGGTGACGGCTCCGCGCTGTGGACACCTGGGACGGTGAAGTACTTGCCTTCGTGATCGATGGGGTGCACCTTGGTCGGGTCGGCGTAGACGCCGTTCTCCTTGTCGACGAGGACGGCGTCGTCCTCCCAGGAGCCCTCCCACAGCTTGTAGGTGACTTCGAGGAACTCGTCAGCGATCTCGTAGCGCTCGTCGTGAGGGACGAGGTCCGTCAGACCGAGGTTGACCGCGCCGCTCTTCTGATAGCCCGTGACGACATTCCAGGCGATGCGGCCGTTGGTGAGGTGGTCAAGCGTCGTGAACTTGCGCGCGACCAGATAGGGGTACTCGTAGGTGGTCGCCATTGTGACGCCGAATCCGAGGTGCTCTGTGACCGCGGCCATGGCCGAGATGGTGAGCACCGGGTCGTTCTGTGGCATGAAGCCGGGAAACTTGATCGCCAGCGCCGGAGATCCCTTGTAGACGTCCTCGACCCCCAAGACGTCAGCGATGAAGATCGCGTCGAACTTGCCCTTCTCACATATGCGGGCCAGCTCCGTCCAGTAGTCGATCGACTTGTACTCGGCGTCCCGGCTGCCGGGGTAGCGCCACATGCCGTGGCCGTGGTGCGTCGCGACATCCTGGTCGAACGCGTTGATGATGATCCGCTTCTTCGTCATTTGTCGCCTCCCGCTCCTTTGCAGCCAGCAGTACCTGAGTGTGCTCGGTCTCTCTCCATTGCCTGATCCTCTTCGCCGTCTGGGGCTGATCGCGTGTCAACCGGCAATATTGTCAGACGGCAAGGTTCGATGTGGAACTTCTCCACGAGCAACTGCTCGTGCGGTGGCAAGCAGCGCCGCGATGAGCAGAAGATTGCGCGCGGCGACGACCAGCACGATGTCCGTGTCGCGCGCGACGAGATCGAAGTAACGGCCCGGGAACTCCACCTGCGTGAGTGCGGTTGCGCCGGCGACCAGGAGAGCTGGGATCCCGCCGGCGGCGACGGCGAGTGGGAACAGCCACAGCATGTATTGCGGCGACAGGACCTTGCCGAGCGCCACGAACGCAAGCGTCGCGCCGAGCGATGCTCGCAACGGGTCAGAGCGAGCGTTACGCACGAACCACACGAGCGCGAGCAGCTGCAGGACGGTGAATGCAGCGCCGACGATGTCGGCGGGCCCGCCGTCGAGGCCGTTTGACTTGAAGCGGTCCGGGCGCACGGGGTGGCCGGTGACATACGAGTCGCCGAGCGCGAACAGCACGCTCGCGGGAGTCGATTCGATCTGCACCGGTCGCTCGCTGTGGAACCTCACGAGGTCGAACGCGCCAAGCGCGAGCGCCGGGATGGCGAGCGCGACGCAGACACCGGCAAACCAGCTCCACGAGCGCCGATCGCGCAACCACGTGAGCGCGACCGCGGCCGGCCACAACTTCGCCATCGCCGCCGCCCCGAGCAGCCATCCGGAATGCCGGCGATACACGAGCGCCAGCATCACGAGCGCGACCACGAACAGGTCGAAATGCGTCCGCACCATCGCCCCGGCGAGGAGCGGCAGCGCGACCATCGCCCATGCGGCACGGCGCCCGCCGATCTCACCCGCACACCACTGACAGACCAGGGCGCAGACGAGCATCCCGATCGAGAACGCCAGCTCGTCGCCGCCGAGCAGCCCGATCGGGATCAGGGCGAGCGGGGGGTATTCGAAACCGAAGTCGAGGTACGGGATCTGACCCGCATGGAGCAGATCGGCGTAGACCGAATAGACGTAGAGATCGTTGACCTCGATCGAACTGAACGGCCCGGTCTTTGTCGCGACGAGCCACACGGCGATGAGCGCGACCGCCGGCGCGATCCGCGAGACGGCGCGACCGCTGCCGTCAGTTCGCAAACGTGAGCTCTCGATCTGAGCGCTCGCGTTTGGCTTGGGACTCAGGCTCGGCAAGCTGATGGCGGCAGATCAGCGCGACGAACATCAGGCCTGTGAACCAGACGATGTAGAGGTAGAACCAGTGGCTCACGCCAAGCTGCAGCGAGATCAGGATCGCTGCCATCAGCGCGGCCAGGCCGATCAGATCGCGGCGCCGCGGCATCACGGCGACGACGAGCGCGCCGACGACCGCCAGGATCTGCCACAGCGTCTGGGCGCTGTCCCAGCCATACCGGCCCCAGATCGAGAACGGCGACTCGCGCGATGCCTGGTAGCCGATCGTCTTGTCATAGACGGTGCGCAGCGACTCGTGCTCGATGAAGATCGGTAGCGAAAGCAGCACCGCCGCACCCACGAAAGCAAGCCCGAACGCCACGATGTTGCGTGGTCGGCGGCTGTCGAAGGCCAGCAGGGGCACGAGTGCCAAGGAGCCGAATTTGGTCAGTCCGCCGGCGGCGGCGATCGCGCCGCGCGCCGGTGCGGCGGACACCGCGAGCGCCGCCAATGCGAACACGGCGACTAGCGAGTCGTTGGCGCCCGTGTTCATGGCGTAGACCGAAAACGGACAGGCTGCCCAGAGATACGCGAGGATGATTCCGATCCCAGGCCCGCGTACTCGCCGACCGATGTAGAACAGCAGCGCGATGCAGATCAGGTCGAACGTGATCGCCGCTCCGCGCGCCGCCTTCAGGTCGTCCCATTTGCCGGTCCATGGCAGCAGCTGCTCAAACGGGATGTAGGCCTCGTAGTTGACCGGCCCGTAGGTGTCGCCCTGCGGGTTGTCGGCCGGGAAGGCGCCGTAAATCGGCTGACCCTTGACGATCTTGTCGGCGCCGATCACGCCCGCGTAGCCGACATCGATCACGTTGGAGTTCGTCACGTTCAGCCCGATGCGGAAGCCGATGAGGAACACCAGCGCGATCGCGAGCCATGACACCGGAACGATCAGCGGCAGTCTGCGCCGCGGCTCGTCCTCGGAGGTTCGCAGCCCGATCCATGCCGCGCGCAGGAGCAGGTATACGAGCAGCGGATAGACGAGCGGCACGGACTTGTCGATCTGCCCGTCGTTGAAGTAGGCCAGTGAGATCCCGAACGCGGCGAAGACCGCAAGATCGAGGTGCAGCATCCGTGGCCGGCGCGCGGCAAACGGCACGAGGAACAGGGCAGTGAGGCCCAGCCAGACCCAGGGCGAGTTGACCTTGCGCCCGAACGCGCCGGGATAGCCGCGGGCCATCGTCCAGGCGACCTGATCGCCGGTCCACGCCTCGAGCACCGCGCCGCTGCCATCGTCGATCAGCACCTGGCCGATCTCCTTTACCGGCTCACCTTTTTGCCTCAGGTAGTAGGAGACCTGCCAGCGCGTCTGGCCCTTGAGGAACACGGTGCGGTAGGACGCCCGATAGCGCTCGCGGAGCGCCGCGATCCGCGGCACTCGATCGGCGATCGCGCGCGCCTCGGCGCCGGTGAGGGCATGCTGAAGCGGCTTGCGGTCAAGCCTGTCGGGCCTGCTCAGCGCGTTTGGATCCACCGGGCCGGAGCCCGGTGTGGCTTTTGCCGCCTGCGCGCCGGCCGGGAGCGCGAGCAGCGCGGCGCAGGCCGCCACGACCAGGATCAGTCTGCGAACGACCAGAGCTTGTTCCCGAGGAAATTCAGCGGTGTCGCGGCGATGACGGCGATCGCCTGGGCCGGCAGTTCCGCCATGCCGGCCTGGCTTACGAGCAGCTCGAGCACGAGCAGGTTGCCGAGCGCGAATGCCGCGACGCTGACGGCGACGAAGCGGGCGGCCTGGAAATGCGCCTTGCCGGCCCGGCTCTTGAACGTCCAGTGCCGGTTCCAGAAGAAGTTGTTGGTGAGCGCGACTACGAACGCGATCACGGCTGCCACGAGGTGATCCTCATCGCCGACGACTTGCAGGGCGAGGTAGAAGACGACGAGGTTGATCGCGTAGCCCGATCCCCCGACGGCGAGAAAGCGGATCAGTTGGGCCCAGTTGTGGACGTGTCTCAATCCCGCGCGTACGCGCGTGGCGAGAGGGACCCGGATCGATGCGGCCTCATCGGTCACGTGGGCGTGAGGGTAGAAGACCTCGAGGACTACCGCAGGATGCGTAGTCCGGCGAACTTCCCGCGATCCTCGCGGCCCTTGATGAACAGCGCCACGAGGAACCCGATCGCCAGCAGCGCGAGCGGCGGCGCGAGGATCGAGGCGATGCAGACCAGGACCGCCGCCGATTCGAGGTACAGCGGCAGCGCTCCCGCGGCCGCGGAATCGTCCTGTGCCCGGAAGCGATCACGCACACGGCCGATCAGCTCGGTCGACACCGAGCTGGCAAACAGCGCGAGCACCGCGCCCGCGATCAGCCCGTACCACCATGTCTCGTGACGGTCGGCGAGCGAGCCGGCGAACAACACGGCGCCGAGGCCGGCGCCGAGGCCAGCCAGTGCTGCCGCGCCCGGCCCCTTCTCGGTGTAGCCACGCAACAGCACGGATGCGACGAGCGCGACCGCGAGCAAGACCAGGAACCACGGCCGCTCGAGAAACGCGAAATCCGTGCCCTCAAAATCGACGCCGATGTCGCCTGCCGCGAAGCCGCCGGCAGCCAGCGCCGGCAGGAACGGGCGCAGACCTGACGAAGTCGCAAGTCCGGCCCCTTGAAGGATGTCGAGGAGGATCTTCATCGGTACCTTGGGCTTAGCATCATGACGGACGATCTAGAGAGACACCGCGAGGGGGCCTCCATTCGAGGGCCGAAGGCTCCCGAGAATGTCCCCCGAGCTCCTGGTTCTCCATCCCATTCTCGCGACTTGGAGCGGTACGCCGCGCTGTTCGCGGCGCGTACGCGCCAGATGCGCTCATCGGCGATGCGCGACGTGATGTCGCTCGCCCAGGGCTCGCAGATCATCTCCCTGGCGGGCGGGCTCCCGGACACATCTTCGTTCGGTTCTGAGCACTTCGCGGCGCTGATGGCCGACGTCTCCAAGGACGCCGCGGCCGCGCTGCAGTACGGGCCCACGGAGGGCCTGCGACCGCTCGCAGATGTGATCGCCGAGGTGATGGCGGCCGAGGACACCAAGATCGATCCCGACGACGTGCTCGTGACCACCGGCGGCCAGCAGGTCATCGACCTGATGTGCAAGACGTTCGTCGACCCGGGGGACATCGTGATCGCCGAAGGCCCGACTTACCCCGGCGCGGTGCCGTGCTTCTCGTCCTATGAAGCCGACGTCATCCAGATCGGCATCGACGAGGATGGGATGCGGATCGACGAGCTCGAGGCGACGCTCGACAAGCTCGCCGAGCAGGGCCGCGCGCCGAAGTTCATCTACACGATCCCGAACTTCCAGAATCCGGGTGGCGTGACGATGTCGCTGCCGCGGCGCAAGCGCCTGATCGAGGTCGCGCGCGAGCGCGAGCTGCTCGTGCTGGAGGACAACCCCTACGGATTGCTGCGCTACGAGGGCGACGCGTTGCCGACGCTGTACTCGCTGGACGGCGGCGAGTACGTCATCTACCTCGGCACCTTCTCGAAGATCCTCTCCGCCGGCCTGCGCCTCGGCTGGGCGGTGGCGCCGCCGCCCGTGTACGAGAAGCTCAACCTCGGCAAGCAGAGCTCCGATCTCTGCACGTCATCGCTCGCGCAGCATTTCGTGCTGGCCTACTTCGCCGAGGGCCGCTGGGAGAGCTATCTCGGCGAGCTCAAGGAGACCTATCGCGAGCGCCGCGACACGATGCTGAGCGCGCTCGAGCGCCACTTCCCGCCGCAGGCGACGTGGACTCGCCCGCGCGGCGGCCTGTTCTGCTGGGCGACGCTCCCGGACTTCATCGACACGACCGATCTCCTGGCGCGCGCGCTGCGCGAAGACGTCGCCTTCGTTCCCGGGCGCGGCGCCTATCTGGACGGGCGCGGCGCGGCGTCGATGCGGCTGAACTTCTCAGGTGTCACGAGCGAGCAGATCGAGGAGGGTGTGCGCCGCATCGGTGACGTGATCGCCGAGCAGGTGGACCTCTACGAGACGCTCACCGGCACCGTGGCGGCCACGGAGCGCGCTGTCGAGACTGAGGCAGAGCCGGAGAACGTCCTACATCTCCCCAAACGCGGCGAGCGGCGAGGCCGTAACACCGGATGAGCGTCATCGCGGTCCTCAAGGGCGGCCGCTCGCTCGAACGGCAGATCTCGCTGAAGTCGGGCGCGAGCGTGGAGGACGCGCTTGAGCGGCTCGGGCACGAGGTACACGGCATCGACGTCGGCGCCAACCTCGTCGACAAGCTGCGCACGCTCGGTCCGGACGCCGCCTTCATCGCGCTGCATGGCCGCGACGGCGAGGACGGCACGATCCAGGAGCTGCTCGAGGTGCTCGGAATCCCGTACACCGGCTCGCGCGTGTCCTCGTGCATTCGCTGCGCGGACAAGGTGCTCGCAAAGCACCAGATGCTCGATGCCGGGATCCCGACCCCGGACTTCGTGGCCTTCAACGAGACCGCGTTCAAGGAACTCGGCGCCGGTGGCGCGCTCGACGACATCGAGCTCCGGCTCGGCTTCCCGGTCGTGGTCAAGCCCTCGGACCAGGGCTCGGCGATGGGGATCAAGTTCGCGGCCGACAAGTCCGCGGTACCGAGCGCGCTCGTTGCCGCGTTCTCCTACTCACAGAAGGTGCTGCTCGAGCGCTATGTGCCTGGCCGGGACCTCGCCGTCTCTGTGCTCGACGGCGTCGCCCTGCCGATCGTCGAGGCGCTGCCGCAGGGCGATGACTTCTACGATTTCGAGGCGCGGTACCAGATCGGCCGCACCGACTTCGTGTGTCCTGCGCGGCTCCCGGAGGAGCTGACGCAGCGTGCTCAAGCGCTCGCCGTCGAAGTGCACGAGCTGCTCGGCTGCCACGGCGTGTCACGTGTCGACCTGATGCTCGGCGCCGATGATGAGCTCACCGTGCTGGAGCTGAACACCGTGCCCGGGATGACTGCGACGTCGCTGCTGCCTCAGGCCGCCGAAGCGGCCAGCATCGGCTTCGACGAGCTCGTCAGCCGCATCCTCGCCAGCGCCTCCTAGGGTCCCGGCGGTGTGGGCTGGATTGGAGGGGTATAGGCCCCTGAATCCAGCCCAGCGGCCGATTTACTACTGGTCGCCGGCGAAGTCCTCGGGGCTGACTTCGTCGAGGAAGTCCTTGAAGCGGTCGACCACCTCTTCGGTGTCCTCGACCTCGTGCTCGAACTCGATCGCGGACTCCGCCACGACATCCTCGGCGGCAAAGATCGGCGCTCCCGAGCGGACCGCGAGCGCGAGTGCGTCGGACGGACGCGAGTCGATCTCGATCTCCTTGCCATCTGAGTCGGTCAGCGTGATCGTGGCGAAGAAGGTGTTGTCACGCAGCTCTGTGACGGCGACCTGCGTGCATTTCGCGTCGAGTTCCCCGAGTACGTCGACCACAAGGTCATGCGTCATCGGGCGCGGCGTCGTCGCACCCTGCAGCTTCATCAGGATCGCGGCGGCCTCGGGGTGCCCGATCCAGATCGGCAGGAACTTGTTGGACTCGACGGTCTTCAGGAGCACGATCGGCTGCTTGCCGACCATGTCAAAACTGACTCCGTAGATGACCATCTCCTGCACGCGTGATTCCTCCGCCGGGGACGGCCTGAGTATAGGCGTCAGCCTCGGCGACGCTGCCTTGCGGGATGGGCGATCCAGGATTCGAACCTGGGACCTCGTCCTTATCAGAGACGCGCTCTAACCAACTGAGCTAATCGCCCGCGGCCGGGAATGGTATCCAAACGGCAGCCGCACGCTGCTGACGCCGCAACGGCGCGCCCGCGCTGCGAGCAAGTGCGCGATAGGTTCAACGGATCCGTCATGGCCGACTCGGACGACGTCACTACGACCCTGAACGAGCTCGCGCGTAAGCTGCGAGCGCTGGAACGCGATCTGCAGTCGGTCGTCACGGAGCCCGCGGCTCCGCAGTCCGTTCCGGCGGCGCCGGTGCCGCCGCCTCCCGCAGAAGAGGCGCCTGAGTCGCCGCCGTTCATCGACGGCGATCCCGATCAGATCGTCGCCGAGGCACGCCGGCGTATAGAGCACCTTCGGCATGAGCTCGATGAGCTCGCTCGCACGCGCGAGCAGATCGCGCAGACGACCGACGAGATCGTCACCGGCTACAACCGCACGTTCGCAGCACCGGTTCCGCCACCACCGTCGAGCGAGCCGGTGCCGCCGCCAAGCGTTCCAGTTCCTCAGCCGCTGACACCAGAGCACACCATTCAGCGTGGTGCGGTCGTGATCGACGCCGGCTTTTTCCGGGACGTGACGGCCCTCAGCACGTTCGAGCAGTCGATCGCGCGCGTTCCCGGCGTCGTCGGCGTGCACGTGCGCAGCTTCGAGCATGGCCGTGCGGTCGTCGATGCCCAGCTCTCACACCCGATCGCCTTGGGCGCTGAGCTCGCGCGCTACGCGCCGCTGCGCTTCACCGTGACCGATGCCGGGCCGCAGCACCTGATGCTCGCAATCTCGGGCTGAACCTGGCCGGCTGGCATTGGTTAGGCCCGGTATGCGGGAACAAGTTCGGCCAGGGTGGTTCCGGTTGCGCCCGGCGCTCCCCAAGCGCATCGGTGGACGAGCGCGGGTCCGGGCCGAGGTGGCATCGATCGTGTGCCTGGATGGCACGAAATGTCGGTCACCCCTTACGTACACGCTGGCCGTAGCTCCCGCGAATGTCCCGGGAGCACTTAATTGGCAGAATGATTTTGATGCCAGACACGATCTCCTTCGCACGCGGTGCTCCTTCCCTCGACATCGTCGACATCGACGGCCTCCGGGCCGCTGCCAACGCGGCATTCGACAAGGATCCAGGCGGGATGACCGGCTACGGGACGGCGATCGGCTACGTCCCGCTTCGCGAGTGGATCGCCGAAAAGCACGGCGTCGACGTGTCGCAGGTGATCGTGACTAACGGCTCGATGCAGGCCGATGCGTTCCTGTTCGACGCGCTTGTCAAGGCCGGCGACACTGTCATCACCGAGCGACCGACCTATGACCGCACGCTGCTGAACCTCACCAACCGCGGCGCCAAGGTCGAGCTCATCGAACTGCAACGCGACGGCATCAACACCGACGCGGTCGCCGAGTTCCTCAAGACCGGGCCCAAGCCGGCGCTCGCGCACATCATCCCGAACTTCCAGAACCCGGCCGGCTACACGCTCTCGCTCGAAAAGCGCAAGGCGCTGTTGGCGCTCGCGTCCGAGTATGGCTTCCCGGTCTTCGAGGACGATCCGTACATCGACGTTCGCTTCTCGGGGGAGTCGCTGCCCACGATGCTGTCTATGGACGACGCCGACAACGTGATCTACGCCTCGTCGTTCTCGAAGACCGTCTGCCCGGGGATCCGCGTCGGCTACCTGATCGGTCCGAAGGACCTGATCGCGAAGGTCCTCAAGCTCGCCACCAACACGTACATCTCGCCGAACATGGTCGCGGAATCGATCGTCTACCAGTTCGCCGCGAGCGGTGGGATGGAGGGCGCGGTCGCGCGTGTGAAGACGGCGCTCGCAGAACGTGTCAACACGCTCAGCGACGCGTTGCGACGCGAGCTGCCCGAAGCGAAGTTCGAGACGCCCGAAGGCGGCTACTTCATGTGGGTCGAACTGCCCGAGGGGTCCGACATCGATCGGATCTTCGATGCTGCGACGGAGCGTGGCGTCGCGATCGTCAAGGGCACGGACTTCCTGCTCGAAGGCGGCAAGAATACGTTGCGTCTTGCCTATTCAGGCGTCACGCCGGACCAGATCGACGAGGGCGTCAGGCGCCTCGCCGACGCCGTACATTCGGTCTAGCGGCCGTAGCGCTCGCCGCCGAAGACCAAAGCCTCAGGCAGCGTCGGCGTGCGCTGTGCCGGGGCGGGGTCGGCGAGCACGGCCACGGTCTCCGATACGGACGCGGTGACGGAGCACTCTCGATCTCCGAACTGCATACGCACGGCGTCGTCGTCGCGGCTTACGAGCGTGCCCTTCATCCCGGGCTCGAGGCCGCTGTCACGGAGGTAGTGCAGGAGGTCTTCGGCCTCGTTTTCGAAGCGCAGGATCGTGATCTTCGCGCCCACCTCGACATCGGCCAGCGGGTAGCCGTCGATGCGGTCGCGTGAATCGATCGGGTGTCCGTGCGGACAGGTCTTGGCATCGCCGATCGCGGCCAGCATCCCGGCCTCGATTCCAGGCGACATCGCGTGCTCGAGGCGCTCGGCTTCCTCGTGGACGTCGTCCCAGGGAATGCCGAGAACGTCGGTCAGGAAGCGCTCGATCATCCGATGGCGGCGGACGATCTGCTCTGCGTGCTCTCGCCCTGATTCGGTGAACGCGATCGACTTGTCGGCAGCACGCGAGATGTAGCCGTCCTTGAGGAGCCTGCCGACCATCTCGTGCACCGTCGGAGCCGACAGCTGCATCGCGCGCGCCACGTTCGCCGCCGTCAGCGGGAGCCCGGCCTCCTCCAGCCAGAAGAGTGTCTGGAGGTACTCCTCTTCGGCGTCTGTCGCGTGATCGGATGACATGGGAGTGATTCTAATCGTCCGGTAGTTTGAGGGTCATGGGCTTCGCCGTGGATCCGCCGATCAAGCCGATGCTGGCGCGTCCCAAGCCGGCGCTTCCCGAGGGGGACGGCTGGGCCTTCGAGCCGAAGTGGGATGGGTTCCGGGCGATCGTCTTCGTAGACGGCGACGAGGTGTACCTGCAGTCGCGCAACGCCAAGCCGCTAAGCCGGTATTTCCCAGAGGTGTCGTTCCCGAAAGGGCGCTACGTCGTCGACGGGGAGCTCGTCGCCGCGACCTTCGGGACGCTCGGGAATCGCATCCATCCCGCCGACTCGCGGATCCAGCGTCTCGCGCAGGAGACGCCGGCGCGGTTCGTCGCCTTTGATCTCCTGGCACTCGGCGATGAGGTGTTGATGGACCGGCCCTACGACGAGCGCCGCGCGCTGCTCGAGACGGTCGCAGGCCTCGAGCTGACGCCGATGGTCAGGACCGCTGCCGAAGCCGAGCCGTGGCTCCACACCGAGGAGGGCGTGATCGCCAAGGAGGCCGCGTCGCCCTACCTGCCCGGCGAGCGCAAGGCGATGTTCAAGATAAAGAAGCTCCGCACGATGGATGCGGTCGTGCACGGCTGGCGACCGGGTAAGGAGCCGGGCACCGTCGGCGCGATCATTCTCAGCCTCTACGACGGTTCTGAACTGCGCGTGATCGGCCACTCGAGCGGTTTCACCGCCACGCGCAAGCGTGAGCTTGTCGATGAGCTGAAGCCGTACGAGACAGGTCAGCGGGGAAGCGGCGATCCCTCGCGCTGGGACAGCGATCGCAATCTCGAGTGGGTCGAGCTGCGCCCAGAACTCGTCGTCGAGATCAGCTACGACCACGTGTCCGACGGTCGCATCCGTCACGGAACGAAGGTCTTGCGCTGGCGCGACGACAAGGATCCCGCGGACTGCACGATCGATCAGCTCGATCAATAACCAGCCCTCGACGTTTTTGGCCAGTGAATTCCCGATCCTGCTGTGCACCCAGCCCGTGTCCGGGAGCCTGTCGGCTGCCGACGCCGCGGCAGCCGTGAAGGACGGGCTCGCTGTGACCGGCCGCGCGTTCGATGTGCTCGAGCTGCCCACGAGCGGCGATCGCAACGCGCTGCTCAACGCCGCGAGCTTCGACCAACGGATGCGCGCCGCGTTCGCCGTTGTGATCCTCACCGAGAATCTCAGCGAGGAGCACCTGCGCGCCTCGATCGCCGCCGAGATCGCGACACGGGCGCGCCAGGCCGGTGTCGCCTGCCACGCGATCTGCGGCGAGAGCTCGCTCGAGCCGTTCAGCGCGCGGATCTATGACCTACAGACCGTGCAGGTGGCCGATGACGCCGCGGGCTTCACCGCAGCGGGACGCCGGCTCGCCGACCTGCTGTAAACGCGACTACACGGGGTAGGCGATGCGCTGTTCCCGGAGCAGGTTGGAGACGTGCTCCGAGGACGCTGGCTGCGCGAAGTGAAAGCCTTGACCGAGTTCGCAGCCGAGCTCGGTGAGCTTTGAGTGCTGGTCGATCGTCTCGATGCCTTCGGCGATGCAGCTGATGCCGAGGCTCGACGCCAGATCGATGATCGTGCGCGCCAGCGCGGCGCTCTCCTTGTCGTGTGCGAGTCCGTCCACGAACGGCTTGGCCATCTTGAGCGCATCGACCGGGAAGTTGCGTAGGTAGCGCAGCGATGAATAGCCGGTGCCGAAATCGTCGATGGCGATCCGCACGCCGATCGCACGCAGCTGCTGGAGCCGCTCGATCGTGTCGTCGGCATCTTTCATGAGCACCGTCTCGGTGATCTCCAGCATCAACATCGAGGGGTCGATTCCGGACGCGGCGAGCGCGAGGCGCACGTCGTTGATCAGGTCGTCATGTTCGAGCTGCCAGCCCGAGAGATTCACCGAGATGAACGGGCGGTCGGCGGGCATCGCCCCGACCCAGGCGCTCGCCTGCTCGCACGCGACGCGCAGCACGAAGCGTCCAAGGTCAATGATCGCGCCGGTTTCCTCGGCGATCTCGATGAAGCTTGCCGGTGTGAGCAGCCCGCGCTCTGGGTGGCTCCAGCGCGCGAGCGCCTCGAAGCCGACGAGCGCGCCGCTGCCGATCTCGACGACCGGCTGATAGTGGATCTCGATCTCGCCGGCGGCGATCGCCGGACGCAGTTCGTTCTCGAGCTCCAGACGCTCGAGGAGCTCGTCCTGCATCTCATCTTCGAAGATTGCGATTTCGCCACGGCCGGCGGCCTTGGCGCGGTACATCGCAACGTCGGCGTGCCGCAGGAAGTCGTCGGCTTCTGGTTCGCCGATGGCGATGCCGATCGCCGTCGAGATTCGCACCTCGCGCTCACCGAGAACGAACGGCCGCTGCACCGAAGCGACGATGCGCCTGGCGACCCTCAGCGCTTCGTTGGTGTCGGAAAGATCCTCGAGTAGGACTGCGAACTCGTCGCCTCCGAGCCGAGCAGCGGTGTCGGCCGCCCGGCGGCAGCCGTCGATGCGTCGTGCGACCTCCACGAGGAGATCGTCGCCGGCGGCGTGGCCGAGCGAATCGTTGACGTTCTTGAAGCGGTCGAGGTCCAAGAACAGCACCGCCGTCAGGGCACCGACGCGCCTTGCGCGGATCAGAGCATGCTCGAGCCGATCGTGGAAAAGCGCTCTGTTTGGAAGGCCTGTGAGTCCGTCATGCAGCGCCTGGTGGACCATCGACTCCACCGTCTTGGCGTCGGTCAGCGCGAGGCTCACGTGCTCCGCGAGCGTGGTCAGCGTCTCCTTCTCGGCGGTCGAGAACTCGTGCGGCTCGCCGTAGAACGGCACGATCAGGCAGCCGTTGACGGCACCTTCCTCGAAGACCGGCGCGGCCATCACCGAACTCACGCCGAGGGCCTTGAACTCCTCAATCGTCTCGGTCCCATTCAGATAGTCGTCGATGACCTTCAACTCGCCGTCTTTCACGGCGCGGCCGGCGACCCCGACGCCGACGAGTCGCCGGCGCTGGATCGGAGACGTGGTCAACCTGAAGTTCTGATGCGCGACGAGCGAGATGAAATCCGGATCGTCCGGGTCGAGCAGGTAGAGCCCCGCGGCCGAACCGCCAAACAGGTCTGAGACCGCTTCGACGATCGTCTCGAGGACCTCAGGCAGCGGCGCTCGGGCGGAGATTGCGCGCCGCACCGATGCCATCGCCTCGTGCAGGTGCTGATGCTGATGCAGCGTCTCAAGCAGCACGCGGTTGTCGCGCGCCTGCTGCTCGCTTCGCGCGCGTAGAAGACGCTCGGACTCGGTCAATTCCGCAAGCCTTCTCGCGATGTCCTGCGGTACCCCCGCCAGGTCGTCCATCCTCGGTTCAGCCCCCATGCTTCGCTAGGCGTTCTTGGTACTCATCAGGTCCCCATCGGCGCGATGAAAGCGATGCTTGAGCGTTCGGTAGCGTGAGGTATCGCCGTCACCCGCACAGAGCATCCTTGGACCGATCTGCTCGAGAGCGGCCGTGCGGATAAACGCCTGGTACGAGAGGCCTTCGAGGGCGCGCGCCGGTCCGTCAGTGCCGAGCTGCCCGACGTGGACGCTCGTCTGACCGACGCGCTCAACCGGCAGGGCATCGAGCGGCTCTACTCCCATCAGGCCGAGTCGTTTGAGTCGGCGTTCGAGGGTCCGACGATCGTCACGACCGGGACGGCGTCGGGCAAATCGCTGTGCTTCAACCTGCCCGTGATCGACACCCTGCTGGCCGACCCGATGGCGCGGGCTCTGTATCTCTATCCAACGAAGGCGCTGGCCCAAGACCAGGCACGCGCGCTGGGCGCTTTCGGGCTCGGCGACCACGTGCGGCCCGCGATCTACGACGGTGACACGCGTCGGGAGGAGCGTGCCGCGATCCGCCGCAAGGCGAATGTCGTGTTGACCAATCCCGACATGCTGCACCTCGGGATCCTTCCGAACCACCGAGCCTGGGGGACGTTTTTCTCGAACCTCGCATTCATCGTCGTCGACGAGGCGCACGTGTACAGAGGCGTCTTTGGCTCTCACGTCGCGAACGTCCTGCGCCGGCTGCGTCGCGCCGCCTCCGCTTACGGGACCGAGCCGCGGTTTCTGTTCACCAGCGCGACGATCGCCAATCCCGTCGAACTGGCAGAGCGGCTGTCGGGGCTGGATGAGGTCCGGCTGATCGACCGCGACGGTTCGCCCGGCGCGCAGCGTCAGATCGCGATGTGGAATCCGCCCGTGATCGACGAGGCGTTGCAGACGCGCCGCAGCTCGTTCGGTGAAGCGGCCGACGTGATCGCCGAGCTCGTACGCACGGGCGCGCGCACGATCTGCTTCATCAAGTCGCGGCGCGGAGTGGAACTCGTCGCCAAGATCGTCGGCGACCTGCTGCGTGACGAGTCGCCTGAGCTGGCCGAACGAGTCGCGCCTTACCGGGCGGGTTACACGGCGGCTCAGCGCCGCGAGATCGAGGCCAAGCTGACCAACGGCGATCTGCTCGCGGTGATCACGACCGACGCGCTGGAGCTCGGCATCGACATCGGCGCGCTCGATGCGGCCGTGGTCGTCACCTTTCCCGGCACGGTCGCGTCGCTGCGGCAGATGTGGGGCCGCGCCGGGCGCCGTGGCCGCGGGCTCGCGGTCTATGTCGCCGGTGAGGATGCGCTGGACCAGTTCTTCTGCCGCCATCCGGACGAGTTCCTCGAGCGCGGAGTGGAGGCGGCGATCGTCAACTACGAGAACGAGCAGATCCACGATCAGCATCTGCTCTGCGCCGCGCACGAGGGCCCGATCGATCCCGACCTCGACGCGCAGTTCCTCGGCCCGCGTGTGCTCGCCCACTGCGAGCATCTCGAGACCGCCGGCGAGCTGATCCAGCGGCGCGGGAAGTTCGTGCTGGCCAGCCCCGAGGACTACCCGGCGGGCCGCGTGTCGCTGCGGAGTGCGTCGGCGCGCCGCTTCGCGATCGTCGATTCGAGCTCCGGCGAGGTGCTGGGTGATGTCGAGGCGGCGCGTGCGCACTCGACGGTGCACGAGGGCGCGATCTACCTGCACCAGGGGCGCTCCTATTCGGTCCAGGAACTCGACCTGCAGGACGACCGCGCGATCGTCACGCCGTTCACTGGCGATTGGTACACCCAGCCCAAGAAGGAGACCGAGACGCA
>DATMIZ010000155.1:0-3128 GCA_035554055.1 Baekduia sp. | reverse complement strand
CATCGCGATCTCCTCAGCGATCTTCAACGGGTTGAGGTACATGCTGGAGACGGGTCCGACCGCGCCAACGCTGATGCGCGACGTCCGCGCGGCGAGCCAGGCGGCAGCCACCGTCGAACTCGGGTAAATCGCCGGCACTCGCTGCTCCATCACCGCGATTGCGTCAAAGCCCAGCTCCTCGCCCCGTTCGATGTTGCCCAGATAGCGGCGCATCTCGTCCTGAGCGAGCAGCGGAATGCTGTAATCGCCGCTCGAGAGATCGACCATGTTGGTGCGATGCCCGTTATTGCCGGGCAGCGGCACGTAACCGTCGTTGCCGGTCGGCTTTAGGACAAAGCGAAGACGGCGCTCATCGGATTGCTTGCTCATCGGTCCTCCAAAGAAAGACATTTATCTGCGCGCACGATTGCGCTGTTTCTGGACTGTTCGCAGGCAGGCGACACGGCTATGCCCCCACCGGCACGACGCTCGTCACGAGCTCCGCAATCCGATCGGGATCCTGGAGCACCACCAGGTGCTCTCCGGCGACGGTGGTCACCTGCGCGGCAGGCAAGAGCTCGCCGAAGCGCCTCGCGATTGACGGGGCGATCAGCTTGTCGTTCTCCGGCACGATGATCTGTGCTGGAGCCTTGACGCGCTGCAAACGGTGCTCGAGACGGAAGCTGTAACGCGGGTTCCAGGCGACACGCGCGACGCCAATGCGCTCCTTGTAATCGGCGACCATGGCGGCGCCGAAGTCATCTCCATAGGAGAGGTACTCAGCCCACTCCTCGCGCTCCTCGCCGAGCGTGAGGTCGAGCAGCTGGTCGCGGGTCAACCGGTACCAGTCGACCATCGGCTCGCTCTCGTCGGGGCGCAGTCCTGACGGCGCGATCAGCGTCAGCGACGCCAGGCGCTCGGGATAGACACCGGCAAACTCCGCGGCGACCCAGCCGCCGAAGCCGTGCCCGACGAGATGGACGGGGCCGACCGCGAGTTCGTCAAGGAACCCCGCGTAGTGAACGGCAAGGTCGTTGAAGTCGTTGACGGAGTCCGGCAGCTCGGTGTCGCCGAAGCCCGGATGGTCGGGCACGATCACGTCGAACTGCGCAGCAAGGCGGTCATACAGCGGCAACCAGTGGCCGGAGTGCCCCTGTCCGGTCAGATAAAGCAGTGGCTCACCCGATCCGCCACGGGCGAACGATGTTTCCAGTCCCGAGACGTTGACGGCCTGTCGGGTACTGGAATTGGCGGTGGTCGGGTTGGTGCTCACAAGTGTTCCTCCGGATGGGTCGGGGCTGAGAAAAGACCCGATCGCTACATTATATGCGCGAAGAGTATTTTCCGCAACCACCTGACAGCCCGCGATGAGTGGTATGAAACGCCTTCGATAGAGAATGGCCGAAGATCGATGGAAGAGGACAGGTTGAGAGAACAGCGCCAAAAGAGCGACAGCGTCGCCGCCCCCAGCCCGCCCGGCGGCAAGCACGCTGCGCTCTTCACCAGCGACCCGGGTGAGTTCGAAGGCTTCCTGTTCTGGCGGGCGTCGCTGCGCTGGCAAAGGATGATGACGGCCGCGCTGCGCGAGTTCAAACTCACCCACGTTCAGTGCATGCTGCTCGTTGGCGCCTGGCTGATGGAGATCGAGAACGGGCAGACGCCGAGCCAACGCGAACTCGCCGAACGCGGCGCGACCGACGTGATGATGACCAGCCAGGTGCTTTCGACACTCGAAAAGCGCGCCTACATCACGCGCGAACGTGATCCCGACGACAAGCGCATCCGACGCGTTTCCGTAACACCGGAGGGCGCGGCCCTCGCCGAGCGCGCGCTTGTCGTCGTCGCGGCAGCAGACGAGGAATTCTTCGCCCAGGTCGGCGAGCCGGGGATCCTGCTCGAGCCGCTGCGAAAGCTCGCGGCCTGGGAGGGCTGAGCGCGGCGCGTCCTGCGGCGGCAGACCGTATGCGTGTATAGCACTGGTATGCTGCCCGGCATGAGCCGTCACGTCCACCTGGTCGGCAGCATCAACCTGCCATCGACCGAAGCCGTCTTCACGACCGTCGGCGAATGCCTTGGCGACCACATCACTCGCATCCCTGATGGCGAAGTCGGTGAGCGCAACAACTGGAGCGCCTGGGGCGCCGAGCAGCTGCACGCCCACCCAGCTTTCGTCGAAGGTGATCCGAACCCGTTCGGACCGGTGATGCTGGTTCTACGCGAGCCCGAGAAGGCAGCCGAGCTGGAGGTCGCAGCGCCCGGATACGCCGCGCACGCCAAAAGCTCGTACGAGATCTTCCGCAAGCTCCGCGACGAGGGCTCCGTGCCGAAGGACGCCCGCTTCCTGGTCGCGCTTCCGACGCCGTTTGCGTGGCTTGGGTACGTCGACGTGCCGCAGCGGGCATTGGTCGAGTCGGTGCTCGAGAAGGCCACGCTCGATGACGTGCGCGAAATCTGCGAGTCGATCCCATCACAGGATCTCGCGATCCAGTGGGACGTCAGCAACGAATTCGGCATCCTCGAGAAGATCGAGGCGTCGCATTGGGGGGACGATCTCCTCGGTGGTCTAGCCGACCGCATCGCGCGCATGATCGACGCGATCCCCAATGACGTGGAGGTCGGGCTTCACCTCTGTTACGGCAGCTACGAGGACAAGCACTTCGTGGAGCCCAAGGACGCGGACTGGATGGTCAAGCTCCTAAACACGACACTTGACCGCACATCCCGCAAGCTGGCGTGGGTACACATGCCGGTTCCGATCGAGCGCGACGACGCCGAGTACTTCGCTCCGCTCGCCGAGCTCAAGCGTGATCGATTCGACGAGCTCTTCCTCGGGCTCGTCCACATCGAAGACGGCCTCGAAGGCAGCGCGCGCCGCATCGCCGCAGCAAAAACCGTGACTGACGATTTCGGCGTTGCCACAGAATGCGGTGTCGCGCGCCTCGACGAGGCGGAGATGGAACCGCTGCTCAAACTCCAAGCCCAGACTGCGGACCTCGACGACTTGACCTGAAGTCCCTCACGAGCACTGAGGCCCGCGCGCAGGGTTAATCCGCGATGTGCGCGCTGGCGCTGTTGAGCGCGAAGATGTCGCCGACTTCCTCTCGGTCCTCGCGGCCGTAACCGCATACCGCGGCGACGCCGAACTCCGG
>DATMIZ010000154.1:0-13240 GCA_035554055.1 Baekduia sp. | reverse complement strand
GCAGCGGGCGCGGGCACTCAGAGCAACCTGCGAGCGGCTCGGCGCCTCGATTGTGACGGTGCGCGTGGCTGACGCGACCGATCCGATTCCGAGCGCGCCGTTTGACGGCGTGCTCGTCGATCCGCCATGTTCGGGACTGGGGACGCTCCAGTCCCATCCCGATCTGCGCTGGCACGCGAGCCCTGAGGCGATTGAGCGGCTCGTTCCCCTGCAGCAGCGCATCCTCGACAACGCTCGGGCGTCGGCTTCGCGGCTCGTCTATTCGGTCTGCACGCTGTCTCCGGCCGAGGAGCTCGTGCCGGGTGGCACGCGCACGTTCCCGCCCACAGACCACACCGATGGCTTCTATATTGCCAGCGATGGCGCTGCCTGACTCCGTGGCGATGGAGTGCCCCAACTGCCACGAACCATGGTTACGGCCGGCGAATCTCCCGGGCCGTTACCGCTGCGTCTATTGCCTGCATCGCTTCGAACTACGCTCGGTATGCCCGGACTGTGGCGAGCATTCGACGATCATGCGGATGTCCTCGACGGCGACGGTGCAGTGTTCGCACTGCAGCGGGTCGATGCTGGTCGAGGTCTGAGTGGCCGTCCGGATCGCCCCCTCGATCCTTGCGGCCGACCTCGGCAAGCTCGTCGCGGAGGTGCGCGAGGTCGTCGATGCCGGAGTGTCCGTGATCCATATCGACGTGATGGACGGCCACTTCGTGCCGCCGCTGTCGATGGGTCCGGGTCACGTCAAGGCGTTGCGGCCGGCGTTTCCAGACGCGGTGCTCGATGTGCATCTGATGGTCCAACGCCCACACGAGCATGTGGCTGCCTTCGCGGAGGCCGGTGCGGACATCATCACCTTCCATGAGGAGGCTGACACCGACGTCGCCGAGACGATCGCGCAGATCCGGCTGGCCGGATGCCGCGCCGGCGTGTCGGTCAAGCCGAAGACAGCGCTTGAGGTGATCGAGGGCATCGATCTCGATCTTTGCCTGATCATGAGCGTTGAGCCCGGGTGGGGCGGACAGGCGTTCATCGAGGGCGCGCTGGAGCGCATCGCCCATGCGCGCGAGATGTTCGGCGCCGACGCCGAGATCGAGGTCGACGGCGGTGTCGATGCCTCCAATGCTGCCGCGTGCGCCGCGCACGGTGCTTC
This sequence comes from Baekduia sp., assembly GCA_035554055.1. Classification (GTDB taxonomy): domain Bacteria; phylum Actinomycetota; class Thermoleophilia; order Solirubrobacterales; family Solirubrobacteraceae; genus Baekduia. The sequence goes on along the minus strand of DATMIZ010000154.1, from coordinate 12,093 downwards.
GCTGCTGGTCGCCGGCTCGTCGATTTTTGGTCAGACCGACCGCGCCGCCGCCTACCGAGCGATTCATGCGGCCGCCATGGGGTAGTAGCCGCTGGGTGGGGCTAACCCCATACGGAAATCGGGCGTTGGCCGCAATGACACTGGCCGCACGCATTGAAAGGCTGCCGACATGCCAGAACTTGTCTCTGCTTCAGGTCTGACCCGCGTCTACGGAGAGGGGGAAGCCTCCGTCGTTGCGCTCGACGACGTCTCGGTTGAGTTCCCCGTCGGTCGGTTCACCGCGATCATGGGCCCATCGGGCTCGGGGAAGTCGACGCTGATGCATCTGCTCGCCGGCCTGGATCGACCGACCTCCGGCACGGTGAAGATCGAGGATGTCGAGCTCGGCAGCCTCAAGGATGACGCGCTGACGAAGCTGCGTCGCGACCGCATCGGATTCATCTTCCAGGCGTTCAACCTGCTGCCGGTGCTGACGGCGGAGGAGAACATCCTGCTCCCACAGTCGATCGCCGGCCGCAAGGCCGACCGCGAATGGTTTGACCAACTGGTGTCGACGATCGGCCTGACCGACCGTCTGACGCATCGCCCCAGCGAACTGTCCGGCGGTCAGCAGCAGCGGGTCGCCGTGGCACGCGCACTGGCATCGCGCCCGGCGGTGATCTTCGCCGACGAGCCGACCGGCAACCTCGACTCGAAAACCTCGATTGAGATTCTCAGCCTGCTGCGGCGTTCGGTCGACGAGTTCGGTCAGACGATCGTGATGGTCACGCACGACGAGTCGGCCGCGGCGCGCGCCGATCGCAAGATCGTCCTGAGTGACGGCAAGATCGTGCAGGACGAATCCCAACAGCCCAAGCGGGACTGACCGATGTTGAAGGTTGCGATCAGAGGGGTGATCTCGCGCAAGCTGCGCCTGATCCTGACTACCACTGCCGTCGCGCTCGGCGTGATGCTGATGGCCGGCAGCTACATCTTCACGGACACGTTCAGCAAGGGATTTGACCAGCTGTTCGCGAACGCGTTCAAGGGCACCGACGTGTCGATCTCGGCGCAGACGCCGTTCGATCTCGATCAGATCCAGCAGCCACCGACGCTGTCGCTGGCCGACGTGAACAAGGTCAAGGCGATCGATGGCGTCGCGGCGGCCGAAGGTGGGATTTTCGATCAGACGGCGACGATCCTCGACAAGAAGGGCAAGGCGATCACGACCGGCGGCGCGCCGCAGTCGATCGCGTCGACCTCGTCGGTGGCGGCGCTCGACAGCTTCGAGTTTCCCGAAGGCCGTGTGCCGACCGGTCCAGGCGAGATCGCGATGGATCAATCGACCGTCGAGCGCAAGGACTTCAAGCTCGGCGACACGGTCCGGGTACAGGGCTCAGGAGCGCTGCAGAGCTTCAAGCTGGTCGGCGAGCTGACGCTTGGCGGATCAGGCTCGGTCGGTGGCGCGTCGATCGCGCTCGTGACCTTGCCCGAGGCGCAGAAGCTCACCGGCAAGGAGGGGAAGGTCGACTCGATCGCCGTCGCCGCCGATCCCGGCGTCACGCCCGAGGCGTTGCGCGATCGGATCGCCCAGGACCTCGGCTCGAAGTACGACGTCAAGACGGGCCAGCAGGAGCAGGAGGACTCGGCGGCGGACATTCGCGAGGGCCTTGGGATCCTGCGTACCGCGTTGACGGCGTTTGCCGGCATCGCGCTCTTCGTCGGCGCCTTCCTGATCTTCAACACGTTCTCGATCACGGTCGCTCAGCGGATGCGCGAGCTCGCGCTGCTGCGCACACTCGGCGCAAGCAGGCGTCAGGTCCGTCGATCGGTCCTGACCGAAGGTCTGATCATCGGCATCGCCGGTTCGCTGCTGGGTCTCGGCCTCGGGGCGCTGATCGCGATCGGCTTGCGCAGCCTCATGGCCTCATTTGGGATCGAGCTGCCCGGCAGCGGGCTCGTGCTCGAGAGCCGGACCGTGATCCTGTCGCTCGGCATCGGTGTCGCGATCACGTTGATCAGCGCATACCTGCCGGCCGCCCGCGCGACTCGCATTCCGCCGATTGCCGCGCTCCAGGAGGGCGTCGTGCTGCCTAAGGGACGGGGATCGCGGCTTCAGGTCCCGATCGCAGCCGTGATCTTCCTTGTCGGTGCTGTGCTGGTGTTGCTCGGTGTGGTGTCGATCGACGACACCGACAGCGCCTTGGGCGTCCGCGCGCTCGGCGCACTGATCTGCTTCCTCGGGATCGGCCTGCTGTCACCAAAGCTTGTCGTGCCGATGGCGCGCACAATCGGCGCGCCGCTCGAGCGCATGGCCGGATTGACCGGGCGCTTGGCGCGTGAGAACACGATGCGTCAGCCCGGGCGCACGGCGATCACCGCGTCCGCTCTGATGATCGGGGTCGCGCTCGTGACCTTCGCCCTGATCTTCACCTCGAGCTTCAAGTCGACGCTCGCCGAGGCGGTCGAACAGAACCTGCACGGCGGAGCGATCGTGCAGGACACGGGCGGGCAATTCATGTCCTTCCCCGACAAGGCGATCGGCGAGATCGCCACCGACCCCAACGTGACGACCGTTTCCGGCGTCAGCGCGGGGCAGGGGCTGGTGCTCGGCAAGACCGATCCATCCGACGTATCCGGCGTCGACCCTGATCGCTTCGCAAAGCTCTACGAGCTCGAGATCCGCGATGGACCTAAGGACGCGATCAGCAGGCTCGGCGTCGATGGCGTGATCCTCGATGCGGACTACGCGACCGAGCTGAACCTGCGGGTCGGCAGCACGCTCGCGATGCTGACGCCGAGCGGCAAGCGGATCGCGCTTAACGTGATCGGCACCAAGCACGATACGACCGATCTCACGGGCAACGTCGTGGTCTCAAACGAGGTGATGCGGCGAGATTTCGGCGTGGACCGTGACATCTTCGCGATGATCGCGTTCCGCGACGGCGTTGACAGCGATCAGGCGACGAAGACACTGGCCGATCGCCTCGATGGCGTCTATCCGCGACTGAAGGTGCAGACCGACGCGCAGTTCCAGGCCGATCAGGAGAAGCAGATCGATCAGTTCCTGGGGATCATCTTCGCGCTGCTGGCGCTGTCGATCATCGTCGCGATCTTCGGCATCGTGAACACGCTGGTGCTCGCGATCACCGAGCGCACGCGGGAGCTAGGACTGCTGCGCGCGATCGGTACGTCGCGCCGCCAAGTGCGCAGGATGGTGCGCTACGAATCCGTGATCACGGCGCTCATCGGCACGGCGCTCGGGACGATCGTCGGGATCCTGTTCGGGATCGTCGTCGCGCGCCCGGTGGAGGATCTGACGTTCTCGATCCCCGGTGGCAACATCGTGATCGTCCTGATCCTCGGTGCCATCGTGGGGGTGTTCGCCGCGATCTGGCCTGCCAGGCGAGCATCAAAGCTCGATGTGCTGGCCTCTCTCAGCTACGAGTGATTTCCACGACGAAGCGTGAGCGCCGCAAGCAGCAGACACAGCAGCCCCGCGGCGCCCGCGTAGCCGATCTCGGTCCGTAGCAGTGCATCGTCGACGACGCCGCTGACCATCCAAGCCACGAACGCACAGGCTGCCACGACCCATGAGATGGCGGCCCGGGCCGATTTGTCGCGCGCGAGCGCGAGCTGGTTCAGCGTGCCGCCGGCGAGGTGTAATCCCATCCCGACCGCGATCAGCGCGAGCCCGAAACGCCCGTAGTCGGCGTTGACGTCGAACAGGATCCCCATCACCCACGGCCCGACGGCGAGCAGTCCCACGGCGACGGCGCCAGCGAAGCCTGAAATCGCGAGGATCGTGATGCGGATGGCACGCGTGCCTTCGGCCTCGTCGGCGCCCGCGAGGTGGGGGAGCAGCGACGTCTGAATCGCCTGGAACAGCTGCAGTGGCGCCCGTGCGATCAGCAGTGCGCTGAACACGATGCCAGCCGTGGCCTTGTTCGGGATCAGCAGCACCGCGGCGTTCAGGAGTGTCTGCTCGGCGAGCTGGATCAGCGCGACGGATCCCGCGAAGCCCGCGTCGTCCTTCGTGCTCGTCGTCGGTTCGGCGCCTACGCTGGCGCCTTCGTTTCGCCGGCGCATGAAGGCCCAGGGGATCACCAGTAGCGACGCGAACGGCGCCGCCACGATGCCAAGCGCCACCGCGGTCTGCCCGCTGGCGATCCCGATGGCCACGCCGACCGGGAACAGGATCCGCGAGACCGCCTCGAAGAGCACGAGCCCGCCGTAGAGCCCGAACCACTGGTTCCCGGCCAGGAATCCGCGTGCGAAGTACGACCCGGCGTAGGCCAGCGCAGCAGCAACGAGTGTCCAATAGAGCGCGTCGCTGCCGTCGAATAGTTCGTCGGTGATGACACCGCGCAAGGCAAGCGCGACGAATAGGAAGACAGCGGCGAATCCCGCCTGGATCAACGCCGGACGCCGCAGTGGATGGTCGCCAGCGATGCCTTGCGCACGGCGTCGCGCGATCGATCTGGAGAGCAGTTGCTCAACCGGTCGGTAGATCACCGACATCGTCACGAACAGAATCGACCAAAGCAGCGAGATGCGTCCGTAATCGTCGTCGGACAGCACATGCGACGCGACCGCGAAATAGCCGAACGTGACGACGCCCGTGACGGCGATTCCGATGCCGAGGATTCGTGCCGACGCGCCGTAGGTAGGGCGCTCTGCGCCTAGGCCACCGAGTTCAGCCGCTGCGTCCAGAGCCTCCGGAGTGGAAATGATGCTCCCGGGACGTTCGCGGGAGCCTTCGGCCCGCGAACGGAGGCCCGGTCGCAGGCGACTCCGGAGTCGCTTCACTTCGAGACGTCTACGAGCAGCATCGTCCACGGGAACGGCGACCGTGCCTCGACGATGTCACCGTGCTGCTCCCAGAGCTTCTTGAAGGCGCTCTTGGACCAGTGATTCAGATGTCCGGGGCTGTTGCCGAGCTGGCCCCAGTAGGCGCCGCGAGCCATGTTCGTCACGCGCCAGATCGGCTCACGCGGGACGGACACGAGCACCCATTTCGAAGCGCAGCGCGCCATCTCGGCAGCGGTGAACTCGGGATCCGGAACGTGCTCGAGCACCTCGATCGCCGTCGCTGCCTCGAACTCACTGTCGGCAAACGGCAGCGGCTCGTTCTGCTCGGTCAGTTTGAGCAGCCGATACTCGAGATTCGGCGCCTGGCGGTCATCCCAGTGCTTCTGCACGCTGGCGTCGGGCAGGTCGATGCCGACGATCCGCTGCATCGACGGACGCTGGGCCCATTCGTAGGTCAGGACGCCTTCACCGCAGCCGACATCGAGCAACGTCGACGGGTCAGCTTTGGCAAGCAGCTCCGCGAGATTGCGCTCGAAGCCCGCCTGCAGGCGTTTTGCCACCGGGTTGGTCGTGTTGTACTTGTCGTACGTGTTGCCGGTGACTGTTCCGTCGGCGTCGACGGTGACTTCGGGGCTCATATGTTCAGCGCCTCTCGTTCCTCGGTGCGCTGGGCGCCCGCGTTGGCGCCGGTCGTTGCCGGCTGGCCGGTGTCGTGCGATCCCGGCTCGTAGTGGGAAGGGGGTACGTCGAGTTGCAGCTCGATCCGCCGCACACGCTCGAAGATGCGCTGGGTCATGATTCGCTGCCCGTAGAGCAGGTCGCCGATGATTCCCAGCGCGAACAGCACGACGGCGGCGTTGAACAGCACGGCGCCGAAGATCAGCGACTGGACATGCCCCGCGCCGTCTGACTGCACGTAGGCGATCGTGAAACGCGTGAAGGGAATCAGCGCCAGCAAGAGCAGCGCAAGAGCAAGCCGCATGAACACCTTCAGCGGCTCGTACTGCGCATAGATCCGGGTGATCGCCACGGAATTGCGCCGCACGTAGGACCACATCGACGGGAACAGGCGTGATTCCCGCGTCTTCGGGTTGGTCCCGATCAGCACGTGGTCGGTCGCGACCAGCAGCTTGCCGGCCTGGATGATCGTCTCGAGCGTGTACGTGTACTTGGAGACGACCGCCATCTGGATCGCAGCCTCGCGGTTGTACGCACGGAAGCCCGATGTCGTGTCCTGCACGTCGGTGTCGGATGCCTGGCGCACGACCCAAGAGCCGAGTCGCTGCAACCGCTTTTTGAGCGGCGAGAAGTGTGCGATCTCGTCCGTGCCGCGATCGCCGACGACCATGTCTGCGGTTCCCGCGACGACGGGCGCGACGAGCTTCGGGATGTCCGAACCCTTGTACTGGTTGTCGGCGTCCGTGTTGACGATGACGTCCGCGCCCAGCTTCAAACAAGCGTCGAGGCCCGCCTGAAACGCCGTTGCCAAACCCTTGTTGTTGGTGAGCTTGACGATGTGATCGACGCCGTTCGCACGCGCGACAGCGACAGTGGCGTCGGTGGAGCCGTCATCGATGATCAGCCACTCCACGGTGTCGAAGCCGTCGACCTCGCGCGGGAGATCGGCGAGCGTCGCAGGGAGCGTGGCCTCCTCGTCGAGGCAAGGGATCTGGATGATCAGCTTCATAGGGGAGATGGTCCGGAGAGGCACGCGAGACAGGTGAGACGTGCCATACACTCGCGCCCGCAGTATCCCAGAATAGGAACCTGACCGGGCGTCACGAGAGTCCGCCGTCTTATCTATGCGAGCCGCCCCGCGCCACCTACCTGCAATCGCCCTCGGGCTGTTGGTCGTGGCGACGGTCGTCGGATTCTTCTACTACCCGACGTATCCGAACTACGACAGCTACTACTCGCTGATCTGGGGCCGCGAGATCCTGCACGGCCAGCTGCCGTCGTTTGACTCCTATCGCACGCCGACACAGCACCCGCTGGCCGTCGGTTTCGGGGCGCTGCTGTCGTTGTTCGGCCAGGTCGGCGATCGCATTCTGGTCGCTTGCACGCTCGGTTCATTCGTGGCGCTGTGCGCGGGCATGTACCGCTTGGGAAAGGCCGTGTTCACGCCTTTGGTCGGGTTCGCCGCCGCGGCGATCCTCGTCACGCGCTTTGACTTTCCGTTCCTGGCGGCCCGGGGCTACATCGACATCCCGTTCCTGGCGTTCGTGATCTGGGCTGCCGCGCTGGAGTACGAGCGCCCGCGTCGACAGGGCATCGTCTGGGTGTTCCTTCTGGCCGCCGGCATGCTGCGCCCGGAAGCGTGGCTGCTGCTCGGGCTGTACTGGCTGTGGCTGTCCGTCGCCGACGGCGTGACCTGGGGCCAGCGTGTGCGTTTCGCCGCAATCGCCTCGATCGCACCGCTGATCTGGGTCGCGAGCGATTTCATCGCGACAGGTGCGCCGCTGTTCTCGCTCCAGCACACGAGCGGGCTCGCGGAGGAGCTCGGGCGCGCCAAGGGGATCGGCGCGGTGCCGTCTTCGCTGAAGGAGTTCTTCCTGTCCCTCGCCAAACTCCCGGTTGTTCTGGCGGGGATCGCCGGCGCCGTGGTCGTCAGCTTCATGGCGCCGAAGCGGCTGGCGATGCCGCTGGTGCTGTGGCTCGTGGGCGTCGGCACGTTCGTGCTTGTCGGCATCGCCGGCCTGTCGGTGATCGACCGCTATCTGCTGGTCCCGGCGATGATGACGATGCTGTTCGCAGCGGTCACGCTCGGCGGCTGGACGATGCTCGAGCCGCATACGGCCGGGCGCCACATCTGGGCCGGCGCGGCCGCGCTCGTACTCGTATTCGGCATCGGGTTCACGGTGACGCGCGTCACGGTCAAGAACTTCCAGATCGAGCTCACGCAGCGTGCCGATCAGCACGACACGCTCGTCGAGATTCTCAACAACCCCAAGGTGCAGGCGGGCCAGCGCTGCGGTCCGATCTCGGTGCCGATCCACAAGCTCGTTCCCGATGTTCGCTGGATCACCGGCGGAGGCGTCGACGACGTGATCGCGCGCAGCGACCCTTCTCGCGCCAAGGACGACGAGTACGGCGTTGCGCTTGTCGCGACGTCGCGGCTCGCGCTCTTGCGGCTCGCAATCGTCGACAACAGCGACGACGTATTCAAATCGATCCCACCGGACGGTTTCATCCGCGTCGGCGGCTCCGCGGACTACGGCGCGTACGTGCGCTGCCGGCCGGGCGAAGCCCAAAAGTAGACTGACTGCGGTGCAGCACATCGATACCGATCACGTCCATCTCTCGCGCGCGCTGGAACTCGCTCGCAACGGCGAGGGACGAGTCAGCCCGAATCCGATGGTCGGCGCCGTGATCGTCGCCGACGGCAAGGTCATCGGCGAGGGTTGGCACAACGACTACGGCGGGCCTCACGCCGAGGTCAACGCGCTCGCGGCTGCCAACGGCGCCGACGTGCGTGGAGCGACGATGTACGTCTCGCTCGAGCCGTGCTGCCACCAGGGCCGGACGCCGCCGTGCACGAAGGCGATCATCGAGGCCGGCATCGCGCGCGTCGTGGTCGCATCCGACGATCCGACCGAGAAGGCTGCCGGTCGCGGCCTTGGGATCCTGCGCGACGAAGGCATCGAGGTCGATGTCGCAACCGGAGAACTCGCAGCAGAGGCCCGGCTTCTCAACCAGGCATTTCGTAAGCACGCTCGCACAGGACGGCCGTGGGTCCTTTTCAAGTCGGCGATGACACTCGACGGAAAGGTCGCCACGCGCGCGGGTGATTCGCAATGGATCTCCAGCGAAGAATCGCGTGAGCTCGCGCATCACTGGCGCGCCAAGGTCGATGCCGTCGTGGTCGGGATCGGCACGGCGCTCGCCGATGACCCTCAACTGACCGCGCGGATCGCGAACGTCCATCGCCAGCCGCGCCGGGTCGTTTTCGATTCGACCGCCCGGATCCCGCTCGACTCGAAGCTGCTCAGCAGCGCTGATGAGATCCCGGTGAGCGTCGTCGTCTCGCGCGCCGCGCACCGGACCGAGACCGATGCGCTGCAGGCGGCGGGCGTCGATGTGATCGTCGCAACGGGAGAGAACGAGCCGGCGCGCATCAGATCCGCCCTCGATCAGCTCGGCGAGCGTGGGGTCCACAGCATCCTGCTCGAAGGCGGTCCGCATCTCGCCGGTGCGTTCCTCGACGCTTCCGAGATCGACGAGCTGCGACTGTTCATCGCTCCTATGCTGCTCGGGGGCGCCGCGGCTCGGGATCCGCTCGAGGGCGAGGGGGTGGAGCGCATCGAGGACGCGCTTCGCTCGCTTGAGATGAAGTGCGAACCCGTAGCCGGCGATCTGCTGATCAGCGCCCGGATAAAGGAGTGGTGAGATGTTCACAGGCTTGATCGAGGACATCGGGACGATCACCAAGCTCGACGCCGACGCCGATGGCGCGACGCTCACGATCGCGACCGTGATGGCGCCTGAGATCTCCGAGGGCGATTCGGTGGCCATCTCGGGCGTGTGCCTGACCGCGACCACGACAGCTGAAGACAGCTTCACGGCGGAGGCCATCAACGAGACGCTCGTGCGCAGCTCGCTCGGCGGCCTGCAGGCCGGCTCGCCCGTCAACATCGAGCTCGCGATGAAGGTCGACGCGCGCTTCGGCGGTCACATCGTCCAGGGGCACGTCGACGGCACCGGCACGATCGCGGGCATCCGCGCGGACGGCATGTCGAAGGTCATCACCGTGTCCGCGGCGCCGGAAGTGCTCCGCTACGTGGTCGAAAAGGGCTCGATCACCATCAATGGGATCTCGCTCACGGTCTCCGCGGTCGACGATGCCGGCTTCGAGGTGTCGTTGATCCCCGAGACGCTGGAACGGACGACGCTCGGGACGGCTGAGGTTGGCGACATCGTCAACCTCGAGAACGACATCTTCGCCAAGTACGCCGAGAAGCTGGCGGCGAGCTGATGCGGTTCGCGTTCTGCGTGGCACGGTTCTACGACGAGCTTGCTGAGCGGCTCGTTGCAGGAGCCACTGCGGCTCTGCCCGCGGATTCACGGATCGACACGTTCGAGGTGCCTGGCGCCTTTGAGTTACCGCTGGCCGCCAAGTACGCGGCGCGGAGCGGTCGCTATGACGGCATCATCTGTCTCGGCGCTGTGATCCGCGGCGAGACTGATCACTACGACTACGTCTGTGGAGAGTCGGCGCGCGGCATCCAGGACGTCCAGTTGGCGACCGGGGTTCCGTGCTCATTCGGCGTCTTGACCGTCAACGACTACGCGCAGGCGCTGGCGAGGTCCGGCACTGACAAGCGTGACTCTGGAGCGCACGCGGCCGAGGCCGTGCTCGCGCTGATCGCGGTCAAGCGCAAGCTGGCCGAAGGCTGATTGTGGCTGCGATCACGTCTACACGTCGCGATTCGCTATCGTCCCGCGTCGCATGAGCAAGGTATGCCACAGCTGCGGCCGCAAGCCGGCCTTCGGACAGAGCCGAAGCCACTCGATGGTCGCCACGAAGCGTCGGTTCAATCCGAACCTTCAGAAGGTCCGCGTGCTCGTCGGCAAAGCGCCCAAGCGCGTCTACGTCTGCACCCGCTGCCTCAAGGCGGGCAAGGTCGTGAAGTACACGACCGTCCGCTCTGACTCTTAGCTGTTTCTCGGTTCGTTTGTTCGTTTGGTGGGCGTGATGAGTCACGTCCTTCCAGCCGCGAACCCACCCGCCCGCCGATCCGGCTGGAATGACGCGCCTCATCACGCCTCAAACGTCGTCGCGGGCCCGCTTCGCCGCACTTGGGCGACGTTAGTCGTGATATGGGCGATAAATGTCGCCCAGGTGTGGCATGCACGCCTCAAACGTGCGGGATCGTTCCCTCGCTGATTCTGTGCGCTCGCTCACCGTCGGCTTCGTCCAATGGCGCAACTCATCGCATCTCGATCACCCATTTCTCGATGAATCGTCGGCGTGACAAGCGATGATCAGCGAGTGATCAGGGCGTTTTCAGAGCCGCGGGAGCTGAGCAGGGAGGAGCTCCTTGCTGCCCCGGTGCGCTGGCCGCGTCCCGCCAGGCTGGCGGCGGAGCTGGACATCAAGCCCGCGGTGGCTGCCGAGGCCGCCAAGGGCCTCGGAATCGAAACGGTTGGCGACCTGCTGCTGCACCTGCCGCGGCGCTCGGGCGAGGCGAAGGCGATCGCCGACCTGCGCGAGGACGAGGTCGCGACGGTGATGGTCGAAGTGCGCGGTATCAGCGCGCGCCCGGTCCGCAAGCGCGGGATGCGTCCCCTCGTGGAGGCGACGGTGATGGACGCGTCGGGCGTTATGAAAGTCACGTTCTTCAACCAGCCGTGGCTGGCCCAGCAGTACCCGCCGGGGACCAAGCTGGCGCTCAGCGGGAAGTACCAGGCGCGCAATCGCTTTCGCGTGAACGCGCACGCGAAGACCGATTCGATCGGCGGCCAGGAGACGGGGGAGGAGCAGTCGGCCGCCACCTACCCGGCCACGAAGGGCATCACTTCGATCCAGCTCCTCGAATTGGTTCGCGAGCACCTCGATTCCGCACTGGATCTGCCCGAGCGGCTGGCCGGGAGAATGCGCGCAAGGCAGCGGCTATCGCCGGCGTCCACCGCCGTCTTGGCGGCGCACCGCGGTGATCCGGAGCTTGGTCGTGGTCGCCTGGCGTTCGAGGAACTGCTGGTACAGCAGCTCGTACAGGCCCGGCTGCGCAGAGAACGCAGCTCGAGCCTCCGAGCGACCGCGCTCACCGAGCCGCAGACGATCAGCCGCGACTGGCGCGAGCAGCAACTCCCATTCACGCCGACCGGCGACCAGCTCAGGGCGATCGAGCAGGTCGACGCGGATCTTGCCCGCGACCGACCGATGCAGCGACTGCTTATGGGCGAGGTCGGCTCGGGCAAGACCGTGGTCGCCTTGCACGCGATGCTGCGCGCGGTCGAGCACGGCGCGCAGGCAGCGCTGATGGCACCGACCGAGGTGCTCGCCGAGCAGCATTTCGCGACGCTGCAGACCCTGATGCCGGGCTCGCTTCTGTCCGCGGCTCTGCTGACGGGCTCGACACCCGCCGCTCGGCGTAAGGAGATTCGCGGGCGCCTCGCGGACGGGTCGCTCGGCCTGATCGTCGGCACGCATGCCCTGATCGAGGAGCCGGTCCGTTTTGCCCGCCTCGGTGTCGCGGTCATCGACGAGCAGCATCGTTTCGGCGTCGCACAGCGTGCACGCCTCGACGCCAAGGCGCCCGCTGGACTGGCGCCACACGTCCTGCACATGACAGCCACGCCGAT
>DATMIZ010000153.1:0-2225 GCA_035554055.1 Baekduia sp. | reverse complement strand
GGAGGTCCGACACCGAGTCGAGGACGAGGGAGACCCACCCCGCGTAGGAGATCTGAAGGCTGGCGTTGGGCCAGTCGCTGCCGAGTCTGCGGATGTGTGTTTCACGGGAGCACGCGGCCCGGCACTCAACGGAAGTGCCGGGCCCTTCGGATGCCGTTTGAACCGGCGTCCGAAGCGTGCTCCGACGCGGAAGGAGTTACTGCCAGGCTGACGTGAAGTCGGCCGCGTTGTCCTTCGTCACGAGCGTGGTGCCTGTGTCGATGGCCTTCACGTAGTTCTCGCCCTTGAGCGACTTGACTGCCGCCTCGACGCCGAGGTACGTCATCTTGAACGGCGACTGCGCCATCGTGGCCGTGGTCTTGCCTGCCTCGATGAGCTTGGCCATTTCCGGGTCACCGTCGTAGCCGAAGATCAGCAGCGGGTGCTGCTTGGACTCCGCGACCGCCACGGCACCCATCGCCGGGGAGTCGCACGCCGAGTAGATCGCTGTGAGGTTCGGGTACTTGGTGAGCAGGTCCTGCGTCACCGCGGCGCCGGTCTTGGTGTCACACAGGGTCTGCTGAGCCCCGATCACGACGTTGACGCCAGTACCTTCGAGCGCTGCCTTGACACCGTCGATGCGCTGGTCGAGGTTCGGCACGCCACGCACGGCTTCGAGCAGACCGATGGTGTCGCCCGACTTCAGCTGGCTCTTGATGTACGCGCCGGCAGCCTCGCCGCCCTTGACGTTGTTCGTAGCCGCAACCGCGTCCGGCACGACACCGGGGATCGTGTTGTCGACGAAGACGATCCGGACGCCTGCCTGCTGAGCCTCATTGAGGGCATCGGTGACGCCAACGCCCATCGGGGAGATCACGATCGCCTGGGCGCCCTTGGTGACAGCGTCCTGAATCTCCGCGATCTGGCAGGGCGTGTCGTCGTTGGTCTTGCACGCGTTGGTCGTGAGCTCGATGTCGTTCGGGTGATCGGTCTCATACTGCTTGGCGCCCGCGATCATGGCATCCCAGAAACCGCCCGTGGCCTTGGTGAGAAGCGTGACCTTGATCTTCTCGTTCGCGGACGGCGCCGCGGTCTCGTCCGCGGACGGCGCCGCGGTCTCGTTCGCGGACGGAACCGCGGTCTCGTTCGCGGACGGCGCCGCGGTCCCCCCGCCGCTGCTGCTGCACGCGGTGATGAGCATCGCCGCCGCTCCGAGCATGACCAGTGCCTTCAGTCGAGTCGACATGTGTGTTCCTCCTTCTTGTTGGATCTGCCGCACGTGCCGTGCGTCCAGGTGGTGAAGCTTCAAACGGTGGTGCTCCCTCGGGCCCCGACGATCCAGGACACGAGTTGCTCTTGGTTGTCCGCGGTCGCCGGCGCCTCGCCGATCTTGCGGCCGCGGCGCATGACCATCGCCCGGTCCGCGACCGCCATCACGTGATCCATGCTGTGAGAGATCAAGATGACCGCGACGCCGGAGGTTCGGAGCCGATCGACCAGCTCCAGGACCCGCGCCGACTCCCGAAGCCCGAGGGCGGCAGTCGGCTCGTCGAGGATGACGAGCTTCGAGGAGAACGCCACGGCTCGCGCGACCGCCACCGCCTGGCGTTGGCCCCCCGACATCAGCGCCACGTCAGCATCGAAGTCAGGGAGCCGGATCTGCAAACGGTCGAGAAGGTCTCTTGTACGGGTGGACATCTCCTTCTGCTTCATCCACTGCAAACCGCGTGGCAGCCAGGACGGCCCCGCCACTTCGCGGCCGGCGAAGAAGTTCGCCGTCGGGTTGAGGTTGTCGAACAGGGCCAGGTCTTGGTAGACGGTCTCGATCCCATTTGATCGGGCATCGGCCGCCGAGGTGATCTGCACGGGGGCCCCGTCGATCTGGATCTCGCCTCGGTCGAGTTTGTGGACGCCGCTGATGCACTTGATGAGGGTCGACTTGCCGGCGCCGTTGTCGCCGAGCAGGGCGAGAACCTCACCGGCGCGGACCTCGAGGTCGACGCCGTCGAGTGCAACCACGGCCCCGAAGGTCTTGGTGGCACCACGAACGCTCAGGACGGGTTCCACGTCGGAGGGCACCACGACGTGAACGGCGTCAGTCATGCGAGCCTCGCCTGCATGCTTCGGAACCGGTTCTCGACGAGGGCCCGCAAGACGTCGAGCTCGACGGCGACGATGACGACCAGTCCCACGGCGATGTACTGGAAGTTCGGGTCGAGACCGAGCAGGTTGAGGCCGTTCTTCAT
>DATMIZ010000152.1:0-2088 GCA_035554055.1 Baekduia sp. | reverse complement strand
CGACCTCAAATACTCATCGTTCAAGCTCTGGCTGCTGTACGCCAAGCGCTCGCACGGAACGATCGTCGTCGACGCCGGCGCCGCGCGGGCGCTGCGCTCCGACGGGACGTCGCTCCTACCTGTCGGCGTGGTTGGCGTGGAGGGAAAATTCGAGCCCGGCGACGCCGTCGACGTCGCCGACGAGGAAGGCATCATCGGGAAGGGAATCGTCAACTATTCCGCTGCCGATCTTGAGCAGGCCAAGGGTTTGAAGAGCCCGGTGATCGCAGAGCGACTCCCGCGCGCGCCGTCTGAGGCCGTTCACCGCGATTACTTCGTTCTCGCCTAGATGGTGGAAACAACCATCTAGCCTCTGCCTATGGCGACGACCACCCAGAGCGTTCGCGACGTGTGTCTTGCCGCTCGCGCCGCCGCCCTGCGCCTGGCGAAGGTGACGCCGGGCGAAAAGCACGCGTCGCTGCATGCGTTGGCGGACGCATTGATCGAGCGCACGCCCGAAATCCTCGAGGCCAACGCGCGTGATCTTGACGCGGGGCGCGAGAGCGGGCTTTCGGCCGCACTGCTCGACCGGTTGGCGCTCGACGAGGCGCGCATCGCGGCGATCGCCGAACAGACACGTGAGGTCGCCGAGCTTGAGGATCCGGTGGGCGAGACGCTCGAGCGATTCACACGGCCAAACGGCCTCGAGATCGAGAAAGTACGGGTCCCGCTCGGAGTGGTCGCTGTCGTCTACGAGGCGCGTCCCAACGTGACCATCGACGCGTCCGCGCTTGCGCTCAAGAGCGGCAACGCGATCGTCTTGCGCGGGTCGTCAACGGCTGTGCATTCGAACGCGATTCTGGTCGCGATCGCCGCCGACCACATGCCGACCCCGGACGCCGCCCAGCTGCTCGTCGGCGACCGCGAGCAGCTCGCCGAGCTGGCGACTCAGGACGAGCTGATCGACCTGATAATCCCGCGCGGCGGAGACGGGCTCAAGCGTGCGTTGCAGGCGGTAGCGACGGTGCCGGTCATCTATGCGGCGGCCGGCAACTGCCATGTCTATGTGGACGCCAGCGCCGATCTCGATCATGCGCGGGCGATCATCACCAACGCCAAGACGCAGCGACCCGGAGTTTGCAACGCGGCCGAGACGCTGTTGGTTCACCGGGCGGTTGCGGCCGACTTCCTCCCTGCGGCTCTCGCCGAGTTGCATGCTGCTGGTGTAGAACTGCGTGGGGATGAAGCGACCGTCGCTTTGTCTGGCGATATCCCGGTGCGGCGCGCAGCCGATGAGGACTGGGAAACCGAGTACCTGGCGCTCGTTCTGGCGATCAAGGTCGTCGACTCCCCGCAGGACGCGATCGCGCACATCAACGCACACGGCTCTGGCCACTCGGAGGCGATCGTCACGTCCGACGAGGCAGCGGCACGCCTGTTCGAGCTCGGGGTCGACGCAGCCTGCGTCTACGTGAACGCATCGACGCGCTTTACCGACGGCAACGAGTTCGGGCTGGGAGCGGAGATCGGCAACTCCACGCAGAAACTGCATGCTCGGGGACCGATCGCGCTGCGTGAGCTCTGCACGATCAAGTACCTCGTGCGCGGCGACGGCCAGATAAGGATCTAGAGCATCGCCCGCGTCGGAATCCTTGGCGGCACGTTCAACCCGCCGCACACCGGGCATTTGCTGCTGGCGCAGGAGGCGATCACCCAGCTCGGCCTCGAGCGCGTGATTCTGATGCCCGTCGCCGAGCCTCCACACAAGGAGCTCGCGCAGGATCCGGGCGCCGAGCAGCGCCTCGCGTTGTGCGTGCTCGCAACCGAGGAGGACGCGCGCCTCGATGTCTCGGATATCGAGGTCGAGCGCGGCGGAACGTCTTACACCGTCGATACCTTGCGAGCACTGCATGAGAGCGCTCCGGAGGACGAGCTGACTTTGATTGTCGGAGGCGATGTCGCCGCCGGTCTTCCCACGTGGCGCGAGCCCGAAGAAATCCTGTCGTTGGCGCGTATTGCTGTCGCGGAACGTGACGGCGTCGGACATCAATCGGTGATCGAGGCGCTCGGCTCGCTCGCTGATGGGGGCCAGATCGATTTCTTCGAGAT
>DATMIZ010000151.1:0-7830 GCA_035554055.1 Baekduia sp. | reverse complement strand
GCTGTCGTTCGGGGAGGTCGCGGTCACCGAGACCGTGATCGCCTATCAGCGCAAGCGGCTCCCGGGGCACGAGGAGATCGACATGATCGCGCTCGATCTCCCGACGACGACCTTCCATACGCAGGCGCTCTGGTACGAGTTCGACGACTCGCTGCTCGGGCTGGACTTCCCGCTCGAAACGCTGCTGGGGGCTCTGCACGCGACAGAGCACTCCCAGATCGCCGTGCTGCCGTTGCGGGCGATGTGCGACCGCTGGGACATCGGCGGGCTTTCGACCAACGCCCATCCGCAGACGACCAGACCGACGATCTTCATCTACGACGGGCATCCGGGCGGGGTCGGGATCACGCTCCAGGGCTACCGCGAATTCGAGGGCTTGGTCGCGGACGCGCACCGGTTGGTCAGCGAGTGCAAATGTGAAATCGGCTGCCCAAGCTGCGTTCAGTCCCCCAAATGCGGCAATCTAAATGAGCCGCTCTCAAAGCGTGGCGCAATCGAAGTCATGTCCTGCATGCTCGAGCGCTAGGCCATAGGGTGCGGTTTACGACCGCGTAGCGCTCCTTCTGCGCGACGGGTGGGTTGCAAGCCTTCGATGCCAAGACTCAAGATCACCGCGGTCGGCGCGGCACTGCTAATGGGCATTTGTCTGACCGCGCCCGCGGCGGGCGCCAAGACGACTCCGGCAGTGGCAAAGAAGTTCTCGATCGCGCCGCAGACTTTCACGACCACGAGCACTCCGTCAGTGACCGTGCGACTGAACAAGAAGGGCGTGAAGTCGCTCCGTGCCCGGTTGGTCTTCACGCCGCGCAAGCACGGCAAGCGCACCACGATCAATATCGGCTCCGTCGCCACCAACCGCACGATCCAGGTGACATGGCCGGCACAGAAGCTCGCGCCCGGGCGCTACACGGTGAAGATCAGCGTCGCGGCGAAAAAGCATGTGCACCTGATGCGCACACGGCGCGCACCCGGTACTGCGACCGTTGTCGTCCAGCCTCCACCACCGGTAAGCGCGGGACCGATCACCGCGGGTGTATTTCCACTGACCGTCGCTCACACGTACGGCGATGGCTTCGGCGTCTCGCGTGGCGATCACGTCCATGAGGGCCAGGACGTGTTTGCGCCAGCCGGCAGCCCGATCGTCGCTCCGGTCGCCGGGACGATCGCATCGACCAGCTACCAGGCGAGTGGCGCCGGCGAGTACATCGTGATGAACGCCGCCGACGGTCGCGCCTTCATGTTCGCCCACCTCATCAGAGGCTCGACAGCCGTGGTCGCGGGTCAGCCTGTGGCAGCTGGGCAGCCGATCGGTCAGGTCGGCCAGACCGGCGATGCATCTGGTCCTCACCTTCATTTCGAGATCTGGCTGAACGGCTGGTACGCAAGTCCGGCCAGCGCACCGATCGACCCGTTGCCGCAGCTGCAGTTCTGGGACAAATAGCCGCCGGCCGCTGGGCCGCCTTCACATAGCTTTCACTTCGCTGAAACTGTCGTCCGGCGTGGCTGCAACGGCTGTAGCGTGGGTGGCGCATGCGACTCGGCAAGCGCAAACCAAAGCGGTCACTCAGCGATCATCGCGACGAAATCGCGCTTGGTGCCGCGTTCGTGATCGCGATCGCGGCCGTGGGTCTTGTCGTGCGCGCGCTTCGCGATCGCAGGTCGATGGGCCCGGCCGGCGCGGCCCCACTCGCTGAACCGGACGACGCGCGCGTTCGCGCCGTTGCGCGTGACGAGATCGACGCCGCGGTTGCCGAGCTCGAGCAAGAGCCGCTCGGCCCCGAGAATGTCCACGAGGCACGACGCGCGCTGCGGCGCCTGCGTACGCTCCTGCGCGTCGCCCGCGGCGAGCTAGGAGAAGACAGCTTTCAGCATGAGGACACGACCGTCGGCGACATCGCGCGGACACTCAGCGCATCGCGCGATGCGTACGTGATGGTGGGGACGCTCGATGATCTGCTAGCCGGTGCGGGCCTCGACCCCGAGCCGTACACGGAGCTCCGCGGCGCGTTGCTCGCCAACTCTGATGCGGAGCTGCATGTGGTTGCCGCGAACAGAGATGCGCCGGTCAGCGACCTGCGCGCACTACGCGGCCGTGTGTCCCACTGGCAGCTACCGGCAGACACCGAAGCGCTGCAGTCCGGGATGGTGAAGGTCTACGCGCGTGCAAGAGCCGCGCACGACGCGGCGCGGCGCAAGGCATCGACTGCGCGCCTGCACCGGATGCGACGGCGCTCCAAGGATCTCGTGCACGCGTCAGAGCTGCTCGGCGATCCCGCGCAGCTCCAGCGCCGTGCGAAGAAGCTCACGAAGGTCCTCGGTCGCGATAACGACCTCGCCGTGCTGGCTGAGGCGGTGCAGCGGCATCACAACATGCTGACCAAGAAGCAGCGCAAGGAGCTGCTCGGGCTGATCGCAAAGCGCCGCAAGGTGATCAAGCGTGATGCGCTCAAGCGGGCGAAGAAGCTGTACGCAACCAAGCCCAAGGATCTCCTGACGCACTAGTACGAACGTGGCGGCCGTCGGGCTCCGCAACGTGAGCGCCATTAGAATCGCGCGATGACTGAACGTACCTGCGAGGTGTTGATCGTCGGCGGTGGCGGCTGTGGACTCGCCAGCTCGATCTTCCTTTCCGACCTTGGCGTCAAGACGCTGCTCGTAGAACGCCATCCGGCGACCTCGCCGTTGCCAAAGGCGCATTTTCTCAATCAGCGCACGATGGAGATCTTCCGGCAGCACGATGTGGCCGACGCGATCTACGACGTTGCGATGCCGATGGAGAACATCTCGAGCGTCAGTTGGTGGACGTCGCTGGCGGGCGACGACGAGTACGACCGGCGCCGGGTGGTGCGGATCGACGCGTACGGCGGAGGAGAGCTGTACGACACGTACATGGCCGACAGCCCCTGCGAGGGCTGCGACTATCCGCAGCTGCGCCTGGAGCCGTTGCTGCGCGAGCAGGCTGAGCGACGCAACCCGGGCGGCGTTTTGTTCGACAACGAGCTCGTCTCCTTCGAGCAGGACGACGCCGGCGTCACTGCGACCGTCCGTGATCGTGTGAGCGGCGAGGAATACACGGTGCGCTGCCAGTACATGCTCGCGGCCGATGGTGGCAAGACCGTCGGTCCTGCGCTTGGCGTGGCGCTCGAAGGCCCGACCGGGCTTGCGGACATGGTCAGCGTGCACTTCTCAGCGGACCTCTCGGAATGGATCCAGGACGAGTCGTCGATGTTGAACCGGTTCATCAATGGGCACGGCACGGGCCCTTGGGCCAGCGGGAGCCTCGCGGCGATGGGGCCGACACCCGGGCGCCACTCCGAGGAGTGGGTGATGCACTTCGCGTTCAGCATTGAGGCGGGCGCGCGCCTCGATGAGCGCGAGATCCTGCCGCATGTGCGCGATCTGCTGCGGCTACCGGACTTCGAGCCGGAGATTCATCGCGTCAGCCACTGGAACGTCGAGGCGGTGGTCGCCGACCGTTATCGCGTCGGCCGGATCCTGCTGGCGGGCGATGCGGCGCACCGGCACCCGCCGACCACCGGTCTCGGCCTCAACAGCGGCCTGCAGGACGCACACAATGTTGCCTGGAAGCTGGCTGCTGTCGTGAAGGGTGGGGCCGGGCCGCAGCTGCTCGACAGCTATGAAGCCGAGCGGCGTCCTGTCGGCGCGCGCAACGCGCAGTGGGCGCTGATGGCCTTCGAGAACCACGGCCTCAGTTACGCGGCCCTTGGGTTCGCGGCCGGCGAGCCCGAGCGCAACGAAGTAGCGCTCGCGGCATTCTTTGCCGAGACGCCCGATGGCGCCACCCGCCGCGCTCGTTTCGCCGAGATCGCGAATACCCAGCGGATGGAGTACCAGGCGCACGATCTGGAGCTCGGCTTTGTCTACGAGGATGGAGCGCTGGTGCCGGATGGCACGGCGCCGCCGGAGCGCGACCCGATGGGCACCCGCTACACGCCGACGACGCGACCCGGGCACCGGCTGCCGCACGCATGGCTCACGGGTCCGGACGGAGCGGTCTCCACGCATGATCTTGTGAAGCTCGGGACGTTCGTTCTGCTGACCGGAGCTGAGGGTGGCGCCTGGTGCGAGGTCGCAAACCAGCTGGCTACGACCAACGGGTTTCAGCTGCAGGCCCATCGGATCGGTGCCGGCACGGAGTTGCTGGACGAGTCAAGCACGTGGGAGCGGGTCTGCGGCATCGAAGCCGACGGCGCGATCCTCGTCAGACCCGACGGGCACGTCGCGTGGCGATCGCCGGGCGGTGTAAGCGATCCCGTCGCGACGCTCGGCTCCGTCATGGAGCAGGTGCTTCCCGCTCAGGACGCCCTCACGGCGGCGTAAGCCCCGGTCCCGGCAACGGGCTGCTCGTCACAAGCCAGCCCGCGATACCCTTCCACGCTGCTCGGCGAGATAGCTCAGTTGGTAGAGCACACGACTGAAAATCGTGGTGTCCCCGGTTCGAGTCCGGGTCTCGCCATAGGCCGCTAACCCGCGGCGGCGTCGTGAACCGGCTTGAGCACTTCCTCACACCACTGCCGGAAACTCGTCCGCTCGATCGCAGCGGGAGCGCCCGGACGGGCATCGTAGATTCCCTCGTTCTGGGCGATCGCCATGTCCACCAAGCCCTGCGCGAATGACTCACTGGCCCCGTATCCCAGGAGCGTTGCCTTGTAAGAGTCCATGTCGGTCTGCTGGCATCGAATTTGGGAACCGAGCACCTCAGACATCGTGACCGCCATCCCTTCAGGAGTCAGCTCCTCGCTGACGACCGGAACCTCGGCCTGGCCTGACCACGAATCGTCGAGCAGGAACTGTGCCGCGGCGGCGGCTATGTCCCGTGTCGCGACCGTCGCAAGCGGACGGTCCACGATGTTTGCGAGAAAGAACATGCCCTGATTGCGGATCGCCTCAACTTGCTGCAGGAGGTTCTCCATGAAGAATGGCATGGCGAGCGACCTGTAACTCACCCCGGTGGACTCGATCAGCGCGTCCATCTCCATCGCCGACGTCAAGGGCCCGGCGGGCTTGTCCCACCCCCGACCAAGCGTCGAGACGCCCACGACGCGCTTCACGCCGCAGCTCTTGATGGCTTGACAGGCAGGCCGTGCGAATTCGAGGTAGTAGGCGTCGACGTCCTCGGCTCCGAAGTTCGGCGGCAGGAGCCAAAAGACGGTGTCAGCGCCTTCGAAGGCCGTGCCGACGATGCCGGGGTCCTCATGAGACCCCTGCACCACCTCGACGCGTTCGATCAGCCGCGCCGGAAGTTTTGCCGGATCTCGCACGATCACACGGAGTGACTGCTTCCCTCGGCTGAGGATTTCGAGTACCTGCTGACCCACCTGACCGGTGGGAGTTGTGATGACGATCATGCACAGCAGGTTCCATCGTCGACGAGGGAGATAGAAGGACCGATCCGCAAACGACTATTACTCTTTGGTTATGAATCAGATTGACTCGCGTCTGCTGCGGTATTTCGTTGCGGTCGCGCAGGAACTGAACTTCACCCGCGCCGCCGAGCATCTTGGGATCGCTCCGCCGGCGCTTTCGCGCGCGGTCGCCCAACTCGAAGCACTCCTCGAGGTCAAGCTACTCGAGCGTTCGACACGCCAGGTCCGTCTGACGCCGGCAGGAGCCACGCTGCTTGACGAAGGGCTGCCCGCCCTAGATGTTCTCGATGCCGCGACGCGACGCGCGCGACGTGTTGCGGACCCCGAGCAGAAGCTCGTACTCGCGTTCAAGGCCGACCTCGATGGAGGCCTTCTTGATCCGATCCTCGCGGCGTACCGGCGCGAGAACAGCGAGATCCCGATCGAAATCATGTTGTGCGGGTGGGGCGAGCAAGCGCGGCTCCTACGGCAGGGACGAGCCGACGTCGCACTCGTCTACGCCCCCATCGACGAGCGGGCGCTGGACTCGGAAGTGCTGCTGGAGGAGCGCCGGGTCGTCGCAATGGCACGCGATGAGCCCCTCGCTTCTCACACCGCCGTCCGCTCATCTGACCTAGCTGCTCGATACAAGCAAACACATGCCCCGAGCATCTGGATTCGCCGAGATGAGGCGTCCGGGCGGACGCCTGATGTCGCGGACCTAACGCAGATGCTGAGGCTGGTGGAACTGTCTCAGCTCGTCATTCTGTTGCCCCAATCCGTCGCCGACCGCTACCCGCGAGCCCAAATCGCCTACCGCCCTTTGATGGACGAGCCTCCCGCGTCCCTTCTGGTCGCCTGGTCACAGAGTTCGCATTCGCTCGCGACCGCCGCATTCGTACGCGCAGCCATCGAGGTCGCGGCGACACATCGAGATCAGAGTCAAGGCCGTAAAAGCCGCTCCGTCTGAGAGGCCCAGAACTTAGCCCGATTCGAGTCCGGGTCTCGCCATGCGCGTTTAGCAGCCTGACGTCGGATCGGTCGCGACGGTGAGGTTGCGCCTGCACTCGGCCCAGTGCGAGCGGTAGTAGGTCCGGTTTGCAGAGCCCTCCTGTAGGGCGAGCTGCTGATCCCAGCGGAAGCTGGTCCCGTTCTGGAGGCTGATCTTGTAGGCGGCGAGGCCGCCGAAGAAGTTGCCGCCGTTCTTGATCGTCACAAAGCTGTGAGTCGCGAACAGCAGGCCGGAATACGCACCGTTGTTTGTCATCGTGACCGTGTGGCCGTCCGGATTGCTCGGATCTCCATAGAAGTAGAGCTGCCCGGCCAACGAAGTGGGCGCGTTGGCGAGCAAAGGATCGAATTGCGGGTTGATGATGTTGCCTGGCGTGTAGCCGGCGCTCGCCGCCGGACAAGCGTTCGTCCCGGTCACGCCCGGCCCGGTGACGCCGGACGCGACGGTTCGAGCCGACGAGTCGATGAAGATCCTGACCTCAGCTGTCGAAGCGTTCGTGTCTGCGGCCACGATCTGAGACTTTCCGTCGGTGAACTCGATCGAGCAAAAGTCATAGAGACCGTTGGCGATGGTCACGGTGCAGGTGTTGTTACCGCCCTTGCTCGTGATGACCAGCGACCGTTTCGAGGCGATGTAGCCGGTCGAGCTGCCGTTGTTCATGCATTTCGAGTTGTCGAACGTGATCCGCCCGGCCGTTGCGTTGTCGTTGTATCCGGCGACGTCGAGGCCGCCCGGGTTGTTCGTGGTGTAACCGCCGCTCACCTGAGCCGAGCTGCGCTGGGGCGGGGCAGGGCCTTGGAACAGCTGGATCATGTCGTACAGCTCGATGTCCCTGGTGGTGCGAATCGTCTGGCCCGGCGGAGTTGCCTTGTTGTTGTACAGCGGAGTCGGGGCGTTCGGGCCTAGGTAGACGTCGCCGGGTGTCAGCGTCGTCGGCGGGTAGCTGCAGCACCAGGTCGCGATCGCCGCGTCGATCTGCCCGTTTGAGCCGATCGCACCGTTGACGGTGCCGGTTCCTCCGCCGCCGCCGGAGCAGCCGCTGTTGCCACCGATGCCGAGGCACTTGTTCCCAAAGATCCCCGGGATGGGAAACAGCGAGGATTGGGCGTTGACGCGGGCCTGTACGCGTCGCGTGCTCAGCACGTTCCCGCTGGGATCGAGCGCTTCGCCGGTTGCTGTCACGCAGCGGGTGTTGAGCTGCTGCGAGCTCACTACCGCGCTGTTCGGGGTGCCGACACAGGTGTCGGCGACGGTGGAGCCGTTGACCGTCGTTCCCAGTACGGGCGTGATCCAGAACGACCAGCGGGTATTGCCGGTCTTGTTCGGGAAGAGCTGGCTGGATTGATAGGCACCGCAGAGCTGGGTGCCGGCTGGAGGCGCGCCCGGGGCACTGCTGCTATCGACCGGAACGCACTGGTTGTTTCCGGTGCTATCGGGCGATGTCGTGTTCAG
>DATMIZ010000150.1:0-8650 GCA_035554055.1 Baekduia sp. | reverse complement strand
GGCGACATTAGTCGTCAAATAAGCGACAAATGTCGCCCAGGCGCGAGGAAAACGGAGCGCTAGACGCGCTGAGAAGCCAGCTTCGCGCCATCGCCAAGGGCCTTCAACTTCGCCCACTGAATCGACGGATGGACGCGCTGCACGAACGGGCCCTGTGCGAAGCCACAGTCGGTGCTTGCGATCACATTCTCAGGGCCGACCAATGCGGCGAGACGGACGATCCGCTCGGAAACGAGCTCAGGGTGTTCAACGACGTTCGTCACGTGGCTGATCACGCCCGGCAGCAGCTTGCGGCCCTCGGGAAGCTTTACGTCTTCCCAGACACGCCATTCATGCTCGTGACGGGCGTTCGCCTGCTCGATCGCGTAACCACCGACAGGCACGCGGAGGATGAGATCCACGATGTCCTTGAGCTCGACGTCACCGACGTGCGGAGCGTTCCAGCTACCCCAACACACGTGGTAGCGAGCACGATCCTCCGGAACGCCATCCAGGGCGCGGATGAGCGCCTCGATCTTTAGCTCAGCCCAGTCGCGGTACTCCGCCATGCTGGCCGGCGGCACCATCGTGTCGAACATCGTCGCCAGGAAGGCATCGTCGATCTGGACCATCAGACCGGCATCGACGATCGCGCGGTACTCGACGTTCAAAGCGTCCGCGACCGCGAAGACGAAGTCCTCTTCGGAGTCATAGAACTCGTCCTTGCGTACCGGGACGACACTCGCCGGCGCGACGACTGGCAAGAAACCATCGGTGACATCAACGGCTGCGACCGCGGCCTTCAGATCCTCGATGTCACGCTGCAGCGCGGCCTGGCCGGTGTACTTGACCGGCCCCGTGCAGACCCAGTTGGTCAGCGAGCCGGTAAAGCCCTGAGTCCGCTCGTACTCAGCGTAGAACTCCGGGAACTCACGCTTGTCGGCACCTGGGAGCACGGTCTGCCCAACGAGACTCGGGTCGCCCGGGCGCTCCTCGAAGCCCTCGATCCGCTCACGGATGTACCGCGACCAGCTGACCGTCTTGCCGAACTCGCCGTCGCTGACGATGTCGATCCCGACCTCAGCCTGACGACGCACGACCTCGGCCACCGAATCACGCAAGCACACGTCGAAGGCGTCCTTGTCGTACTCGCGGCCCTCTTCGCGGGCGTGCAGGAACGCCACCAGCTCTGGCGGCCTGATCAGGCTGCCGACGTGCGTTGTCAAGATTTGACCCATTGCGTGTTCTCCTTGGACTGTCGCGAAAGAGGAAATAATCGCGTTTGCTGACTGCGTACCCTATGCGCACCTATGAGCTCAGCGCGACCCGTGACTCCAACGACGCCACCGCCACCCTCGAAAGTTGTTGCCGTGCACCTGAACTTCCGCAGCCGCGCGGACCAACGGGGCCGCACGCCTGAGGCGCCGTCCTACTTCCTGAAGCCCCCGACGTCGATCTCTGGCCATGATGACGACGTCGTCAAACCACAGGGCACGGAACTGCTCGTGTTCGAAGGCGAGATCGCGATCGTGATCGGATCGACCGCGCGACGCGTGACTCCAGACGAAGGCGCGAGCCACATCGGCTGGATCACCGCGGTGGACGACTTCGGCGTCTACGACCTGCGCTGGGCGGACCGCGGCTCAAATCTCCTTGCAAAGGGTCACGACACGTTCACCCCGATCGGACCGGCGCTTGTGCCTGCCAGCGAGCTCGATCTGACCGACCTCACGCTGCAGACGCGCGTCGACGGCGCGGTCGTGCAAGACGACCACAGCCAGAACATGATTTTCTCGTTCGGCTACCTGATCGCGGATCTCTCCCGTTTCATGACGCTGGTCCCCGGCGACATCATCTTGAGCGGCACGCCGGCCGGTTCGGCACCCGCCGAGCCGGGTCAGACCGTAGAGGTCGAGGTGTCCGGCGTCGGCACGCTGCGCAACAAGATCGTGCAGGACGACCACGAGCCGGCTCCGTGGGGAGCTCAGCCACGCGTCGATGACGACCTTCGCGCGGCCGCCTACGGCACCTGACCTGAGCGATCGGCTGCATTTAATGGGCGTGTGGCCCACCAAAGACAGCGGATCCGGCGTAGGGCGGGGTGCTAGACCCCTGCCAGCTTCACGATGAGCTCGGCGATCTTGCCGGGCTCTTGCACCACGAGCAGATGCCGCGTAGGCGCGTCATCCCCGGACACCTTCGACAGCGATGCGCCCGGCAGAAACTCCGTGTAGCGCCTGGCGATCGACGGCGCGATCAGATCATCCTGATCGGGCACGATGATCTGGGCCGGCGCCTTGACGCGCTGCAGACGGTGCTCCAGCCGGAAGCTGTAGCGCGGGTTCCAGGCGACGCGGGCCACTCCCATCCGTTCCTGGTAGTCCGCGACGGTCGCTGTGGCGTAGTCGGGGTCAGGAGCGACGAACTCAGCCCACTCATCGCGGTCCTCGCCGAGCGTGAGGTCGAGGACCTGGTCAGGCCGCATGCGGTACCAGTCGACCATCGGCTCGCTCTCGTCGGGTCGTAGCCCGGAGGGCGCGATCAGCGTGAGCGACAGGACGCGCTCGGGGTAGACGCCTGCGAATTCGGCCGCGAGCCAGCCGCCGAACCCATGGCCCACCACGTGCACCGGCCCGGTGCCGATGACATCGAGAAACTCGGCGTAGTGCACTGCCAGGTCATTGAAGTCGTTGATGAAGTCCGGCAGGCCGGTGCCGCCGAAGCCCGGATGGTCAGGGACGATCACATCGAAGCCTTGAGCGAGGCTCTCGTATAGAGGCAGCCAGCGGCCGGTGTAGCCCTGTCCCGTCAGGTACAGCAGCGGCTGGCCGGAGCCGCCGCGCCGAAATGCGGTTTCCAGCCCGGAGACATCGACCTTCTGAGTGTCGAGTCCGTTGTTGGTGGCGGTTGTCAAGTTGGTTCCTCCGGAGGAATGCACGTTAGGGTTGACGAGAGCCGTCGAGAGACAGATACTATGCGCGCGTATGACTGTGCGCAAGTCCCCAAGGAGAACCGACTCATGAGCACCCCCATCGATCCGACCCTCGATCCGCTCGAACCGCGGACAGCCACCCCGTTCGACATCATTCGGATCGCCTCGGCAACGCTCGGTGTCACCGACCTTGAGCGCTCGCGAAACTTCTACGTCGACGCCCTCGGCTTCATCGTCACCCACGAGACGCCCACCGAGCTGTGGCTGCGCGGCCTCGAGGAGACCTCCCACCATTCGCTGGTACTCCGCGTCGCACCCGAGCCCCTGGTGCAGCGCCTGGGCTTCCGCGTCTGGGCGGATGATCATCTCGACGCGCTGGAGGCGCACTTCGCCTCGCTCGGATGCCGCGTGGTGCATTCCGCGGCGGGCGAGCAGCCCGGTCTCGGCCGCAGCCTGCAGGTGGAAGACCGCCTCGGCTACCCACTCGAGTTCTTCCACGAGGTCGAAGCCGTCCCGCGGCTACTGCAGCGCTACGACCTCTACAGCGGTGCGCGGATCATGCGCATGGACCACGTCAACATCCAGCTCCCCGACCCACAGGCCGCGCAGGCCGAATACCGCGCCCTCGGCTTCCGTACCACTGAGCTGATCTCC
Organism: Baekduia sp.; assembly: GCA_035554055.1. Taxonomy (GTDB): domain Bacteria; phylum Actinomycetota; class Thermoleophilia; order Solirubrobacterales; family Solirubrobacteraceae; genus Baekduia. The sequence continues at coordinate 5,085 of DATMIZ010000150.1, read as the reverse complement.
GACGGCCCCGACGGCAAGGTCTACGCCGCGTGGATGACGCGCAAGCCAACGGTGCACGACGTCGCCATCACCGCCGGCGGAGGGCCGCGCGTGCACCATGTCGCGTTCACCGTCGCCGACGCCGGTGCGCTGACCCACGCGTGCGACGTCCTCGGCGGCCTACACCTCGAACGCCACATCGAGCGTGGGCCCGGTCGCCATGGCGTCACCAACGCCCATTACCTGTACCTGCGCGACCCGGATGGGCACAGGATCGAGCTCTACGTGGGCGACTACTACACGGGCGACCCCGACCTGCGACCGCTTCGCTGGGACGTCACCGACGACCGTCGGCGCAGCTTCTGGGGCCACCATGTCGACGCCAGGTGGTATGAAGAGTCCTCCCCCGTGGCCGACCTCGACGGATCCGCCGTGCCGGTGACGATGCTTCCGAACGAGGAACGCATCATCGCCGAACAGCTCGCCGTGGGCTGACCCGTCATGCCACGACCGACAAATTGAGCAAGGTCAACGATCCCGAAGGACCCCCAGCCGCCTCCCCGTCGAGGCGGGAGAAGCTGACGCCCGAGCACATCGCGAACAGTCCGGGCGACTTCGAGGGCTTTCTCTTCTGGCGCGCCTCACTGCGCTGGCAGCGAATGATCACGGCTGTCCTGCGCCCCTTTGACCTCACGCACGTCCAGTGGGTCCTGCTCGTCGGCGCATGGCTGATGGAGATTCACGATGGCAAGGCTCCGAGCCAGCGGGAACTCGCAGAACACAACGCCACCGACGTGATGATGACCAGTCAGGTCCTCAACACGCTCGAGAAGCGAGGCCTTGTCGTCCGCCGCCAGGACGTCAACGACAAGCGCATCCGGCGTATCTCCGCGACCCCGCAGGGTGCGAAGATCGCCGAGGAGTCACTGGCGGTAGTGGACGCCGCAGACAGCGAATTCTTCTCCCAGATCGGCGAGCCCGGCAGCCTCGTCGAACCGCTGCGCAAGCTTGCCGCCTGGGAAGGCTGACTAGGACCTGGGCCGATGTAGCTTGAGCTGGTCCTCGCCGACCGGCACGCGCAACTCGTCGACGTGCGCCGTATAGGTCTCGTACAGCTCGCCGTCCATCCGCGTGAGTGGCTGCAGCGGCGGCTTTGGCAGTCGCGCACCCGCCTCCGAGATGGTCTGGAAGCCGGCCGGCAGCTCGTCGGCCCAGACAGGCCGGCCACCCGGTGGGCGGAATTTCGGCATCACCTCACGTGCGAAGAGGTCCATGCTCTTGCGCACCATCCACTCGGGCGCCGTCCCGCCGTCGCCGTACACGATGATCTGGCCAGCACCGACCTCGTCGATGAAGCGCTCGAGTTCGGCCGTGACCGTCTCAGGCGAGCCCGCGATCGCAAGTCCGTCCCGCAACAGATCCTCGTAGGTCAGATTCTCCGGGCGGGTGTGGAAGCCCGAGGAGTTTTCCAGCCGCTTTGCCAGCGACGGCACCGTCGTCGACCCCGGCGGCGTGTAGTCCTCGAACGTGCCCTTGAGCACGTTCTGGAAAAACCAGAGCAGATGGGGCTCGAACTCTTTCTTTGCCTGTGCGTCGGTCTCGGCGACGTAGATGTAAAGCACGAGCGCGATCTGCTTGGGCGGCGGGTCGTAGCCGAATTCCTCATTGGCGATTTTCCGCAGCGCATCGGTGTTCTTCTTGACGCCCTCGCGCCCATTGAGGAACAGCATGTAGGTGTGGCGCCCGCGGGCGGCCTCAACTTGCGATTCACGCGAGCCGGAAGCCGGGATCCATGCCTCTGGCTTGCTCAACGGGCGCGGGTAGATGTTCACGTAGGGCAGGTTGAAGAACTCACCGCGGTGCTCGAATGGGCCCGGCTCGGTCAGCGCGCGCAGCACCAGTTGCACGGCTTCGGCATGGCGCCGGCGCGCCGTCGTCGGGTTACCGCCCATCTGGTAGTAGGCGGGACCCGTGCCCAACGGGAACGCAAAGAAGACCCGTCCGCCCGACATGACGTCGAGCATCGCGATCTCCTCTGCGATCTTGAGCGGGTTCAGGTAGGTGCTGGAGACCGGTCCCATCGCACCGACACGGATGCGTTGAGTACGCGCGAGCAGCCACGCGGCGATGACCGTCGAGCTGGGGTAGATCGCCGGCACGCGCTGCTCCATCATCGCGATCGAGTCGAACCCCAGCAGCTCGCCCATCTCAAGATTCGCCAGGCACCGGCGCATCTGCTCCTGAGCCATCAGCGGGTCGCTGAAATCGCGATTTGGTAGGTCGATGAAGTTGCTGTTGCGGCCGTTCAGATCCGGGTGCGGGATGTACCCGTCATTGCCCGACATCTTCAGGTGAAACAACAGCCGTCTGTCACCGCTCTGCGCGCTCATCGGTCCTCCCAATCGAGTGATATGCGCACATAGTACCTCATGGAGGTCATGCGTCGTCGCCTATTTTGCGAGGCGTTACAAACGTGGACTCGCCGGGCGCCAGCACGGTGACCTCCGCGGCGCCGTCGACATGCCGGATGAACTCCTCGGGCGTGCCGGTCATGAACGGCGCAGTGCCGTAATGCGCGGGAACACAGCGCTGCACGCCGAGCAGCTCGAGCGCCAGCGCGGCCTCACGCGGGCCCATCGTCACGTGGTCACCGATCGGCAGGACCGCGAGATCGGGGCGATGCAGCCGCCCGATCAGCTGCATATCCATGAACGCACAGGTGTCGCCGGCGAAGTAGATTTTCTCACCCGCATCGGCCGCGATGACGATGCCGCACGCCTCACCAACCGTCGTGCCGTCGGGCGTACTCGACGAATGCCGGGCATCGGTGAAGGTCACCGTGACGTCCCCGAGCCGCCGTGAGCCGCCGCGATTCAGCGCCTCCTCCATCGATTCCGGAAGCCCTTGGCGCGCCAGCCACCAGCGCAACTCCCATGGCGCCAGCACGGTGCACTGGAAGCGTTCGTACAGCGCGACCGTTTGGCCGAGATGATCGTCATGCGCGTGGGTCAGCAGGATCGCGTCGACGCGCCCGGGCTCGCGCTCGTGCGACGGGCAGGTCGGCCCGTCGAGCCACGGATCGATGTAGATCCGCTGGCCCTCCGGGGTGTCCACCCGGAAGCTCCCGTGTCCCAGCCAGGTCAGTTCCGTCTGCGCCATCGCACTCCTCCTGTCAGCTGTTGGTGTCCACATCGTCGACGGGCGGCCACGGCTCGACGAGCTGCTCGCGCAACTCGGGTACGTGCGCCGTGGTCACATCGACCAGTCCGCCCGTGCCCAATGAGGCCGTCGGCATCAGGGCATCGGCAGGCCGGCGCGCGCCGAACTCCGAGTTTGTGCGGTACCCCACGGTCCGTTCGTCCTCCGACGGCGGCCGGCCGCCGGGCCGCATCCGCGGGATGACCTCCTCGGCGAACATCGTCAGGTTCTTCTGCGCCAGCCAGCGCGGCTTCGTGCCGGAGTTCATCCCCAACACGGCCCGTGCGGCGCCCGCCTCATCGAGCAACTCGGTGAGCCTTGACGCAACCGTCTCGGGCGAGCCTGCGACCAACCAGCCGTGCTCCATCATCGTGTCGATGCCGATCTCGCTCAGCGGGGTTGACCGGTAGCCTCCGGCCATCGCTTTGCGCAGCGATGATTCGGTCACGTAGCCGGGTGGGAAGTTGTCATGCGCCGGCGAGCGGAAGAAGTTCTGGTAGGCCCACAACTCGTGCGCCTCGGCCTCTTTGCGCGCCTGCGCGTCGGTTTCCGCGACATGCACGCTGATCACAAGCGCGAGCTGACGACGATCGAGCTCGTAGCCCTCTTCGCGACAGAAGTCGCGCAGCATCTCGATCCGCTGCAGAAGCGCCGGCCGCGGAGTGAGCGCCGCCTGGTACGTGTAGCGGTGCTTGGCGACGAGCTTTAGCGTCTCGATCGAGCCGCCCCCTGGGATGAAGACCGGCGGGTGCGGCTGCTGGAGGGGCTTCGGCCAGAGGTTGACGTAAGGGATGTGGAAGAACTCGCCCTGCCACTCGAAGGGTCCGGGGCGCGTGAAAGCGGCCATCAGCAGGTCGTGAGACTCGTACATCCGCCGCCGCGCGCGGGCCGGGTTCATGACTCCCGTGGAGTGGTGCTGCATCCCGTGGCCCATCGGCAGACCGAAGAAGGCCCGGCCGCCGGTCATCGTGTCGAGCGTCGCGATCTCCTCGGCGAGGCGAAGCGGTGACGCGTAGTCGTTGATGATCGGGCCGACGACTCCGACGCGGATCCGCTTCGTGCGCGCCGCGACGTAGGCGCCCGCCATCATCGGGTTGCCGAGGCTGCCGATCGGGCCGTTGTGCTGCTCGGTCATCATCGCGCCGTCGTAGCCGAGGGTCTCGAGCGAGATCAGAGTTTCGAGCTGGTCCTCGAGCACGCGCTGGCCGAGGACCGGGTCAAAGTGCGTGTTGGGCAGATCCACAAAATTGGATTTCCGCTTGGGCGCATACGGCACGTATGGGTAGGCGCCATCCAGGACTACGTTGAATTCGTACTCGTGCATCACAGGCTCCTCAGGAATTGGCGGCGGCGTGGTCGGCTATCAGCGCGGCTATCTGCGCTGGGTATTCCAGATGCGGGACGTGTCCGGACGGTTCTCCTTCCGGGCCTTTGACCGTCTCCAGCCGGCCACCCGGGATCAGCTCCGCGTAGCGCTGCGCCATCGCAGTCGCCACGAAGCGGTCGTCCTCCGCCCCGATGACGAGCGTCGGAGCCTTCACACGGCCCAGGCGGTGGTCCAGGCGATAGTCGTAGCGCGGGTTCCACATGAGCCTCGCGGCGATGACGCTCTCCGCCATCGCACGGATCGTGTCCTCGGGTTCACCGTCACGGACCAGGTATTGCTCATATGCACCGCCACGGCCGTTGAAGAGCGCTTCGATCCGCTCCTCGGGCGTCATCCGGAACGGGTCGGTGAACGGCGCGTCGGGGAGCCGCAGACCGGCTGGCGTGACGAGAGTCAGGCTCTTGAAGCGCCGCGGATAGAACACCGCGAGATCGGCCGCAAGCCAACCGCCGAGGCCATGTCCGACCAGGTGGACCGGCTCAAGATCCAGGGTCTCGAGGAACGTGTCGTAGTGCAGAACA
>DATMIZ010000149.1:0-2963 GCA_035554055.1 Baekduia sp. | reverse complement strand
AAACGCGACGTCGTGACCTACTCGCAGCAAAAGATCGGCGACGTCGGGACGCTCGTTGACGCGGAAGCGCCGAGTTCCGGCGACAACCTCGATGTCCTGACGGGCGCGGACAAGCCCCTCGTGGTGCGCGTCTACGGTCAGGACCTCGACACCCTGCGCCGCGAGGCGAACGACGTGCGAGATATCGTGGGCGGGGTCGACGGCGTCCTCGACCCGAGCGTCGAGCGCGTGCCCGAGGAGCCGGTCCTCGCGATCGAGACGGACCTCGAAAGGGCGGAACCTTATGGGATCAAGCCGGGCGACGTCCGCCGGGCTACGGCGATGTTGTTGCAGGGTATCGTAGTCGGCAACATCTTCGGCGAGCAGAAGGTTTTCGAGGTCGTCGTGAAGGGCGCGCCCGATGTGCGCCAGGGCGTGGAGAGCGTGCGCAACCTGCTGATCGACACGCCGGGCGGCGGTCACGTAAGACTGGAACAGGTGGCCGACGTCAACACCCGGCCGTCGCCGACCATCATCAAGCGTGACTCCGCCCAGCGCTACGTCGACGTCGAAGCCAACGTCAGCGGCCGCAGCCTCGCCGCCGTGACCACAGACGTCGAAGATCGCCTCGCGAACGCCGATTTCCCACTCGAATACCACGCCGAGGTGGTCGGGCAGACCACGACGGGCCAAGAGATCAACCTGGTGCGGGTTGTGGGCTTCAGCCTCGCTGCCGTGATCGCGATCTTCTTGCTCTTTCAGGCCGCATTCAGGAGTTGGCGCCTGGCGGGGCTGGCCTTCCTCACCCTGCCGGTGGCCCTCGTCGGCGGAGCGCTGGCGGCCCTCATCGACGGCGCCACGCTCTCGCTCGGCTCGCTAGTTGCGTTCCTCGGCCTGCTGGGCATCGCCTCCCGCAACGGCGTCATGTTGATCGATCGCTTCCAGCGACTCCGGCTCGACGAGGCCCAGGCTTTTGGTGCCGAGCTCGTCCGGCGCGGGGCACACGACCGGCTCGCGCCGACGTTGACCGTCGCGGTGGCGACCGCCGCGGTGGTGCTGCCGTTCGTGATCATGGGCAACGCGGCCGGCCTCGAGATCGTCCATCCGATGGCGATCGTGCTGCTGGGCGGTCTCATCACCACCACGTTGCTCAGCCTCTTCGTGCTGCCTGTCCTCTACCTGCGTTTCGGCGCCGGCGCGCGGCCCGAACCGGTAGATGAAACGTCTCTGGCGCCCGGCGCGGACGCGGCCGGGCCGGCGGGTGGCGGCAGAGAGGTCGCCGCCGAGCGCTTTCGCCGGTCGTCCGACAGAGTGCCCGAGCGGCGAGCCGACGTAGGCCATCAGGAAGGCGTCGCGGGGGAAAGGCGCAGCGAATGAATCGGTTGCGTGTCGGCCACGAGCGCAGGCGGCGGTTGCGTGCCGCCTGCGCGGGTTTCGTGCTGATCGCCGCCGGCGTGGTACCGCTATCCGCGTGCGGCGAGGCAAGCACGGGCTACGACTACGAGACGGCGAGCCACCACGACCCCGCCCAGCTCAAGCCAATCAAGGGAACGGAGGTCCAGCGCGTGATATTCGACGCCGAAGCGGCCAAGCGAGTCGGCCTCCAGACGGCCCCGATCCGTCAGAGCGACCAGGGAACGGTCATACCCTTCGACGCCGTCATCTACGACGCAGATGGGAAAGCGTACGTTTACACAGCTCCTGAGCCGCTGACCTATGTGCGACAGGCGATCGATATCTACCACGTGGCCGGTGATAGCGTCGTGCTATCAGACGGCCCTCCCGCCGGTACCGAGGTCGTGACAGTCGGGGCCGCCCAAGTGTACGGCACCGAGTTCGAGGTCGCACATTGAAATCGAAAGGTAGGGATGCCTGATGCGTTGGATCGTCGGATCGAGCCTGCGGTTTAGGTGGCTAGTCCTCTTCGCCGCGGCGGCGCTTATGGTCTTCGGCATCGGCCAGACCCGCAACGCGGACGTAGACGTCTTCCCCGAGTTCGCCCCGCCAATGGTGGAGGTCCAGACTATCGCGGTCGGCAACTCCTCGGAGCAGGTCGAGGAGCTGATCACGATCCCGCTGGAGGATCAGCTAAACGGGGTCCCCGGACTCGAAGAGATACGCTCCAAGTCGGTCGCCGACCTCTCGCAGATCCAGCTCGTTTTCGGCAGGGACACAGAGCTCTACGATGCGCGGCAGCTGGTACAGGAGCGCCTGACGGGGGCGACACCCAATTTGCCAACCTGGGCGAGCCCGCCCGTCATGTTGCCTCCACTCTCGTCGACGAGCCGGATATTGAAGATCGGGATCACGTCGGACGAGCTGAACATGAGAGAGATGTCCGTGGTCGCCTACTGGAAGATCAGGCAGGAGTTGCTGCGCGTGCCCGGCGTGGCGAACGTGGCCATCTACGGTGAGCAACTCAAACAGGAGCATGTGCAGGTTGACCCGGCGAAGCTGGCCGAGCACGGCGTCTCGCTGGAGCAGGTGATGAACCAGACGGCGGACGCCTTGGACGCGGGGCTGTTGCGCTACTCGGAGGGCGCGGTGATAGGGACCGGCGGTTTCGTGCAGACGGGCGGCCAGAGGCTCGATGTGCAAAACGTGCTGCCTATCATCGGGCCCGAGGACCTCGCCAAGGTGTCGCTCGAGGGCAGCGACGGCAAGAACCTGAGCCTCGACGACGTGGCGACCGTGAAGTGGGATTCCCAACCGCTTATCGGTGACGCCGTCATCAACGACGGCCGCGGCCTGATGCTGATCGTCCAGAAGTTCCCCAACGCCAACACGCTGGAGGTAACGCGGGGCGCCGAAGAGGCGATCGACGACATGCGCCCCGGGCTTCCGGGCATGCAGATCGACACGACGATCTTCCGGCCGGCCACCTTCATCGAGCTGGCGCTGGCCAACCTCACCAAGGCGCTGCTGCTGGGGGTTGTGCTCGTGATCCTGATCCTGGCCGCGTTCCTCTTCGAGTGGCGCACGGC
>DATMIZ010000148.1:0-4901 GCA_035554055.1 Baekduia sp. | reverse complement strand
CATGCCGCAGTCGGTGCCGGCGATGACGTTCTCGCGGCCGACGGCGTTTGCGTAGTTGACGATGCGGTCGGCGATCACTTCCGGGTGCTCGACGACGTTCGTCTTGTGTGTGATCACGCCCGGCATCACGCTCTTGCCTTCAGGCAGCTTGACGTCCTGCCACGCACGCCACTCATGCTCGTGGCGCGGGTTGGCGGCCTCGACCGAGTACAGGCCGGCATCGATCCTCAGGATCATCTCCAGGTTGCCGGCAAGCGGCATGTCCCCGACATGCGGACCCTTGTCGCTGCCCCAGCAGACGTGGAAGCGGATCTGGTCTGACGGAATGCCTTCGATCGAGTGGTTGATGAGCTCGATGTGCTCGTTGGCCCATGCGTCGAAATCGGTGCCATCGGCGCCGAACGCCCAGGCGATCCACGGATCGTCGATCTGCAGGATCAGGCCTGCGTCGGTGATCGCCTTGAACTCCTCGCGCATCGCTTCCGCGAGCGCGACGGCCTGCTCGTCAGGACCGGCGTAGTGCTCGGACGGCGGCGTGAAACGCTCCAGTCCGACCGTGGTGGCCGCGATGAAGGCCGAGTCGAGCGAGTCGGGGCCGACGGCCGCCTTGAGGTTCTCGATGTCGCGCTGGATCTGGGCCTGACCCGTGTACGTGATCTCGCCGACGTTCACACCCAGGAGATAGGGAGCGTCCGGATCGGGGCGGATCGCGGCTTCAGGAGATGACTCGTAGTCAGCGAACTCGCCGTCGCTGACAAACATGTCCTTCGGGAACTCGCGCATCTCGAAGCCCGTAAGACGGTCGTAGGTGTAGTTCATCCAGGCGCTGTAGTCGACCTCTTCGCCGGAGGGCTTGCCGTAATCGCCGTCGTTGACGATGTCGATGCCGATCTCGCGCTGGCGCTTGACGATGCCGTCAACCGCGGTCGCGAGGGTCGCATCGATGGTCTCCGCGGACGCGTCGTTTGCGTAGAGGCCGAGGAGCTCCTTGGTACGCGGGAGGCTCCCGACGTGGCTTGTCAGGATCCGGTCAGTGCTGCGTTTCACGCTGGCGTCACCTCGCCGTTGAGCCGGGCGACCGCGGCGGCGGCCGCCGCCTTGCCGGCGGAGGCGGCGCCTTCCATGAAGATGCCGCTGCCGACGGCTTCGCCCGCCCACAGAACCCGTCCGACCGGCCTTCTGAGCGCCGGGCCGCATGTGGTGAGCACGCCGGGGGAGAGCGTCGTGCCGCCGGCGCTGTGCGACCAGCGCTTACCAGTCCAGTCGAACACATAGAGCTCGATCGGATTCGCGGCCTTGGGTCCGTAGTACGACTCGAGTTCGGCAAGGGCCGTCTTGCGGGTCAACTCGGGATCTTCGAGGATCCGTGCCGTCTTTCCGGAGTGTTCCTCGTAGGCGAACACCATTCCGGTCAAGACTCCCTCGGATCGCTCGGCTGGAGAGACGTCGATCGCCATCTGAAGGAACTTCTCGCCGATGGCGAACCCAGCCAGTCCGTCCTCGCGCCAGAACGGAGTGTCGTAGATCGCGCACACCTTTGCACCAGCATTCCCGCCCCACCGGATCTGGAGCTTTGCGCGGTCGTTCGGCAGCGTCGGCTCGAACTCGATTGCGGTGATCAGACTGGGGTCCATCGCGACGATGACCAGATCCCCATCGATCGTTCCCCGGTCAGTCTCGACCGATACTGCGTCGCTGCCGTTGACGATCTTGCGTACCGGCGCCGAGAGATAGATCCGGTCGCCGATCTCGGCTGCCAACTTGGCCACCAGACCCGAAGTTCCGCCGACGAGCTTTGATTCGATTCCCTCTCCGAGGTGCTCGATGCCCCCGAAGCGCTCGAGATAGGCCAGCGCGAGCAGCAGTGACGTCTCGTAGGTTGGTCCGAAGAACTGGAGGAGATCTTTGAGCGCCCGGTTCGCCGCTGGGTTGCTGACCGTCTCGTCGACCCACATGCCCACGGTACGACGATCGAGCTCGAGCGCGCGGGGATCTTCCCATGGCGCATCGGTCGAGATGTCGCCGACCATCTCCCCGAAGGCAGCGAGGCCGGCCGTGAGGTCGCTCAACGCCTCGGGGTCGTCCGCGAGAGGGTACGGCTCCAAGTGCCGCTGGCCGTTGGAGATCCGGACGAACAGACCGGGCGCGGCGGGGTCGACCCCGGCGGTCATCGGCTGGGTCTCGATGCCGAGCTCAGCAAGCAGGGCAAGCATGGTGGGCTGCGAGGTGCCCGTGAACTCGGCACCCTGCTCGAGCGTACCCCCGTTGGGACGCGTGAAGCTCTTGATGCGCCCACCGATCTCATCTTGGGCCTCGACGATCACGACATCCTGTACTCCCGCTCGGATCAGGTCACGCGCAGCAACAAGACCGGACAAGCCACCGCCGACGACGATGACCGACGATTTGCGGGGCAATGGCGAAATGTCCGGCATGCGGTGATGCTCCAATCGGTGTCTTGACGCCTGTCGAAATACGGTGCCATGTTTGGTCTCAACGGGGCATATTAGTCCCAGTCGGGCTTGAAATGGTCAAGCGGCGGCGTGTTCACGAAACGCGGCTTGGGCTGTCCGGGGCATCGGCGGTGCGGGTCGGCTTACCATCTCGTGCGAGGATCGGTCTCGATGAGCTCTGTGTGCTTGGGCAGCGAGCCGGGTCCCAAGAGCGTGCTCAGGCTCATCTCGCCCGGTGGCTCTACGCCGAGGATCAGTCGACCGTGCGATTCCTGAGACCATTGGCGGACCGCGCCGTGGAGGCACAGCGCGGTCGCGTCGCGCGCGCATCTCCCGAGGGGATCGCCGACGGAGAGGGCTGAGGTGCCCATCACGTTGCGCAGCTCTTCGGCCACCTCTCGCATCTCGTGTGCGATGTGGATGCAGTCGTAGCCGCAGGTCGTGACAAGTGCGCTGTCGAGGTGGTCGTCGACGCGCTGCGCATCGGCCAGCAGCGTGGTCCGGCCGACATTGATGCGCGTGGTCGCGCGTCCGACGAGCGACTGAACCACCGGCATCTCGCTCATCTTCGCGTACGGCATCCCCCAGGGCGCCCGCTTGGCGACCTTCTCGGTGAAGACCTCGAGCGCCGCCAGCGCGAGCCCGACGGTGATCGCCGCGAAATCGAGCATGATCGTCGCGCCGACGCGTAGGCCTTCCTCTTCGGTGCCGGACATGAACGGCTTGATCCGGTACTCCGGTACGAAGACGTCCTCCTCGATGTAGACGCTGTTGCTGCCGGAGCCCTGCATCGCGGTCACATTCCAGTTGTCGGAGACGCGGAAGTCCTTGCGGGGAACGAGCGCAACGCTGTTCTGCTCAGCGCCGCTCTCGTCCGTCCAAGTGAAGCCCACGAAGATCCAGGCCGCGAGCCGGGCGTTGCTGCAGAACGTCCACGAGCCGCGCAGCAGCATGCCGCCATCTGTGGGCGTGCCGATTCCGACGGCGGTGCCGAGGTTGAATGCCGATCCACCCGTCAGCGGGCCCACATGCTCAGTGGCCAGAACTTCCGCGACGGTCTGCTCGCCGAAGTGGTGGAGGTACTCGCTGGTGGGAAGGTCGGCCCATACCGCCCACGGCGCCGCGGCGGTGCCTCGACCGAGTTCCATCAAGACCTCGGTGCGCTGGCGCACCGGCACCGGCGCCGGGCCGCCGTGCGAACCCGGAATGCCAATGCTGAACATCCCGGCCGCGTCCATCGCGGTGACCACCGACCGAGGCAGGACGCCGAGTTCATCGATCTCATCCGCGTGCTCTCGCAGGAGGGGCACGAGCGCACGAGCGTTCTCAACGAGCTGAACCGGCGTGTAGGGCTGACTCACGGCTGGCATCCGCGACAATATACAGATTCCCGAAACTACCCGAAATAAAGGAATCTAAGGCCGAAACAGGCGCGGTTCACTTCGTGTCAGGCAAATCGGCCGACACGCGCACCGCGCTATGTGCCTCCAACTCGGCGATCAGTTGCGGCAGTCGCTCGACGAGGAACTCGGCTCTCGTCACAAGCTCGAACAGGCGGGCCTGGCGCGTACGCGGCGTATCGGACAAGGCGTTGAGGCCTTGACGTGCCAGTCGGGCGAGCGCCTCGTGCTCCGATACCTGTCCGAACATCGCGAACGCGGGATCGATCGCGATCCGCTCGGAGCGCTCGCCGGGCGGCCGCGAGCGGTGGATGATCCCCCACGAGTCGAGCATCGTCACCGCGGTGCCGACGGCGCCACGGCTCGCCTGCAGCGCTTCGGCGATCTCGGCGGCGGTTTGCTGTGGAGGGTCACAGACCAGGAGCCATCCCGCCACGCGGCCGGCCATCGGAGACGCGCTGTAGTAACGAGCGAAGTGACGACCGAGTTGGTCGGCGAAGTCCATGAGCTCTGCGTCCTCGGGCACGGTCCAAAGGATAAGCCGCTTGAGCGCATCGCCTTCGACGATGAGGTGGCGGTCTACGACGCGCTGCTGGAGGCGGGCCGGCCGTTGGGGTTGCGTCAGCTCGGCTCACGTGTGTACATCACCTCTCACCACACCGAGAACGGGTTCCCGAACACCTACGTCCACTGCCCGCCGGCATTCGCCGAGGATGAGGCGATGGCGCAGCACATGCGCGCGATCGGAGTCCTCACCGACGACGAGCGGCCGTGGCCGGCGCTGCGGGCAGCATGGGCCCGAACCTCGCCGACCGCTTCATCACGCCGTTCGACGTGAACTGGTTCCACGCGGTCAGGTTCGACCACGACTTCATCGGTCGCGACGCACTTGAGCCGCTCGCGGGGAGCCCGCCGCGCACGCTCGTCACGCTGGAATGGAACCCGGACGACGTGCTCGACGTCTACCGCTCGATGTTCGGGCCCGGTCCCCGTCATCGGCACCGAGCTGGTCGTGCTGTGGGGGGATCCGGGGACGCACCAGTAGGAG
>DATMIZ010000147.1:0-19891 GCA_035554055.1 Baekduia sp. | reverse complement strand
CGCCACTGGTGATCCGCTGCTCGAGCTCGCCCTGCTCGTTGAGCACGTCGAGCCCCAGATGCGGGCGCACGACGGTGCCGCCGTTGGCGAGCGCCGCGTAGGAGACAGCGACCTGGATCGGAGAGGCGTTCAGATCGCCCTGGCCGGTCGCCAGATTTGCCTCATCGCCGGGGCTCCACGGCCGCCCCTCACCATCGCCATAACCGCAGGACTTCCGGTGCTCCTCCCGGCGACAGGCGAGCTCCTTGTCGTTGACGCGATCGCGCCAGGCGGCGTCCGGGACTATGCCTTCGCTCTCCGCCGGCAGATCGACGCCGGTCCGCTTGCCGTAGCCGAGATCGCGCGCCCACTTCTGTAGTGGCTGGCCTGGAAGGGAATTGAGCTTGTTGGCGCCGAGATCGAAGAAAAAGACATTCGATGAGACCTGCAGCGCCGTGGAGACGTTCACCGGCCCGTGCGGTTTGCTACCCGCGTTGCAGCGCCGGTTGGCCTTGCCTTCGCCGAGTTGAATACAGCCGGGGTCATCAACGATCGTGGACGCGTCGATCACGTGAGTCGCGAGCCCTGCGAGTGCAGTGATCGGTTTGAACGTCGAGGCGGTCGGATAGACGCCTCCGATCGCACGGTTAAAGCGCGGCGCTCCTGCCTTCTTGCTGAAGATCCTTCGATAGCGCTCTATCGAGATCGGCTTGGTCAATATCCGCGGGTCGTACGTCGGGTACGAGCCCATCGCGTAAATCTCGCCATTCGTGGGGTTCATTGCCACGAATGCGCCCGGCTTACCGCCGCCGATGTGCTTGATCGCGCTCTCGCCGGCACGCTGGAGCTTGACGCTCAGCGTTGTGCGCAGCGAGCGGCCGACCTTCGGTTCGACGGTGCTCGATACGCCCTTGCGATCGCCGAACGCAGACACCTCCACGCGCGACTTGCCGTCGGTGCCGCGCAGGAAGTTGTCGTAGGTGTACTCGAGCCCCTCCTGACCGACACGCGCGCCCGGCTTGAGGCCCTCGAAGTGCTTGTACTTCAACTGCGTCGGTGAGATCTCTCCAACCGTCCCGACGATCTGCGCTGCAAGGCTCTTGTCGGGATAGTCGCGCAGGTATCGTTGCTGGACGCTTACGGCGGGAAACTCGGCCTGGCGCTCGAGGATGTAGTCGCGCTCGTAGTCGGGAACGTCGGTCTTGATCTGCACATCGCCGTACGGGATCTGGATGATCGATTCCACAACCCGTCGGTTGATCGCGCTGGCCTTCATTCCCAGGACGGTGGCCAGCTTCTGCTCGATCGCGGCCGTCTTCGGCGGCACCGGTGGAAGCGGCGCCTGCAGTATCCGCGGCGGTCGCGGGCGCTTTGACTTGTTTGCCTCGTTGAGCTGCAGGCGCTTGTCCTCAGCGACGCCCCACTTCGAGATCGCGCTGCGGTAGTCCCGCGTCAAGCTCGTTGGGCTGAGCACGACGATGGTCGACAGCCGGTTCTTGACGATCTCGTTGCGATCGCGGTCGAGGATCTCGCCGCGGGGCGCGGGGATCAGCTCCTCGCGCAGGCGGTTGGTACGCGCCTGAGCGAGGTTGTCATCGGACGCCAGCACCTGCAGGTACCAGAGCCGGAAGAAGATGATCCCGAGGATGATCACCGCGGCGACGCCGATGTAGGCGACGCGCAGGATCACCTGCGGTGAGATCGGGCTCTCACGCGGAGGCATCGGGCCTCTTGAGCGGAGACAGCCCGCCGGTCGTGTAGGCACGGCGACGGCGGCGCGGGCGGGGATCGTCGAAGAGGATGGGGAAGATCAGCCGGCGGACGAGCGCGAACGTCGGAATCGCGGCGACGACGTTCAACACCACGCTTGCCAGCACAACCCAGATGAGCATCGTGCTCACCGACGAATCGATCCCGAGGACGAAGCTCACGAGTCCGAAGCCCGCGAGCGACGCCAGCGTTGCTCCTGCCGCCACCGCCGGCGCGACGAACGGCCCCTGCGGATCGCGGAGGTCGCGCAGGCGGCCGGCGCTGTAGCCCACAGTGAGGAAGACGAGGCTCGAGACGCCGAGCGTGCCGCCGAGCATCAAGTCGGCGAAGATGCCGAGCGCGAATCCGAAGCTCGCGCCAGGGAGCGCTCCGCAGTAAAAGCCGATCGCCGCGACCACCAGCGGCGTGATGTCGACGTTGCTCCCGACGAGCTCGAAACGCGACACCACTGAGGTCTGGATGAGCACCGTCCCGATTGCGACCGCAGCGAGCCGCGCGAGCGACTTGGCGTTGACGGTGATCATCGCCTATTGCCGTCGATCTTTCGGGTCAGCACCTGCACGAATTCCACTCGCTTCATGTTGACAAACGGCCGCACCCACACAACCTGAGAATCGGTCCCCGGCTCGTCGATGCGCGCGACGTTGCCGATGCGCAGATTCGGAGGAAACAGCGACTCGATGTTGTCGCTGTCGGACGTCGTGCCGCGCGTCACGACGGTGTCGCCCGGTCGCACCGGTTCGTCGACAAATTTCATCTCGAGCAGGGACGGGTCGCCGACGCTGCCTTGGAGGGTGCCGCGGATCGCGGTCTTGTCGAACTTGCCCGACACCCGCACCGAGTGGTCTGTGATCAGGGTGACGTGGGCGGTGTTGCGCGTCACCTCGGTGACCTTTCCGACGAGCCCGGTCGCCTGCGTGCGCCCGTCGGTCCCCATCACGGGATCGTCCTTCTTGATACCCGCGCTGGAGCCCTTGTCGATCTGGATGAAGGTGTACCAGAGGGTCGGCGAGTCTCCGATCACGCGTGCGGTCACCGGCTGGTACCTGGCCATCGTCCGTTCCAGGCCCAGCAGCTGCCGGAGGCTCGCGTTCTCGCGGACAGCGCTGCGGCCGGCGATCGCGTCGCGGCGATAGGAGTCCGCGGTCTTGCGCGACTCCTTGAGGTCGCGCGTGGCGCTGACGGTGTCGCCGACCCAGCCGACGGTGTCACGCACCGGTTGTGTGGCACGCGAAAGGCCCTCTTGGATCGGTGCGACGACAGCCATCACCCCGCGCTGGACGATGTGCAGCCCACCGCCGGCGGACTCGCCGAAATATGCGGTTAGCAGCAGGAGCGAGGCGGCGACGAGTGCTGCGAGCACAAGTCGCCGACGGCGCACCGTCTTGTCGTACACGTGATGAAGGCCTGTTCTTTCATTGGCGTGCCGGGGCGCCTAGCGGCGCCGGCTGCGGCGATTGCGTGATTTCTTGTGGTGCGATGGATCACGTCGAATTCCTGCAGGGAGCGACCAGATCCGATCGCCGGCACAGTCGGAGGAGAGTTGAGTAGACCCATCGGTGAAGGAACCAACGTCCCGCTTTCACCGACTGACAACCCCAGTTGAAGCGTTCCGGTCCGGCGGAAACGTTCGTTCGGAGTCTAGCGACGGTTCTGAGCGTCGGATAAATGCATTTTTGCAGCCATTTTGAGGCTCAACTCAGGTTTTGCGGCGCGTGCGTCGCAGCCCGACCAGTCCCAGCATCACGATTCCCGCCCATACGGTTGCCGCGAGGATGAGGGTCCACACCTCTGGTCTGGCCCGATCGGACGGTGTCGAGGCCACACCTGATGGCTTGTCGCCATGTCTGACGGACTTGGTGCCGCCCTCCTCGCGACCTACGTGGAGGTAACTCCAGGTTGCGTGTTGACCAGCCTCGGACCCGTCGAAGATCAACAGGAGGTAGACGCCTGGCCGAACGTCAGGCACTCGAAACGAGGCTTTCGCCAGCGGCTTCTGCCAGGGTCTGTTCAGGACAACGACGGTTGGAATGTCAGGCCGATGCGCGCCGGAAGCGCGACCCGGGACATTTCCGTAGTCCGCAGTGCGCGGATTGAGGATGATCTTGTACGCGGACCCGCCTTGCAGCGCGACCCGTTCTCCAGGATCTGCCAACTAAGGGAACATGCAGGAGAAGCATGGCCCATGCGCGGAGGCGCCTCCGGCAAAGATCAGCGCTAGCGCAAGACCGCCAACTGCGCCAGCAAGAGAAACGCGCGCCTTCGCCACGAACCGCCCCGATCAGCCGTCTAGCTGCACGGCGAGCCTACAGGCAAGAGCACGAGCGCGCCCGATCTGGCCTCCGAAGGGTGAGTCATCTACACGGCGATATCCGCCGTCAATATGCCCCACCCGCGGGACGCTCCCGACGGTGAGTCATCCACACGGCGATATCCGCCGTCAATATGCCCCACCCTGAGTGTTGCGGCCGCGCGCTGCCCCGGGGTGCCTTCAGCGGGGGATCAGCCCGCGTGGTCGTGCAGCAATCCCGGTTCGAGTTCGAGCAGCGCGCGCGTCGGCAGGCCGACGACGTTGAGGTAATCGCCATCGATCCGTTCGACGAGCACGCCGCCGGCGCCCTGGATGTCGCACCCGCCCGCGCGGCCGCGCCACTCCCCGGTGCCGATGTACCAGTCGAGCATTTGCTCCTCGATCGCGCCGAAGACGACCTGGGTCACGACGTGGGCCACGCGCACGCGCCCGTCGCGTGCGACCGCCAACCCCGAATGCACCTGATGCGCTCGCCCCGCAAGCGCAGCGAGATACACGCGCGCCTGGGCCTCGTCGTCGGGCTTTCCGAAGATCTCACCGCCGAGCGCCACGAGCGTGTCACAGCCGATGATCGTCGCTCCGGGCGCCTCGACAGCGAGCGCCTTACGGCGCGCGTTCTCGATCGCAACCGCCTCGGGGTCCCCCACCTCGACCTCCTCGACGCCCGGCGCAACGACCTCGAACTTCACGCCAAGCGCGCCGAGAATCGCCCGTCGCTGCGGCGACTCCGACGCGAGGATCAGCCTGCTCAAGGTCCTACAGCTCGGGGAACCAGATCCCGATCTCACGCTCCGCCGACTCCTGCGAATCGGACCCGTGGACCATGTTCTGCCCGACTTCGATCGCGAAGTCCCCGCGGATCGAGCCAGTCGCCGCCTCAAGCGGATTCGTCGAGCCGATCAGCTGTCGTGCCGCGACGATCGCGCTGTCGCCTTCGAACACCGCCGCGACGAGCGGACCGGAGGTGATGAAGTCCACGAGCTCACCGAAGAACGGGCGCTCGGCGTGCTCGGCGTAATGCGTCTCCGCGGTCTCACGCGGGGCGGTCACGAGCTTCAGCGCTGTCAGCTTCAGGCCCTTGCGCTCGAAGCGCGCGACGATCTCGCCGGTCAGGTTGCGCCCGAAAGCGTCGGGCTTTACGAGGATCAAAGTCTTTTCCATAGACCGCCATCCTTGCAACTGTCACCGCTACGTGGCTTTCTCCCCGCTGCTCACCATTTTCGGCGCGTCGAGCTCGGCACGGACCCGCGGCGCGACCTCGGTCCCGAACAGCTCGATCGCGTGCATCACGTCAGCATGCGCGACCGGCCCGGCGCCGAGCTGCAGGGCGAAGCGGTCGAGGTCGAAAAGCGAGTGCTCGAACAGGATCTTCTCGGCGACCTGCTCCGGATTGCCGACCAGCAACGCGCCGCGCGAAGCGTTCAGTGCCTCGAACCCGCGCGGCGTCATCGGCCCCCAGCCCCGCTCCCTGCCGATCTGGGTCATCATCGCCGCGTAGCCCGGATAGAAGCGCTTGCGGGCGTTCTCGTCGCTGCCGGCGACGAAGCCGATCGACCCGATCGCGACCTTGAGCTTCTCCGGCGGCTGTTCAGCGCGACGACCGGCCTCGCGGTAGAGCTCGACGAGCTCCGCGAAGCGCTCGGGCATCCCCCCGATGATCGCGATGTAGAGCGGCAGGCCCAGGGCTCCGGCCCGGATCACCGACTCGGGATTGCCCCCGACAGCGATCCAGATCGGCAGCGGGCGCTGCACCGGTTGGGGCACGACCACGGCGTTCTCCAACGACGGTCGCAGCGTCCCCTGCCAACTCACGGGCTCGTCACCCGCGTCACGAAGCGCGAGTAGCAGTTCGAGCTTCTCGGAGAAGAGCTCGTCGTAATCGCGCAGGTCATAGCCGAACAGCGGAAACGACTCCGTGAACGAGCCGCGGCCCGCGAGGATCTCCGCGCGCCCGTTGCTCAGGAGATCGAGCGTGGCGAACTGCTCCCACACACGCACTGGATCATCCGACGACAGAACAGTTACAGCGGTCGCCAGCCGGATCCGCTTGGTCCGTTGCGACGCGGCTCCGAGCACGACAGTCGGCGCCGAGATCAGATACTCGCGGCGGTGATGCTCGCCGAGCCCGAAGACATCGAGACCGACCTCATCCGCGAGTTCGATCTCCTCCAGCAGATGCGCCATCCGCTGCTGCGGGCTGACGTCAACGCCGGTGACCGGGTCCTTGCCGAAATCTCCAAACGTGTTGACGCCGATTTCCATCGGGCCGAAGCTAGCAGCGTGTCTGAGCGCTACTCAGGCGGCGCGGCCTGCAGCGCCGACACCTGCTGGCTGAGGTCGTCGACCTGCTGGCTCAGCGCGTCGAGGTCGCCTTGGCTGACACCGGAGTCACCCGCATCCTCGAGGCTCTTCACGCGAGCATCGAGCGCATCGATGTCGTCGCTCAGCTTTGAAACGTCGCTCGCCGACGGCGTCTCCTGCTGCTCGAGATCATCGACACGGCGTTCGAGCGAACGCACGCTCGACGACGAGCCGCCGCTCGAAGCGTTGTTGCCGTCGGAGGACGTTTCGGTCAGCGCGTAGATGCCGACCGCGAGCGCGGCGGCCGCAATGACGCCGACCAGTGCGAGCCAGTTGCGCAGCCCCGCAATGCGGTCTGCGAGCTCCTGCTCCCAGGTCCTGACGGTGGGGTCGTACTGCGGCCCGCCCGGCGCCGCGGGCGGCACCGGTGTCCGGGGACGCGGCTGCGGCTCACCCAGGCGCCGCGTCGGTTCATCCCCGTGCGAACTCATCGGACCAGCTATCCGAACTCAGAGCCGTAATCGGTGATCGCGGGCTCATCGCTCGTAGGCACGGCCCGACGTGGTCGCGCCGCTTGCTGCGTGACACCAGCGATCTCCGTCTCGCAATACGGACAGATCCGCCAGGTCGGATCGAGCGGCTTTGCGCAGCCGCGGCACTGATCCTTGAGCTTGCGCAGACACTGTGGGCAGCGCACGAAGTCCTTTTCCACGTGCGCGTCGCAGTGCGGGCACAGCAGAAACTCGAGGTTGTGGAGCCGAGCTTCGGCCGCGGCCATCTCGATTTCGCGCTCACGGACATCGTCGAGATATTCCGGCGGACGGATGATCAGATAGATGATCGTCCCCACGAACGGGATCAACGAGGCCATCGTCGCCACCCCGATCAACACCGGATCGGCGATCCGCCGGCGAGCGTCCGAGTACGTGAAGTACACGAGTGCCAGCCAAATCAGCACGAACACGACTATGAGGATCTTGACGATTGTCTCGACGTCCATGAAGCATCCAAGGGTAGTAGTTCACAGGTCTTCACACGCAGCGATGCGTGCAAGGCGCTTCAGAGAAACTCGCGACCGAACGCATAGCCGATCCCGAAGAACACCAGGATCACCAGCGCGACAACGACCGCCACGGCGATCACCATCGAGAGAACGCTTGGGCCGTCTTCGTTCACAGCGTCGAAACCCTACCGGCGTCCGCGTCACGCCCAAGGTCGGCCAGGAGGTAGAGCGAGCCGGTCGCGACGGCCACGCCATCGGCGCCCGCAAGCTCGCGCGCCCGCCGCATCGCGGCCTTGGGGTCGCGCTCGACGTTTGCCCGCAACCCGATCCGGCGCGCCATTCCGGCGATTGCCTGCGGCTCCAACGATCGCGGGCTTGAGCATTTCGTGCAGATGACCTCGTCGAGTGGCCCTGCAAGGGTGCTCAGCATCGCGGCCGCGTCCTTGTCGTCGAGAATCGAGATGACACCGACAACACGCGTGTCGGAGTAATCGGCGATCAGCGCCTCGCTGAGTCGCTGGACGCCCGCCGGGTTGTGGGCACCATCCAGAATCACGAGTGACCCGCCGTCAGCGTCACGGCGGATCTCAAACCGCCCCGGCACCTCGATCGTCGCCGCCGCGCGCGCGATCGCATCGTCTCCGAGCTCTGGCAACTGCTCGCGCAGGGCCGTCACCGCGAGGGCAAAGTTGCTGCGCTGGTAGGCGCCGGTGGCGTGGAGTTCAAAGCCGGAGTCCGGCGGCGCGATCACGATCCGGGCGTCCCGCTCGGCACATATGTCGCGTGCGACCGCGAGTGCCGCCGCGTCGGTGCCGGCGCCGACGACCAGCGTCGCCTGAGGCTTGACCACAGAGACCTTCTCGAAGGCGATCTCCGCGATCGTCGACCCCAGCCAGCGCGTGTGCTCCAGCGCCACGTTGGTCAGCACCTGCACGCGTGAGCGCGCGAGCACGTTCGTCGCGTCAAAGCGACCGCCAAGCCCCGCTTCGAGCACCGTGAGCTCGACGCCGGCATCGGCGAGAATCAGGAAGGCGGCAGCTGTGAGCGTCTCGAACTGCGTGACGAGATCGTCCTTGGAACGACCCTGCTCGATCCGGCGCGACGCTGCCGCGACGCGCTCGACGGCGCTCGCAAACTGCTCGGGCGAGACGTCGGCATCGTCGATGCGGATGCGCTCATAGAACCCACGGAGGTGAGGCGAGAGATAGGCGCCGGCGCGCAACCCGTGCTGCTTGGCGAGCGCCGCCCCCATCCGCACGGTCGACGACTTGCCGTTCGAGCCGACCACGTGAATCGATTCAAATGCATCCTGCGGCCGCCCCAGCTCGATCAGCAGCGCTTCGATGCGGTCGAGTCCGAAGCGCATCCCGAACTGTTCGAGATCGAGAACGTATTCCTCGGCGTCGGAGTAGTCCCAGCTCAAAGGGCCTCCAGATCCGCGCGCAGACGATCGAGCTTCTGCCGTTCGGCCTCGACAACGTCCGCCGGCGCCTTCGCCACGAAGCCTGCGTTTTCGAGCTTGCCCGCGGCGCGCTTGATCTCACCCTCCAGGCGGCTGCGCTCGGCTGCCGTCTTGCGCGCCGCCTCCTCCGGGTCAACCCCCGTGAGGAGTTCGATAGTTGTGCCGGCGACCGGAATCGTCGCGACCGCAGGGGCGCCGTCAGCTGTGAACTTCAGTCGTGCGAGCTTGGCGACGAGCGCTTCGATGCCGGCGATGCCGGACGCCCGGGCCTGAAGCATCTCCCCCGGCTTGACGCCGGCGCTCTCGCGCCAGGTGCGCACCGCGGAGATGATCGCGATCGCCTGCGCGATCTCGGCTTCTGCCTGCTCGTCACGCGCTCCTCGCTCGGGTGACAGCTGGTGCGCTGCGAGCAGGCCGTCGGTGCCGGGCAGGTTGTCCCACAGCTCCTCGGTCACGAATGGGATCAGCGGGTGCGCCAGCGCGAGCGTCTCGCGCAGCACGTAGAGCAGATGGCCGCTGAGGCGCGCGTCGAAATCGCGGCCCTTGATCAGCTCGAGGTACCAGTCGCAAAGCTCGCCATATACGAAGTCGTAGAGCCCGAACGCCGCTTTGGAGAAATCGAACTCCTGCACCCGCGCCTCGAAATCCGCGCGCGCCGCAAGCAGCCGCGACGCGATCCAGCGATCCTCGATCGTCTGGGGATCACGCCGCGGCTTCGCGCCAGCCGCGACGTTCATCAGCACGAATCGCGTCGCGTTGAAGAGCTTGTTTGCAAGCGCCTGACCCTGAGCCACCTTCTCCTCGGAAAAGCGCACATCCTGCGTCGACGACATCGCCATCAGACCGAAGCGGACGGCGTCGGCGCCGTAGGCGGGGAAGTCACCACCTTCCTTGAAGACCGGCGGCCGCGGGCCACCGGTGATCAGGTCCATCGGATCGATGCCCGTACCCAGCGACTTCGACATCCGCCGACCGTCGGGAGACTGGATCACCGAGTGGATGTAGACATCTGCGAACGGCACGTCGCCGGTGAACCGCAGGCCCATCATCACCATCCGCGCGACCCAGAGGAAGAGGATGTCGCGCGCCGTCGAGAGCACGTCGGTCGGGTAGAACGCGCGCAGCCGCGGATCGTCCTCGGGCCAGCCGAGCGTCGCAAACGGCCACAGAGCGCTGGAGAACCAGGTGTCGAGCACGTCGGCGTCGCGCACCCAGCCGTCGCCTTCCGGCTCGGTGGCGCCGACATATGTCTCCTCACCGCGGTACCAGACCGGCAGCTGGTGCCCCCACCACAACTGGCGTGACACACACCACGGGCGGATGTTCTCGAGCCAGTCCACGTAGCGCCGTGACTGCGACGGCGGATGGATCGTCACGCGGCCATCACGTACGACGTCGATCGCCGGCCCCGCGAGCTCGTCCATCCGCATGAACCACTGCAGGGAGATCAGCGGCTCGATGCGCTCGCCCGAGCGATGGCTGAACGGAACGGTGTGAACGTGCGGCTCGACGCCGCGGACGGCGCCGGCAAGCCGCTCCACGATGGCCGCGCGCGCCTGCGTGACGGTCTGGCCCGCGAATTCGCCGGCGTTCTCGTTCATGCGGCCGTCTTCGCCGATCACGCTGATTTCGGCAAGACCATGCTTGCGACCGAGCTCGAAGTCGTTGGGGTCGTGGCCGGGCGTGATCTTCAGTGCGCCGGTGCCGAAGTCCGTCTTGACGTATTCGTCGGCGATGATCGGCAGCTCGCGGCCCACCAGCGGCAGGATCGCGGTCCGGCCGATCAGGTGCGTGTAGCGCTCATCGGCCGGATTGACGGCGATCGCGGTGTCACCGAGCATTGTCTCCGGGCGCACCGTCGCGACGATCAGCTCGCCGTCACCGTCGGCGAGCGGATAGGCGATCTCGTAGATCGAGTCCGTGACCTCGCGCTCCTCGACTTCGAGATCGGAGATCGCCGAGCCGGAGCCGGGATCCCAGTTGACCATGTAGTTGTCGCGGTAGATGAGGCCGTCCTCGTAGAGGTCGACGAAGACCTTGAGTACCGCCTGCGCATACGCCTCGTCGAACGTGAAGCGCTCGTCCTCGTAGTCCAGCGAAGCGCCGAGCGCCTTGAACTGCTCGATGATCGTGCCGCCGTATTGGTCGCGCCAGGTCCAGACCCTCTTGAGGAACTCGTCGCGCCCGATCTCCTCGCGGCTCGAGCCCTCGCTGACGAGCAGCTTCTCCACCTGTGTCTGGGTCGCGATGCCGGCGTGATCGGTGCCGAGGATCCACTTGGTGTTCTTACCGCGCGCACGGTGGAAGCGCACCAGCGCGTCCTGCACCGTGCCGTTGAGCGCGTGACCCATGTGCAGCGCCCCGGTGACGTTCGGAGGCGGCACCGCGATCGAGTAGTTATCCCGCGAGTCGCCCTCAGGTGCAGGCGAATTGATCCGTGCGTGCAACCACCGCTCCGCGATCCGCGGTTCGACTTCGGAGGGCTCGTAACGCTTGCGATCTGCCAGGGACATCGAGGCGCAGGAGTCTATGGGGCGCTGCGCGATTACGGAGTGCCTGAGGGCGGTGTCTTGTGGTGGGCGCGGTAGGCTCGCTGCAGCGCCCGCGCCTCGGTCCGGAACGATGTGTTGGGCAAGGCGCGCTTCCAGCTCCAACGCGCCGATCCACTGCCTGTCACTTCCGTCAGCGCCGCGCCCTTCGCCCACGGCGGACGGTGCAGCACCAGCTTCGCGGTCGCTGGAGCCGTCCACCTGAGCCGGGCACCTCCGCGGTTTGCCTTGATTGTCAGGCTGACCGCCCCGTAGCGCGTCGCCAGCGGACCGATCGCCGTCGTCCTTCCGGGACGCAGCCATACCGGCGGAACGGCGCTTGCCAGGTGCACGGCGTCGGGGCGATCGTCGACGAGCAACGCCAGCGTGAGCAGCGTCAAGTCAGCCCCAAACGTGCCATGGGGAGCGATGTTGTTCTGCGCGGAGCGTCCTTTGAAGGCGCGCATACCGGTCTCAAATGAGCCGTGGGTCGAATTGGTGTGAGTCAACATCCCGTAGTAACCATCGATCGCATCCGCCTGATCGCCGCCACGGAGCTGGGCCATCCGGATGCCGAACCCGACGTACGTGTGCAGGTTCTTGCGACCCCAGAGCGCGAGCCCCTCCGCGGAGCGCCGTTCGGCGCGCTTCACGGTCGCGGTCACGAGCGGGTCCGATGCGGGCAAGGCTTCGGGCCACTGCAGCAGGTAGTTGCCCCAGTCGAAGCCTTCGGTGCCGCCGTCGAGTTGCCCGGACTGCACACCGGGATCGAGGCTCGACGGCACGGCACCGTCGCTGGTACGCAGAGCGGCAGCTGTCGCCGCCGTGCGCAAAGCAGCTTGGAGCTGATCGGCCTGCGTCGCTGCCTTCGTTGCGAGTGCGGGATCACCGGCGATGGTCGCGAGGTCGGCCGCGGCACGCAGACCGCTGACGGTCCAGGCGTTGTCGCCGGTCAGGTGCCCGGAGACAAACTCGTTGTCGTGCGGGTCTCCCTTCGGCAGCAGCCCGAGCGGATCCGCCGAGCGCACATCCGCCACCCACGCGACAGCCTTTGCCACGATGGGGAGCTGCTGCGCCGCCCATGCGCTGTCGCGCGTCCTGCGGGCGTACTCGCCGAGCGACCACAGCCCCTCCCCCGTGCCATCGAGCTGACCCGTGCGGCTCACCAGCTGCCCTGCGCTCGTCTGCCAGCGCGACATGAACGCCAGATCCTCCCGTGCCGGGCCTTCGAGACCAGCCCGGCCCAGCGCCGTCGCCATCAGGGCGCCATCGCGCAGCCAGAACGCTCGATACTGCAGCGCGTTGACGTGTTGGACCCAGGCACCTGACCCGTCTGCGGCGGGCATCCGGGAGCCGAGCAACGTGACGATTGCCGCCAGCACCGCGTCGCGTCCTTTGCGCTCGGGAATCTTGATGCGTGCGGCCGCGGGCGCCAGCACAGCGCGCCAGCGTCCCTTGACGGATTTGATGGCGGCGCCCACGCTGACCTGCCGCAGCTGCGCCTCGAGCGTGGTGTCGGCTGCGGGCGGGGCCAGCGGTAGAACAAGCGTCGTGGTCACATGTCCGCCTGGCTTCAGCCGGCGGTTCAGCGAGGCATCGCCGGCAACCGAACTCGCGTGCGCGGCCTTGTGCGCGGCAACCCGAGCCCCCTTCGCCACCAGCAGCGTCTTGCCGTCGCGCCGCAGCGCGGAGCCGGCAACCGACTGCACGGCGGCTGCGGAGAACGCTTGGCCCGGCTGGCTGTACATGCCTTCCAGGCTTGTCTCGGCGGGGGCCGGAAACCGGTGGTGCTGGGCGTTGGTGAACACGCCGGCGCCGGCGGCGCTCTCAAACGTCGATGCGAGCTGTGCAACGAACTGTGTCTTCGCCGCCCTGCGACCACGGTTGCGCAGCTCGAGGCGGACGATCAACGCCGGCGTACCGGCAACCCGCTCGTACACGTAGGTCGTCTTGGCGCACACCGCGCCCTCGCACCCCACGCCGCGCAGGACAGGCAGGTAGCCGGCGTCCCACGTCCGGGAACCCACCTCCAACGGGTGGCCACCGAGGCGGAAACGCACCTCCCAGTAGCCAGTGCGCACGCTGCCGTCGGGCAGCACTTCAACGGAAACCGGCCACCCAGGCTCCGCCAACTGTTCCGTCGGCGCGCTCGAAAAGCCGTACGGCGAAGCAGCGGCCGGGGCCACCCACACGAGCATCGCCACGACCGCGAGCGCCGCCGCGCACCGGGCGATGCCGGCGCGATCGGTGCCGATCCGGGCTTTCACCTCGGAGGGCTTGTAGCGCTTGCGATCTGCCAGGAACATCGAGGCGGCGGAGTGTATGACCACGACCGATCTCGGAATCGCGATGGACGTGGGCAGGTAGCATGCCGAGGACGCAGGAGAGCCGCGTGGGAGTGGATACCGAACGAGTCACGGGTTGCCCAGTCGCACACGAGCTGCGGCCTTTTGACGCGACCTATCTCGAGGACCCGTACAAGATCTTTGCCACGCTCAGGGAGCGCGGCCCGGTCCACTACAGCCCCGAGCTCGACATGTGGGTTGTCACGCGCTACGCCGACGTCGAGACCGTGTTCAAGAGCCCGGCGGAGTACTCAGGGGCGATCGCCCAGTCGCCTGTCACCCCACTCACCGCGGAAGCGACGCGGATTCTGACCGCACCGGACGGCCCAGAGGCGGTGATGTCCAATCGCGATCCTCCCGCCCACACCAGAATCCATGGACGACTTCACCAGCGATCTGCTCCGTTGCCAGCACGACGATCCTGAGTCGATCTCCGATCGCGAAATCGCAAGCGTCGTCTTCGGGCTCAGTTTTGCGGGCCACGAAACGACGACCAACCTCCTCAGCAACACGATCCGCAATCTGGTCTCGCGCCCCGAGGTATGGCAGCGGCTGCTGGCCGACCGCTCGCTGATCGACAACGCCATCGAAGAGGTCCTGCGATTCGACTCGTCGGTGATCTGCTGGCGCCGCGTAACCACCAAGCCGGTGACGCTCGCCGGCGTCGATTTGCCCGCGGGATCACGCCTCCTGCTACTGCTTGGCTCAGCGAACCACGACCCTGAGAAGTTTGACGATCCGTCGACGTTCAGCCTGGATCGCCCCGACAGCAGCCGGCATATGGCGCTCGGCAAGGGCATCCACTTCTGCCTCGGAGCGCCGCTGGCGCGACTTCAGGCACACATCGTCGTCGAGTTTCTGCTCGAACGCCGGCCGGAAATCAGTCTGGTCCCCGATCAGGAGCTGCGGTTCCCGGAGAACATCTCATTCCGAGGGCCGCTCGAACTCAAGGTACGCGCGCCCCTACGCCAGACTGAACGGGCAGCCGGCTAGCGGCGCTTGCGCAGCTTGCGACCGACCGGCGCCATCTGCAGCGCCGCCGACTTCAGGTCCAGGTCCATCACGATGCGTTTGAAATCAGCACGCTCACGCGCGCTGAGCTTCTGCGGGGCGCCCTTGCTCTTCTTGAGCAGGCGCGCCAGCTCCTCGCGATCGCCACGCGGCAACTGCACCCAGTGCTTGCGCAGCGTCCAGGCGAGCTCGGCGAGGACGAGCCATGGGACCGCACGGACACGAGAGAAGCGAGGCATGCTCCCAATCTAGCTGGCCCGGCTAGGCCGACTTGGCTTCGTCCTGCTCCTCATCGGCGACCGCTTCCGTCACGAGCGTGGGCGTGATGCCCTTCTCGATCGTCTCCTTGGTCACCACGCACTTGGTCACGTCCCGGCGCGACGGCAGCTCGAACTGCACGTCAAGCAGGGTCTCCTCGATGATCGACCGCAGGCCACGAGCGCCCGTCTCGCGCGCCAGTGCCTTGTCCGCGATCGAGGACAGCGCATCGTCGGAGAAGACCAGCTCGATGCCATCGAACTTGAAGAAGCGCTCGAACTGCTTGATCAGCGCGTTGCGCGGCTCGGTGAGGATCGTGATCAGTTCGTCGCGGCCGAGCTGGTGCACCGCACTCATGACCGGCAGGCGGCCGATGAATTCTGGAATTAGCCCGTAGTTGACGAGATCCTCGGGGAGCGTCTCTTGGAAGAACTCGCCCGGATCCTTGTCAGCCGCGGATCTGACCGTCGCGCCGAAGCCGATGCCGTTTGATCCCAGACGCCGCGCGATCACCTGATCGAGGTTCGCGAACGCGCCACCGCAGATGAACAACACATTGGTTGTGTCGATCGTCAGGAACTCCTGGTGGGGATGCTTGCGGCCGCCCTGCGGTGGTACCGAAGCCGTCGTCCCTTCCAGGATCTTGAGCAGCGCCTGCTGGACGCCCTCGCCGGAGACGTCGCGCGTGATCGACGGGTTGTCCGCCTTGCGG
The DNA here is from genome assembly GCA_035554055.1 of Baekduia sp. Lineage (GTDB taxonomy): Bacteria > Actinomycetota > Thermoleophilia > Solirubrobacterales > Solirubrobacteraceae > Baekduia. The sequence goes on along the minus strand of DATMIZ010000147.1, from coordinate 4,211 downwards.
GCGATCTTGTCGACCTCGTCGATGTAGATGATCCCGGTCTCGGCCTTCTTGACGTCGTAGTCGGCCGCCTGGATCAGCTTGAGGAGGATGTTCTCGACGTCCTCGCCGACATACCCGGCCTCGGTGAGCGCCGTGGCGTCGGCGATCGCAAACGGCACGTTGAGGATCCGCGCGAGGGTCTGGGCTAGCAGCGTCTTGCCGCAGCCGGTCGGGCCGAGGAGCAGGATGTTGGACTTCTGCAGCTCGATCTCAGGCTCCGACGGCGAGCCCGTCGCCTGCATCAGCTGCACACGCTTGTAGTGGTTGTAGACAGCCACCGAGAGCGTGCGCTTGGACTCCTCCTGGCCGACGACATAATCGTCGAGGACCGCGTAGATCTCCTTCGGCTTCGGGAGATTCTCGAGATCGAACGTCGGCGGAGCGGTGAGCTCCTCGTCGATGATCTCGTTACAGAGATCGATGCATTCGTCGCAGATGTAGACGCCGGGCCCGGCGATCAGCTTCTTGACCTGCCGCTGCGACTTGCCGCAGAAGCTACATAGGAGCTGCTCGTTGGAATCGGTGGGCCGGGCCATGACTGGTTGCGACGCCTCGCCGAGCTAATGCTCAGCGATCACCCGATCGATCAGTCCGTAGGTCGCGGCCTCGTCGGAGGACATGAAGTAGTCGCGCTCGGTGTCCTTGGCGACCTTTTCGTAGTCCTGGCCGGTGTGCTTGGCGAGGATGTGATCGAGCCGCTGACGGATGTCGATGATCTCGCGAGCGTGGATCTCGATGTCTGAAGCCTGGCCGGAGAAACCGGAGGAGACCTGGTGGATCAGGATCTTCGAGTTCGGGAGTGCCATGCGCTTGCCAGGCGCGCCGCCGGCGAGCAGCAGGGCGCCCATCGACATCGCGATGCCGACGCAGATCGTCGACACGTCCGGCTTGATGAACTGCATTGTGTCGTAGATCGCCAGCCCTGCATAGACGGAACCGCCCGGCGAGTTGATGTAGATCGAGATGTCCTTCTCGGGATCTTCAGATTCCAGGTGAAGGAGCTGGGCAACGACAAGGTTGGCGATCTGATCGTCGACGCCTGTTCCGAGGAAGATGATGCGCTCGGAGAGCAGGCGTGAGTAGATGTCGAAAGCCCGCTCACCGCGGGAAGTCTGCTCTACGACCATCGGGACGAGTGGGCTCATGGGACCTCTGCTTGTTCCGCTTGTGAATGGAGACTCCTGCTCACCGGACAGCGGACTTGGCCGGTTTCGCCAGGCTACCAACGGGTTGCCGCCACCTTGCCGTGGCGGCGCCCCCGGCGGTGTGGGCTGACTTACTGCTGTTTATCGACCAAAACTCAGCCCACACGAGCGAACGCGGCGGTGTGGGCTGAGTTGGTGGCGTCTATCGACCACAACTCGGCCCAGACCGCTGATGTTGGCAGGCTACTTTTTGGAAGCTGGCTTCTTGGCAGCGGGTTTCTTGGCGGCAACCTTCTTCGCAGCCGGTTTCTTCGCAGCCGGCTTCTTCGCGGCCGGCTTCTTCGCAGGCGCCTTCTTCGCGGTCCCGGCCTTCGGCTTGGTCGGCGTCGCGTTCTCAGTGAGGAAGTCGATCGCCTGCCGCTGCGCGAGGTCCTGACGCACGTTGTCGATCTGCCCGGACTTGACCAGCCGCTTCATCAGCTTCTCTGGCGTCGTGTCCTCCTGCATCGCAATCGGGCCGAGCGTGTCGAGGATGTCGCCATCGGCCGGCGTGATGCCCTCGGCTGCGACAACCGCGGCGATCACCGACTCGCGACGCAGCGCGAGCTCGGCGTCGGGCTTTGACTCTTCGAGGATCTCCTCTTCGGTCTTGCCCGTGATCTGCAGGTACTGCTCCGGTCCGATGCCCTGATGCGACAGCGAGTGCTGCATCCGCTCCCACAGTTCCTTCGCGCGGGCGGTGACAAGCGCATCGGGAATATCGACCTTGGCGTTGCCGACGACGGTGTCCAGCACTGCTTCACGGAAGTCCGCTTCCGCGCGTGTCTCATCGGCCTCGCGCAGCTTCTGCGCCAGGTCCTCGCGCAGCTCATCGAGCGAATCGAAGCCCGCCGCGTCGGCTGCGAAATCGTCGTTCAACTCGGGGATGTCCTTGAACTTGACCTCCTTGACGGTGACGGCGAATTCGGCCGCCCGGCCGGCGAGATTCTCGGCTGGATAGTCCTCCGGGAACTCGAGTTCGACCTTCACCTCGTCCCCGGCGGAGCTGCCGAGGAGCTGCTCCTCGAATCCCGGGATGAGGCGGCCGGAGCCGAGCTCGATCAACTGGTCGCGGCCCTCGCCGCCCTCGAATGGGACGCCGTCGATCGAACCGAGGTAGTCCATCACGACGTGATCGCCGTCGGCCGCAGGCCGGTCGGCCGTCTCGAGACGCGCCATCCGCTGGCGCAGCTCCTCGAGCTGCTGCGCGACCTGATCGGGGTCTGCTTCGGGCTCTCGCTTCTCGGCTTTGATGCCCTTGTAGGCGCCGAGCTTTGCAACCGGCCGGACGCCGATCTCGAAGGTGAACTCGAGCGGCTTGCCGTCGGCCGGCGGGTCGCCGATGTCGAGCTGTTCCGGATCGCCCACCGGGAAGATGTCGGCGGCTTCGACTGCGGCCGCGTACCAGCGACCGATGTTGGTCCTGATCGCCTCGTCAAGCACTGCCTCGCGACCCATGCGCTGGATCACGACGCCCGCCGGCACCTTGCCCTTGCGGAAGCCCTCAAGCCGAAGGTCGCGGCCTAGCTGGCCGGCCGCCTTCGCGAGCTTGGCGCTCACGTCTTTGGCCGCGACCGTGGCCTGCACCTTCACGCGCGATTGCGGTAGCTCGGTGACTGTGGTGGTAACTGCTGAGTCTTTTGCCATCGGCGGGCCACGATATCCGGACCGACCGTCTCCCGTCCCCCGACGCCCCGTCAGGGGTGGGTCATCTTGCCCGCGACTATCGCCGTGAGGATGACCCACCCCCGCTGTGACGGTGCTCAGCAGCTACCGACCAGATTGAACGCGCGCGCCGCCGCCGCTCCGGCGAAATCACGCGTCTCGACGTTGACCGTCTTGTTGTCCGCGCCGATCGAGAACGAGCCGATTCCGCCACCCGCCTGGCTGACCGTCACGGTGAACGCGCAGGCGGAGATGTCGCTGCTGAAGTTCACCGCGTAAGCACCGGCCCCGCCTGTGACGCTCGTGATCGCGCCGCGCTTGGCATCCAGGTTCCCGCCCGCACTCACCTTGGCGAAGGGCGCCAGCGTGTCGACGTCCTTGCCGTCGACACGATCGGCGTTCAGCCCCGTCGCCACACCCGTGGCGTTGGTGGTGAACGGCTTGACCGCGTCGCCACCGGCACCGACCGCGATCGTGCCCCCGAGGGTGCCCTTGGCACTCGCAAACTCGAATGCGAGACCTGTGTTCAGGTTCGAAGCGCGCACACACGGCTCGTTGTGCGCCGGGGTGCCGCCCGCCAGCGATCGGCAGCCGTAGACCGCCCCGCCGCCGGAAGTCGACTTGTTGGACTGTCGCGTGCCGTAGGTCGAGGTGTTGGCGATCAGCTGTGTCTCCTTCGAATACGACAGCGACGAGTTGCTACTCGGATTGCGCGCACCGCCGCGGACATCCTTGCCTTCGCCTGATGCGAACGCGAACGGCGTGACGAGCGCCGCGAGCAGGACCGATGACAGGACCACCCACAGGCCCGTCTTATTTGACTTGAGTAACGACATGCGATTCCTCCTCCGTTGGGAAGCTTCAATTGCTCCTCCAACAGCCGACGCTCCACCGGAGTTGCCTCCGCAGTCAGACGACGGACAAACTGCGCGCACCGAGCGACGAACCCCCTGGGCGACGTTTGTCGTCATATAGGCGACAAACGTCGCCCAAGCAGCAAACGAGAAGCGCGTCCCGCCTCCGCGCTCGAGGCGTGGTGAATCGCGTCATTCCAGCCGGATCGGAGGGTGGGTGGGTTCGCGGCTGGAAGGACGCGCCTCATTACGCCTGTCCAACACCAAGAACGTCGGGGGCTGTCAAACCGCACATAGTGTGCAGATAGCCAGCCCTCGATGAGAACCGCCGTCAGGGCAGCAGCACGAACAGCGGCCACGCGAATGGGACGCCCTTGAGGTCGTACTGACCTCGCTCTTCGAACTCAAGATCGGTTCCGACGGAGGTACCGAACGTCGTCGGTGACACGAGCACCTCCCCGGGCCCGGC
>DATMIZ010000146.1:0-4541 GCA_035554055.1 Baekduia sp. | reverse complement strand
TTGCGGCGAAGGCTGCCGGTATTCCGGTGCAATCGCTGGAGTTCGGAATCGGCAAGGACATCAACGCGATCGAGCCGGAACTCGATGGTGTTGTCAAGCAGGTCGTTACGACCCCTGAGAAGCTCGCCGAACACATGGTGGAGCTGATCAAGCTTGCTTGCAAGGATAAGAAACCGTGCGAAGTGGTCGGTGAGGTCGCAACCGCCAACGATCCCATTACGAACGCTGGTTTCGACGCTGTGGACGCGGTGCCGGACGTGAACGTCGTGCAGCGAATCCCATCCCAATACGATCCAGCGGTTTTCGTCAAGGGGCTTACTGACGTGCTTGCGACTAAGCCGAACGTGGATGTCGTCTTCGCCGCGGCTGACTTTGGCGCCATCGCCGCGGTCGACCCGATCAAGGCCGCGGGAAAACAGGATCAGATCCTGATCCTGGGCAATGGTGCTAGCCGCCCTGGTGTCGCGGCTGTCAAGGACGGCTCGATTTTCGGGACCATCGGCACATGGCCCTTCAAGATGGGCGAAGCAACCGGGACCGCAGCGGTCCAGGCCGTCAACGGCGACAGCACGGACCCGAAGGGCGTCGACGGGTTGAGCCTGAACGAGCCACTCCTCATCACGAAGGAGAACGTGGACCAAGTGACTGCCGAGTGGTGATCTGAGAACGGCTAAACCCATTCGGTGAGCCAAGGCGGCGTGGGACGACCATCGCGGTCGTCCCCACCGCTGCGGTGTGTGTGCGTCGCCTTGGGCGCGTGTTGAGCAGTATCGATCACCCAAATTGAGGAGCAATACTTATGGGTTCAGGACCTTCACTCTCGATGGCGAATCTTCGCCGTCCGCTTCAGCGTCACTATGGCGACGTCTGGGGTCCGCCGCAGTTCACAAACTGGGTCGATGAGTCGATGTCGTGGAAGGAGAATTGCTACATCGGCGATTGGACGTTTCTGCCGTCGCTGCGCTACACGGGCCCGGATGTGCTGAAGCTGTTCGCCGACTGTTCGATGAACAACTTCAGGATCGAGCAGTCAAAGCACATCATCCACACCAACAGCGATGGGAAGATCATCGAGGAGGGGGTCCTCACGCGTTACAAGGAGGACCGCGGCCGTGGAAACCTGGCCGTGCTCCTAGGAAAGAGCGAATTTCATGCCTGATCAAGACATAAAGACGATCTCGGCGAAGACGTCGGTGGTCGTCATTGGCGGTGGGTTGTCCGGGCTTGTCGCGGGGCGCGAACTCGTCAAGGCCGGTAAGGACGTCGTGGTCCTCGAGGCACAGGACGAGATCGGCGGGCGCCTGAAATCGATCACTCGCGAGAACGGCATGGTCTTGGAGCGCGGCGGCGAACTGACAGGTGCGATTCAGGCAGAGCTGCAGTCGCTGGCCGCCGAGCTTGGAATTAAGACCGAGCCCATTGCGTTCTTTCAGAACTTTGAGGAGGGACTGAAGTTTGTGAGCGTTGTGGAGGGTGAGCGCATCGTGGAGCCGTACCCGATGTCGACGGATCCCGACGGGCTGGCCGCTTACACCGCTGGCATCGAGAAGTTCGACCAGCTGACGAAAGAGATCCCGGCCGAGGCTCCGTGGATGGCGCCAAACGCCCGCGAGCTCGACCAGCAGTCCCTCGGTACATGGCTGGATGCCAACATCGAGGATGCGGAGATCCGTGCCGCAATGCGCGGAGGCCTGACAGTTTGGGGCGATCCGTACGAAGTGTCGATGCTTTACGTAGCGACCTTCCACTCAAGGTGGGGTGGCTGGCATGCGGTCGAGGGCTCACTTGACCAAAGGTTCGTGGGTGGCACGGCTCAGATTCCACGGAAGATCGCCGCGGAACTCGGAGATCGAGTCGTTCTTTCGGCACCCGTTCGCAAGCTGACGCACACCGAATTCGGCGTCACTGTCCAGACTGATCGTGGCGCGATCTCTGCTGACGCCGTCATATTCGCGATGGCGCCGGGCCAGTGCTCGAAGATCGAGTTCGTGCCCGCTCTGACGGTGGCTCGCGACCGCCTGCAGACGCGAGCGCTCGGAAATCACGGCGCGAAGTTCTACGCGATCTATGACACGCCGTTCTGGCGTGACGAGGGGCTTGCCGGCGTGGTCGGTGGTCTGCCTTTCATGGATACCTGGTTTGACGCCTCTCCCCCAGACGATTCCGAGGGGGTGCTGATCGGTTTTCAGTTCGCCTCGGGACCTGGCGCGACCGCACGCGGGGAGAGCTTCAAGGACGACCCCAGCATCCGTGCGGCAGCACTCGCGGATCTCGCCATCAGCTTTGGGCCGATGGCGGCATCTCCGAAGGAATTCCACTACTTCGCTTGGTACGGGTCTCGCTGGTCCGACGGATGCGCAATGCAGCTTCCTCCCGGGGTACTGAGCACGGTCGGCCACGCGTTGCGTGAGCCGGTCGGCCGAATCTTCTGGGCGGGCGCCGAGTCGGAGCCGATCGACTACATGGAAGGCGCGGTGGTTTCCGGCAAGCGAGCAGCAGCCGAGGCCGTCGCCCTCATCGGATGAGGTAGCTAGAGCATCAACGACGCAGGCGACTCGAGCAGCGCCTTGATGCGTCCGAGGAACTGCGCGGCGTCGGCGCCGTAGAGGATCCGGTGGTCACTCGTCAGAGTGACGGCCATGATGTTCCGCGACACGATCTCGCCGTCGCGAACAACCGCCGTCGGCGCCATCTGCCCGACGGCGAGGATGGCGGCCTGCGGCGTGTTGATTACCGCGGTGAACTCGGTCACCCCGAACATCCCGAGGTTGGAGACCGTGAATGTGCCTCCGCTGAGCTCGGGCGGGGTGATCTCGCCTGACCGCACGCGCTCGGCGACATTGCGTGAATCCTTGGCGATCGTGTCCAGCGACTTGGTGTCTGCATCGAAGATCGTCGGGACGACCAGCGTGTCGGGAGCGGCGACCGCGATCCCGACGTTGATGCGCGAGTAGAGCTCGAACTTGCCATCGCGGTTGTAGGAACCATTCGCGCGGGGGTATTCGCGCAGCGCGAGCGCGCACGCGCGCACGACCATGTCGTTGTAGGACGGCGTCGCCTCGAGCCCCAGCTCTTTGAGCTGGCCGCGCAGTTCGACGCAGCGATCCATATCGATGCGGGTCGTGAGCGTGAACTCAGGGACCAGCGCCTTGGATTCAGCCATCCGCCGCGCCACGAGGGTTTGCGTGCGGGACAGCTCTTGAAGCGTTACATCGCCCTTGGCGCCACCCGACGAAGCCGGCGCCGGCGCGCTGGGCGCAGCCGCAGGGGCCGAAACAGCCTCACTGACGGCGGCCGGAGCAGGCGCTTGACCAGGCGTCGCGCCTTCAACATCAGCCTTCACAACTCGCCCGCCAGGGCCGGTCCCGCTCACCGCATGAAGATCGACGCCCTTCTCCTGCGCCAAACGCCGCGCAACCGGAGACGCCTTGACCCGCTCCCCAGCCGGCGTCGGAGCCGCGCCATTCCCGGATGACGTCGAAACAGCTTCGACGGAAGCGCCACCAGGCTTGTCAACCGGAGCTTCAACCACAGGGGCTGGAGCCGCGGAGTCCGCGACAGCCGGTGAGGAGCCGTCGTCGGCTTCGCCGGGCGAACTGGTGGGTGGGCGGGGTTCGTCCGGCGAGGCCGCGACGGCTCCGTCGCCGCTACCCGCGTCACCAGCACCCGAACCACCAGAACCACCAATACGCGCAATCAAATCCCCGACTGGCAACGTCGCCCCCTCAGCAGCAACGATCTCCAGCACACCATCTGCATCGGCCTCATACGCCATCGTCGCCTTGTCGGTCTCGATCTCGGCGATCTCCTCGCCGCGCTTGACCTCGTCGCCCGAGGCCTTCATCCAGCGCAGGATCGTGCCTTCCTCCATCGAGTCCGACAGGCGTGGCATTCCAACGTCACCCATGGCTATACGTCCCTGAAGGTCGCGATTGCAGCGTTGACGATTTCAGGCTCGTGCGGGAACGCTATTTGCTCAAGGTTCTTCGCGTACGGCATCGGCACATCGGCGCCCGCGACGCGGATTACCGGCGAGTCGAGGTAGTCGAACGCCTGCTCCTGGATCAGCGCCGCGAGGTTGGCGCCGACGCCGCCGTGCGGCCAGCCTTCCTCGACGATCACCGCGCGGTTGGTTTTCCTGACCGACTCGAGGATTGTGTCGAGGTCGAGCGGGCGCAGCGTCACCGGGTCGATGACCTCCGCCGAGATGCCGTGGTCGTCCTGAAGGATCTTTGCGGCCTTCTGCGCCGTGACGGCCATCCGCGAGATCCCGACGATCGTGACGTCGGTGCCCGGGCGGCGGATTGCGGCGCGCCCGAACTCGACGAGGTGATCGTTGCCCTCTGGAACCTCGCCCTTCTGGCCGTAGAGGTACTCGTGCTCGATGAACACGACGGGGTTGTCGTCGCGGATCGCGGACTTCAGCAGTCCCTTCGCGTCGGCTGCCGTTGACGGCACCGCGACAAGCAGGCCAGGCACGTGGAGGAACATCGCCTCCCATGAGTGTGAGTGCGTCGGGCCGAGCTGGTGGCCGGCGCCCT
>DATMIZ010000145.1:0-8590 GCA_035554055.1 Baekduia sp. | reverse complement strand
CGTCCCGCCCTTGATCTGGTCCGCGTTCGGGGCGGCTCCGGTGATCGCATGCTTGGCGGAGTCAAGCTTCTCCATCGCGCGACCGCTGATGTCGGTCTTGTGGGCTAACGCCTCGACGGTGTCGCCCATTTCGCCGCGGGTCGTCTCTATTTCCTGCCTGATTGTGCTTGGGTCTTTGCCCATTTTAGGTCCTCCTCCGTGCTTTTAATTGTCGCTTCGGGTGCCAACGGACCTGCTTTTTCGATCTGCCGACGACCCGCCAGCGCGGCGCAGGCCGCGAAGGCTGCGTAGACGACAGCGACGATCAGCGCAGCGATCCAGGTGTCCATCGCGGTTGCCAGCAGCGCGATGACGGCAGTCGTGAGCGCCGCCAACGACAACAGTCCGATCACGCCGCCGGCCCCGAATATCCCGGCACCCGTCCCGAACTTTTTGCCCTTCTCCATCGTCTCCGTCTTGGCCAGCTCCAGTTCCTGCTTGACCAGCGTCGTGATCTCCGTTGACAGGTCACGAAGCAGTTCGCCTGTGGAGCGGTCGTCCACGACTCCATCACGCGACATAGCCGGCTCCCTGCTGTAGAGCAGGGGCACCCTGCTGGCGGGTCGCAGAGGACGCCTTGAGAGTCCTCGACGCGGCGAAGCCAACCGCTGCCGCAGCCGCTGCCATCGCCCACGGGTTCCGGCGGGCGAAGTCCTCGACATCGCGCACGATCTGGTCGCCGTCAGCCTGCTCGAGCCACGTGCCGACCTTCTCAACCTGATCCTTGGCTTTCTCGGCCATCTTGGCCGGACCCTCTTTGCCTTGGTCCCGGAGTGTGACCGCTACGGACTGAAGGTCATCCGCGTTGGCTGTCAGCCGGTGACCCAACTGGGTCGACCGCTGATCTACCTGCGTCTGGATCATGCCGTGCAGCTGTCCGCCGGCGGCCTGCATCTGTTCTTGAGCCTTGTGCCCGAGCTCGCCGGCCTTCTCACTGATTCCGCCCTCGCCCGCGCCGCTCGGGCTTTCACTTATCTGAGCCATGTTGTCTCTCTTCCGATCGCGTCTGAGTGGCCGCCGTTCGCTTGGACGAACGACGGTCGCCTGATCGTTGCCTTCGAGTCACGTCGCCAAACAGGTGTTTGCCTTCGGCGTCTGAGAGGTGACGCAAATCAGGACTTTTCGAGCTTTGAGGTGTCTCTCGGTTCGAGGAATGGCTCGTCCAGTGGCGCGTCGTGTCCGGCCTCTCGCTGCTGGCTTCGCTGCAGCTCGGCGTTGAACTCCGCGCCAAACAAGATCGCGAGATTCGAGATCCACAGCCAGACAAGAAACACGACTGCTCCCCCCAACGCCCCGTAGGTCTTGTCGTACGAGGCGAAAGTCGCCACGTAGAGAGCGAACAGCAGCGAAGCCACGACCCACAACACGAGCGCAACCACGCCACCTGGCGTTATGAACTTGAAACCGGGCTGCTTGACGTTCGGCGCCGCCCAGTAGAGAAACGCGATCATGAACGCGACGATCGCCAGCAGCACCGGAATCTTGGCGACGTCCCACACCAAGACGGCGCTGCTCCCGAGGCCCACCAGCTTTCCTGCCTCCTCGGCCAGGGGACCCGAGATCGCGACCGCCCCGATCGTCAGCACCAGCAACACCAGAAGTACGCAAGTCAACGCCAGCTGGAACGGCTTGAGCTTCCAGATCGGACGTCCCTCCGCGACTTCGTAAATCGAGTTTGAAGCGCGCGTGAACGCGCCGATGTAACCCGATGCCGCGTTCAGGGCCACGAGCAGCCCGATGACAAATGCGATCCCTGCGGAGCCCTGGTTTTCCGTGAGGTTCTGGATCGTGCTCGTCAGGATGTCCCGCGCCGGACCGGGGGAAACGAGAGCGAGGTTGTCCAGAAGCGGCTGGGTGGCAGAAGCTCCGATCAACCCGAGCACCGCCACCAGAGCGATCAACGCGGGAAACAGCGCCATCACGCCGTAGTAGGTGAGTGCGGCAGCCCAGTCCGTGAGGTTGTCGGCTTGGAACTCCTTGACGGTTCGCTTCAGCGCGTCCTTCTTGGCACGCCCGCCGAGCTTCATCGGACTGTCGGGGGGACTGCCGGCAGCACCCTTTCGCACCCGCTTGGCCCGCACGGTCGCACGTTCATCATCATGCTCGAGGGACATCGCGACTCCTGACTGTTGACAGCCAGTTCTTGCCTGGACTCACGCCGTCGAAACCGACGTGTTGCACGGCAGACAACCGCCTGGCGGTGCCGACCGGGACATACCCGGTCGACACCGCACGGGCTAGCTCTGCGGCAGCGACAGATCGAGGCTCAGCAACTGGGTGCCGGGCGCGAGGAGCCCTACGCCCGGAAGCGTCACCCCGGGTGCGACGAGCACATCGAGATCGGAGATGGTGACCGTGCCGTTGTGCACGTTGACGTTCAGCTTCGAGGGATCGATGTCACCCACTTTCACCCGCACGCCCTGAACCAGCGCGTACAGCCCGCTGGCCTGTGGTGTCGTGCCGACAACGATCTCCGGATCGTCGAGGACTGCAACGTCCTGGCCCGCGATCCTGACGACCAAGCCTCCATTCAGGGAAATCGTCCCGGTACGTGAGGTCGCGTCAAATGTCGCACCCTTCAGCGGGAGGCCGATGACGTTCGCCTCGGCTTGACCGTCGCCGTTCGTATCGACCGCCAGGCTCGGCGATAGCGGCAGCAGCGTGCCCCCCGCGGGGACCGCGCCCGTCAGCCCTGGACCGATCCTCAGCGTGCCGCCGGGATTGGTGCCCTGACCGGGCGCCGACTTCAGCGCGATCGGTCCGGAGCCCGAGGACGGCTTGAGGAGCCGCAAGTTGAGAGTCCCGAACTGGGAGTAGCGCCGCAGGACTTTGCGCTTGAGCCCACGGTTCAGGTAGTCAGCCGACGCCTTCGTGAGCTTCAGTTTCAGCCCCTTGATCGTCTGCTGCGACGCTGTGTCGGTGATCGTCCCGGACGCCAGCTTGAACGTGAACGTCTTCACTCGCACACCCGCGATCAATGCTGTTATGTAGCCGTTGCTGCCATCAACGACCACGCGCGGGTGCACCATGCTGATCGAATGCCCGCCCGCTCGCCTTAGGCGAAAGCCCGTGCTCTTCTGGAAGTGAGCGACATCGCCGTCGTGGGCCTGGAAATCCCACCGTGCCAGCGAGTATGGAAGCGAGAGCGTTGAACCTGACTTCTTGCCTTTGCCGGTGGCACGCCAGGTGACGCCGCCCTTCTCCAGCGCCTTGAGCGTCGTCTTGTTGGGCTTGATCTGACTCGACGGACCGGTCGGCGCCTTGACGATGTCCGCAGAGGCAGGACCGGCGGAGACCAGTGTTCCGAGTATTGAAGCGGCGATAAGGCCACGACATCTCATGACAGAAATCCCTTCGTAGCTCAGAAACGGATGCCTGGCTTTTCCCGTTCCTGAAACCACCACGGATTTCTCAACGCATGTATGAAGCTGCCCGATGAGCGGCGTCGGGCAACGGATGGATCGTCGTGTCAGGACAAGCGGACGTGAGCGAACGTACTTCAGTACGTGAGCGAATCGGCTGCGTGGTCAGGCGCGACGAGGCGCCGTTGCCGACGCCGCTACTCGACGGTGACTGTTTTGGCCAAGTTGCGGGGCTGATCGACGTTTAGTCCGCGCAACCTCGCGATCCGGTACGCCAAGAGCTGCAGTGGGACGACGGCGATCAGCGGCTGCAGCATCCAGTCCGTCGCCGGAATGCGAATCACGTCGGCGGCGTGTTCGCCGATCGTCTCGTCACCCTCGGAGGCAATCGCGATCACGTGCGCTCCGCGTGCACGCACCTCCTGCATGTTCGAGACGATCTTTTCGAGCACAGGCGACTGCGTCGCCACCGCAACGACGGGGGTCGACTCATCGAGCAGAGCGATCGGGCCGTGCTTCATCTCGCCCGCCGCGTACGCGTCGGTCGAGACGTACGAGATCTCCTTGAGCTTCAGCGCGCCCTCGAGCGCGATCGGCAGCCCGACATGGCGGCCGACGTAGAGGAAGAACTGCGCCTCGAAGTGAGTCTGTGCGATCACATCGAGATCGATCGTGCGCAGCAGTTCGTCGATGTTCTGCGGGATGTGCTTCAGCTGGGCGACGAGATCGGTGAGTCGCTCCTTGGAGAGCGCGCCGCGCAGCTCGGCGAGCCGTAGCGCGAGCAGATACATGACCGCCACCTGACAGACGAAGGTCTTGGTCGCTGCCACGGAGACCTCGAGGCCGGCGCGCGTGTAGAGCACGCCGTCGGCGTCGCGCGTTGCCTGCGAGCCCATCACGTTGGTGACCGCGATCACCTTGGCGCCGCGATCGCGCGCCAGGTTCATCGCGGCAAGCGTGTCGGCGGTTTCGCCCGACTGCGTGATCCCGATGACCAGGTCTCCGGGACCGACGACGGGGTTGCGATAGCGGTACTCGGACGCGACGTCCACCTCGACCGGGATGCGCGCCCATTCCTCGATCGCGTAACGGCCGATCAGACCGGCGTGGTAGCTCGTGCCACAGGCGACGATGATGATCCTGCTGAGGTCCTGCAGCATCGATTCGTCGAGCCCGGCGTCGTTGAGGTCCACACCGTCGGGGCGCACGGTCCTGTCGGCGATCGTCTCGGCGATCGCGTCCGGCTGCTCGTGGATCTCCTTGAGCATGAAGGTCTCGTAACCACCTTTTTCGGCGGTCTCTTCGTCCCAGTCGATCTCGACGATCTCGCGCTCGATCGGCTCGCCGTCCGGCGTCAGGAAGCGCACGTCGTCTGCCGTGACGACGACGATCTCGCCGTTCTCGATGAATTGGACGCGGCGTGTGTGCTTGAGGAACGCCGGGACCGCCGAGCCGAGGAACGTCTCCCCGTCCCCCCGGCCGACGATCAGCGGGCATTCCTTGCGCGCGCCGACCATGACGCCGGGACTGCCGGCCGCGATCGCGACGAACGCGTAGTGGCCTTCCATCTCGTTGTACGCCGCGCGCACGGCCTCGACGAGGTCACCGCTGGCGAGATGGAACGCGACGAGGTGAGCGATCACCTCGGCGTCGGTCTCCGACGTGAAGCGCGCGCCTTGATCCTGTAGGCGCTGCTTGAGCGAGAGGTAGTTCTCGACGATCCCGTTGACGACCACGTGAACCTTGTCCTCGTTGTCGTAGTGCGGGTGCGCGTTGGCCTCGTTGACGCGACCGTGCGTCGCCCAGCGTGTGTGCCCGATGCCGGTCGCGAGCTCCTCGGTGGCGACGGCGACCCCGCCGCCGCCGGTCATCGCCGCGGCGAGATTGTCGAGATTGCCGACCGCTCGGACGGAGTCGATATGAGCGTCGGAGAGGACCGAGATCCCCGCCGAGTCATAGCCCCGGTATTCGAGTTTGCGCAGCCCGTCGAGCAGGACGTCCTGCACCTGCTGCTGGCCTACATATCCGACGATTCCACACATAAGCCGTAGAGACTAGGCGCCGGACTCGGCCACGGCCACCAGACGTCCACAGACCGCGTCGGCCTCGTCCTCGGTCGGTGCCTCGACCATCACCCGGACCAGCTGCTCGGTGCCGGACGGGCGCACGAGGACCCGGCCGCGACCTTCGAGCTTCGCGGCTTCGTCCGCCGTCGCTTGCGCCAGCGCAGGCGATGCCATCGCGGCGTCCCGATCTGCAACCTTCACGTTGACCAATCGCTGCGGGAGCTTGGTCATGGCGTCGCGCGCTGCGAGAGGTCGCCCGCCGAGCGCCTCGAGCGTGAGCAGCGCCGCGGCGATCCCATCGCCGGAGGGACAGAAACCCATGTCGATGATGTGGCCGGACTGCTCCCCACCAAGCGCCCAGCCGCGCGCACGCAGCTCCTCCAGCACGTAGCGGTCGCCGACGCTGGCGGTGACGGTTTCGATTCCGGCTGTCCGCATCGAGTCAAAGAAGCCGTAGTTGGTCATCACGGTGACGACGACACCGCCGCCGAGCCGGCCCTCGCTTTGGAGGTGCAGGCTCGCGAGCGCGATCAGCTCATCGCCGTCGACGACGACGCCGTTTCCATCGACGGCCAGGACGCGGTCACCGTCGCCGTCGAACGCGAACCCGATGTCGTGTCCCCCGTCGACGACGACCTTCGCCAACGCGTCGATGTGGGTCGAGCCGCAGTGGTCGTTGATGTTGCGCCCGTCGGGGCTCGCGGCGATCACGGTCGGCGCAGCGCCGAGGCGCCGGAAGATTTCAGGCGCGGCCTCGAAGGTCGAGCCGTTGGCGCAATCGATGACGATGTCGACGCCGCTCAGATCCAGCGACTGAAAGCGCTTGTGGAGCTCATCGATGTAGTCCGCAAGCGTGCCGTCGAGCGCCTGCGTGGTGCCTGGATGCTCGGCGTGTGGAAACGGGGCCTCGATGCGTGCTTCGATCGCGAGTTCCGTCTCGTCGGACAGCTTGAAGCCGTCTGGTCCGAAGAACTTGATCCCGTTGTCCTGATACGGATTGTGTGATGCGCTGATCACGACGCCGAGGTCGTAGCCGTAGCGATTGATCAGCAGCGGAACGGCCGGCGTGGGCAACACTCCGCCCAGCAGCACTTCGCCCCCCGCCTGCATGACGCCCTCGGCGAGTGCGGCCTGTAGCCCCTCGCCGGATTCGCGGGTATCGCGCACGACCAGGACTCGTGGGCGCTTGGCCTGTGATTCCGCAGCCGCCGCACGGCCGAGGTCGCTCGCGAGATCGGCGGTGAGCGTCTCGCCGGCGACGCCACGTACGCCGTCGGTGCCGAAGAGCTTGCGGGCCACGCGTGGAGCCGCTGTTAGCGCTTGGAGAACTGAGGCTTCTTGCGGGCCTTCTTCAGGCCGGCCTTCTTGCGTTCCTTCGCACGCGCGTCACGTGTGAGGAAGCCGCGGCGCTTGAGCTCGCCACGCAGGTTGGGATCGGCCTCGAGCAGCGCGCGCGAGATGCCGTGACGAAGCGCACCGGCCTGCGATGAGACACCGCCGCCGTGCAGTCGTGCGACCACATCCATCTTCTCCTCGAGCGCGACCGTTTCGAGCGGCTGACGGATGTTGCGCTGCAGCGTGTCGCGCGGGAAGAACTCGTTGAGGGTGCGGCCGTTGATCGTGTACTCGCCGGTGCCGGGCTTCAGCATGACGCGAGCCACGGCGCTCTTGCGCTTACCGGTCGCGCGGTAGCGCGCGTCGGCCGCGAGCGTGATCGCTGTGGCGATCGGTCCTTCGTCGACGATGTCCTCTTCCTCGACGAGTGCGGGCTCTTCGCTCAGCGCGTAAGGATCGACGTCCTCGCTGTTGCTGTCGAGCGCATCGGAGCCCTCGGGCACGATGTCGACCTCGAGGTCGGCGCCGGGAATCGCGGGCTTCTCCTTCGCGGCCGGCTCTGCGGGCGTCTCTTCGGCGACAGGGTCGACCGCGGGCTCTTCGGCGGCCGGCTCTGCGACTGCCGGAATCTCTTCGGGTGTCTCGTCCTGCGGGGTCTCGTCGGACATAAAGGTCTAGATCTCCAGCATCTCTGGCTGTTGGGCTGCGTGCGGATGGTCCGGGCCGGCGTAGACCTTCAGCTTGGTCAACTGCTGGCGCGCGAGCCGGTTGCGGGGAAGCATCCCCTTGACCGCCTTGCGGATCACTTCTTCGGGGCGGCGTTCCAGCATTTCGGCCAGCGTGCGCGAGCGGATGCCGCCTGGGTAGCCGGAATGGCGGTAGTAGAGCTTGTCGGCGAGCTTGTTGCCGGTTACGGCGATCTTCTCGGCGTTGACGACGATGACGAAGTCACCGGTGTCGACGTGCGGGGTGTACTCGGGCTTGCCCTTCCCGCGAAGCTGTTCGGCGATCTGCGTTGCGAGGCGACCGAGCGTCTTGCCGTTGGCGTCGACGACGTACCAGTTGCGTTCACGCGTGTTGGGATGGGCGACAAATGTCTTCATAGCGGAGAAAAGCCGCACGTGAGCCGCGCGGCGGGAACCGATGATAGGGCAATCCAAATCGAAGCGGACGCCCGCGTGGCGCCCGTATGAGCGCAGCCCCTGAAACGATACGCCGAATCGACCGCAAACACGGCCGCGCCTGCCCACGTACGACGTCGAACAGGCGTCCATTGCAGATGTTCAGGGCCGGCGCCTTTCAGCCGACCACTGAAGTGTGGACTCCGCCGACACACACCAATACCCCACCCCCGATGACGAGAAAGCGCCCGAGGAAGCCAGCAAGTCGATCGATTGGCGCACACCTGCGCCCCTGCCCGGAACCGAGGTTCTGAGCGGCCCGGAGATCCCGCCTCCCGCGACTCCGCATGTCTACTCGGGCGGCATCGACCCCAATTTCAAGCCGGACGGCGCCGACGCCGGCGCACGGTCCGCGCCGGAGGCCGCTCCCAGTGCGGCCGGCGATGACGCTCTGCGTCCCGATCCGGATGCCGCGAAGGTGGTGCTCGACGCACAGCTGGACGCCCAGCTCGGCGGACTCCAGCTCTCACCAAAGCCGCAGGCCACGGCAGCCGAACCAGATACTTCGATCGATCCGACAGCGGCCGCCCCACCGCCACCGGTCGATCCGCCGCCGGCTCCACCCGTCGACGAAGCTCCCCCGCCCGCACCGGTCTCGTCCGGCATC
>DATMIZ010000144.1:0-4997 GCA_035554055.1 Baekduia sp. | reverse complement strand
GTTTCGGATGTCCCGGTTGGTGTTCTGCTGAGCGGGGGCGTCGACTCGGCGCTGATCGCGGCCATGATTGCCGAACGCGATTCAGGGTCTACGAAGACGTTTACGGTCGGATACGACGTCGGCAACGTCTCTGAACTGGATCAGGCACGGCGTGTGGCCCGGCAGTTGCACACCGACCACCACGAACTCGTGATGGACCAGGCTGATGTCAGCAGACGCGTACCTGCGGTGTTGGGCGTCCTCGACCAACCGCTGGCGGATCCCGCGATCATCCCGCTACATGCCGTCTGTGAGCTGGCGCGCCGGCAGGTCACCGTCGTACTTGCAGGTGAGGGAGCCGATGAGCTGTTCGGTGGGTATCCGCGCTATCGATGGCTGATTCGCTCGACCCAGGTCAAGCGGATCCTCCCGGAGCGCTGGGCCGCGGTCGGGGCTCGGCGGCTGGCCTCGCTGTCGCTCGGCTCTAGCGTGGCTCGGCTGTCCGACGTACTCGCTCCGCAGCCGACGCTGGAGCGGCACCTCGATTGGGTCACCGCGCATCGCCGGGAGGCCCGCCCGGCTCTGTACGGACCTCGATTGCAGTCCCTCTCGTACTCGTCCTCAGCGCTTGCCAGCCTCGCGCCGCACGTAGAGGGCTTCGCGGGCGAACTGGGAGCGGACGCATTTATGCAGCTGGATCAGCGTCACTGGTTGCCGGAAGACGTGCTCTACAAGTCCGACCGCGCGGGGATGCTGAACTCGCTGGAAGTACGCGCTCCTTACCTTGGCCGATCGCTCGCCGAGTTCGCCAACAGTGTCCGGGGACCCACGCACCTGGCGGGCGGCGGCAAGCACCTTCTACGCGAGGCCGTCGGACAGTATCTGCCGCACCGCGCGGGCAGTCGCCGCAAGACCGCTTTCCGTGTGCCGGGAGGCGAGTGGCTGCGCGGCCCGTTGCGGCCGGTCCTCGAAGATCAGCTCGCCCGCGGCACGCTCGTCAACGAGGGGTTCATTGATCGTGAGTGCATGCGCGAGGCGATGGCGGAGCATTTTGGCGGACGTAACAGGACGTCGATTCTGTGGCCGGTGCTCGCCTGCGGCCTCTGGCTGGATCGGTACGCGGGGCGTGACCGATGACAAGAAAGGTCCTGGTGGTCACCCCCGATTTTCCGCCGGCGAAGGGCGGGATCCAGCTTTTGTGTCATCGAGTCGTCTCCTCGTTCCGCGAGCTCGAGCCGATTGTCGTCACAGTTGGGCACCAAGGCGCCGCCGCCTTTGATCGAGACCAAGAGTTTCGCGTTGTGCGAACCCCTGCGATTTCGTCTCAGCGGGCGCTCAGAATGATGGCACTTAATGCTGAGACCGTACGACTGGCCCTGCGTGAAAAGCCAGATGTAGTACTGAGTACCCACATCATCGCGAGTCCGGCCGCCGCATTTTTGCGTAAGCAGCTGGCACTGCCGGTCGCCCAGTACGTCTACGCGAAGGAGATGGGCGCACGTCCGCAACTGGCGCGCTTTGCGCTGACTCGTTGTGATCGTGTGCTGGCCATCAGCGGATATGCGCGAGATTTGGCCCTGGCAGCGGGAGCCAACCCAGCTCGGGTAAGTCTCATCAGCCCCGCGGTTGACCTGCCTGCTCGACCGGCCTTGCCCAAGCGCGATCGTCAAGGCCCCCCGACCCTCCTGACGATCTCGAGGCTCGAGGATCGTTACAAAGGCCATGATGTCGTCTTGCGTGCCATGCCGTTGATCCGAGCCAAGGTGCCGGACATCCGCTGGCATGTGATCGGTGAGGGGCCGCTGCGGTCGATGCTCGAGGACCGTGCTCAGACCGCTGGTCTGGCGGACACAGTCCGGTTTCTTGGAGCCGTCAGTGATGAGGAGCGCGATCGAGAACTCGCGCGGGCTGACGTATTTTGCATGGTCAGTCGCCTCCCGGCCGGCGGCTTCGCAGGCGAGGGTTTCGGCATCGTGTATTTGGAAGCAAACGCGCATGGCGTTCCTGTCGTAGCTGGCGCTGTGGGCGGTGCCGTCGACGCGGTTGACGACGGCAAGTCGGGTCTGCTCGTTGATCCTGAGGACCATGTGGCGGTCGCGGACGCGATCGTGAAGCTGCTGAGCGACGACGAACTTGCGGCTCGTCTCGCCGTAGAAGGACGTGCCTGGGCCGAGCGGTTCAGCTGGCAGACGGCGGGCGACCTCGTCGAGGCCGAGCTGTTGGAGTTGGCGAATGCGCGCTGAGGCCGGCGCTCAGATCGAATCTTCGCGGGTGATGCTCGTGCATGACTATCTCTTGGTCATGCGTGGCGCCGAGCGTACCTTTGCCACGATTTGCGATCTCTGGCCCAATGCTTCGATCGCCACCATCCTCTACGACCGTAAGGCGTTTGGATCGAGGCTCGCTGGCCATTCCATTCAGACCTCTCCGCTCCAGTGGTTGGGGGCTCGTCAGTCGACATTCAAGGCACTGCTGCCGGTGCTGCCGTGGGCGGTAGAGCGCCTGGACGTCAGTGGGCGCGACCTCATCGTGTCCTCGTCGAGCGCATTTGCCCATGGCGTGATCCCAGATCCGGGAGCCGTGCACGTCTGCTATTGCCACGCGCCATTTCGATATGTGTGGCAGGAAGAAGCTCTGGGCCTGGCTCAGGCGCCGCGAATAGCACGCCCGTTGATGTCTCGGGTGCTCTCCCGGATTCGCGACTGGGACATCCGGGCCGCGGCCCGCGGCGCGCATTACATAGCGAATTCCCGGATATGTCAGGAACGGATCGCGCGCTATTGGGGCGTCCAGGCGCCGATCGTCCATCCTCCTGTGGATCTTTCGCGCTTTGCCCCTGGAGACCCGGAAGACTTCGTCCTGATCGTGTGCGAGCTCGTGCGTCACAAGCGAGTGGACGTGGCGCTCGAGGCGGCTCGTCGCGCCGGAGTCAGGGTCAAGGTCGTCGGAGGCGGCGCCGACGAGGCGCGTCTGCGCGGGCTATATGGCGAGCATGCCGAGTTCCTCGGCCGTATCGACGATCCAGCCCTCGCCGTCCTGTACGCACGTTGCCGAGCGCTGGTGATGCCGAATATCGAGGAGTTCGGCATCACGGCGGTTGAGGCGCAGGCTGCCGGGCGGCCCGTTGTCGCCGCGGCCGCGGGTGGAGCGCTCGAAACGGTGATCGACGGTAAGACCGGCGTGCTGGTGACGCCCGGTGACGTCGATGCGCTCGCCGCCGTGCTGACGGACGAAGGCCTCACGCGGCTGGACCCGGCGGATGCAATGGCCCAGGCCCAGCGCTTTTCCGTCTCGGCGTTCTCCGCAGGGATCCGCGATCAGGTAGCCATCGCGCTAGCGCGACGCTGACCGCGGATCCGATGCTGCCCTACGACCGCAGATCAATCAGCTGCGGCGTGAACGACGTCATCTTGGAGAGGTCGTTCACGCGGCCTTCGATCTCGCTCGCGGTGAGGCGGGCGACACGCTCGGTGCCGAACTCCTCGACGTTGTAAGACGCGATCGCCGTGCCGTACGCCATCGCTGTACGCAGGACCTCGGAGCTGAGCTCGTTGCCGGCGTTGAGTTGCGCGGCGATGTAACCGACGAAGCCGCCGGCGAACGTGTCGCCTGCGCCGGTCGGGTCGGCGACGGCCTGCAGCGGGTAGGCCGGCAGCGCGAAGATGTCGTCCTTGGAGAAGACGGCGGCGCCGTACTTGCCCTGCTTGGCGACGACGACCTTCGGGCCCCAGGTGAGTACCTCGTGGCAGGCCGGGACGAGCGACTTGCCCGTGAGCAGCTCGAGCTCCTCGTCGTTGAGGATCAGGCAGTCGACCGCCTTGATCACCTTCACGAGCGACTCGTTGGCGATGTTGATCCAGAGATCCATCGAGTCGAGCGCTGAGAACTTGGCGTTGGCGACCTGCTCGAGGACGCCGTACTGAAGGTCCGGCTGGATGTTCGCGAGGAACAGGACGTCAGCGGCCTTGCTGCCCTCGGAGAGCTTGGGCTCGAACGTCTCGAAGACGTTGAGGTCGGTGACGAGCGTCTCGCGCTGGTTGAGGTTGTCGCTGTAGACACCGGACCAGAAGAAGGTCTTGCCGCCGGGGATCTGCTCGACGTCGTCGGTGTTGGTGCCGCGCGTGCGCAGCGTGGCGAACTCGGCATCGCCGAAGTCGTCACCGACGGGGCCGACAACGCGGACCTCGTCGAAGAACGACGCGGACAGTGCGAAGTGGGTGGCCGCGCCACCAAGCATCCGCTCCCGCTTACCGGCGGGGGTCTCTACAGAGTCATAGGCGATTGATCCGACAACAGTGAGGCTCATGGCGGGGAAATCTATCTGGCCGCAACTGCAAATGACTTCTCCCCTTCGGGAGGTTTAGCCTCACCGAGGTGCGTGTGATCCAGCAGACGGAGTTCGGCGGGCCGGACGTTCTGCGCCTCATCGAGGTGGAAAAGCCCGCGGCCAGCGGCGACGAGGTGCTGATCGACGTGACGCTCGCCGGCGTCAACTTCGCCGACATCCACGCGCGCGAGGACCGCTACCTGGACAAGCAGTCGCTGCCGCTCATCCCGGGCAGCGAGGTCGCCGGCATCCGCACCGACACCGGCGCGCGCGTCGTCGCCTACTGCCGCACCGGTGGATACGCGCAGTACGTGACCGCCCCGCGCGAGCTCGTGTTCGAGATCCCCGACGACATCGGTGACGACGTCGCGCTCGCGCTCTTCGTGCAGGGAGTCACGGCCTACCACCTGTTGGCGACCACGGCCCAGCCGCGTGCCGGCGCGAAGGTGCTCGTGGGATCGGGCGCGGGCGGCACCGGCTCGTTACTGCTCGGCTTGGCGCGGGCGTTTGGCGCCGGGACGGTGATCGCGACCGCATCGACCGCCGAGAAGCGCGCGCTCTGCGAAGGACTCGGAGCTGACGTCGCGTTGGACGGCGATCCCGAAGGGCTTTCAGAGCGTGTGCTCGCGGCCGCCGGCGGACCGGTCGACGTGATCTTCGAGCCGTCGGGCGGTGCTGTGTTCGAGGCGCT
>DATMIZ010000143.1:0-29451 GCA_035554055.1 Baekduia sp. | reverse complement strand
AGGTTCGAGTTCTCGAACACCGGCGCGACCTCGTACTGCGCCGGCGCGACCTCGTTGTGCCGCGTCTTGATCGGCACGCCGAGCTTCGCAAGCTCGTTCTCGACCTCGAGCATGCACGCGAGCACGCGCTCGGGGATCGAGCCGAAGTAGTGGTCGTCGAGCTCGTGGCCCTTCGGCGGCTGGGCGCCGAACAGCGTGCGCCCGGTCGTGATCAGGTCGGGGCGCTCGAAGTAGTACTGCTCGTCGATCAGGAAGTACTCCTGCTCGGGGCCGACCGTGGTGAACACGCGCTTGGCGTCGCCGTCGCCGAGCAGGCGCAGCGCCCGGATCGCCGACTTGGAGAGCGCGTCCATCGACCGCAGCAGCGGGATCTTGTGGTCGAGCGCCTCGCCCGTCCAGGAGGCGAACGCGGTCGGGATGCAGAGCAGCGCGCCGTTGGGGTTCTCGAGGATGAAGGCCGGGGAGGTCGGGTCCCAGGCGGTGTAGCCGCGGGCCTCGAACGTCGCCCGGATGCCGCCGGTCGGGAACGAGGAGGCGTCGGGCTCGCCCTGGATGAGCTCCTTGCCGGAGAACTCCGCGATCGCGGCGCCGTCGCCGGTGGGGCCGTAGAAGGAGTCGTGCTTCTCCGCGGTCGAGCCGGTGAGGGGCTGGAACCAGTGGGTGAAGTGGGTGGCGCCCTTCTCCATCGCCCAGTCCTTCATCGCGGCCGCGACGGCGTCGGCGAGGATCGGGTCGAGCGGAGAGCCCTCGTCGAGCGTCTCCTGCAGGCGCTTGAAGATCTCCGAGGGCAGCCGCTGGCGCTGGACGGAGGGCGAGAAGACGTTCGCCCCGAAGACCTGGTTGGCCGGGACGGTGAGGTCAGGTGCGCCCAGCGCGCCCCCATTGGGGCTCCACTGCGCGGCGGTGACATTCTGCGTGCGGGTTCTGGGCATGCGCGCCAGCGTAGTCACGGCGCGTGCGCACGCCATTGTCCAGATGGCCAAACATCCCCGTTCGGCGTTCGCCCGCGGCGCGGATTGCTGGAGTTTGCGGGCGAATCGACCCTTTGGAGAATCCGCCCCGGCGATGTTTCGACCGGTGTCCAAAGACCCGGGGACACCGGGCGCCGACACTGATCCTCGCTCCCTTACGACCGAGGAGGTTGTTGTCTTGCGACGTTCGTGGCTGGCCCGGGGATCCCTGCTGGGGATCGTGGCCGCATTGGTTCTGCCGGCGGTGGCATCCGCCGACACTCTTGATGCCGCCAACAACGGCGTCCTGCCCGACTCCGTGGCGATCAACTCGCTGTGGGTGATCATCGCCGGCTGCTTCGTGATGTTCATGCAGGCCGGCTTCGCGTTCCTGGAGATCGGCTTCTCTCGTGGCAAGAACGCGGGGACGGTGATCGCGAAGATCCTCACCAACTTCTCGATCGCGGCGATCATGTACTGGGCCATCGGCTTCGCCTTCGCCTTCGGCAACGGCAAGATCATCGGCGACGCCGGGTTCTTCCTGCGCGACTACGGCGACCCGCAGAAGGCGTTCGCCGTCATGGGCCTCTCCGACGCGACGATCGAGTCGAAGTGGTTCTTCCAGTTCGTGTTCTGCGCGGTGTCGCTGGCGATCGTGTGGGGCACGACGCTCGAGCGGATCAAGTTCGGCGTCTACGTCATCTACGCCGTCGTCTTCGCCGGCTTCATCTACCCGATCGCCTCGCACTGGGTGTTCGGCGGCGGCTGGCTGCAGTCCAACATCGGGATGCAGGACTTCGCCGGCTCGACCGCGGTGCACATGATCGGCGCGACGGGAGCGTTCGCCGTGCTGTTGCAGCTCGGCGCCCGCCGCGGGCGCTACGGGCCCGACGGCAGCCCGCGCGCGATCCCGGGCCACAACATGCCGCTGTTCGGCCTCGGCGTCCTGATCCTGTGGCTCGGCTGGTTCGGGTTCAACCCGGGCTCGACACTGGGCGCACTCGACGGTCGTTTCCCAGAGGTGATCCTTGTGACCAACCTCGCGGCGGCGGCCGGCGTGATCGGCGCGCTGACGACCTCCTACGTCACGACGAAGAACATCGACATCGGGATGGCGGGCAACGGTGCGATCGGCGCCCTGGTCGCGATCACCGCTCCGTCCGGTTACGTGGAGGCCTGGGCGGCTCTGCCGATCGGACTGATCGCGGGCATCATCGTGCCGCTCGGTATCGCAGCGATCGACAAGAAGATCGACGATCCGGTCGGGGCGCTCACGGCACACGGGTTGTGTGGTGTCTGGGGCACGATCGCCTGCGGGTTGTTCACGGCGCCCAAGTTCGCTAAGTACAACGCGATCGGCAATCCCGATGGTGGTCTGTTCTACGGTGGCGGCTTCGGCCAGCTGATCGCACAGGTCGTCGGTCTGACGATCGCGTTCATCTTCGTGTTCATCATGAGCTACGCGACCTTCTGGGCGATCAAGAAGACGATCGGCATGCGTGTCTCCGAGGAGTACGAGGACGCGGGCCTGGACATCTCCGAGCACGGCATGTACGGGTACCCGGAGCAGTTCATCCCGAAGTCGGAGATCGCCTAGCGACATGAAGATGGTCGTCGCCTACATCCGAAGCGAGGTGTTCGAGCCGATCCGTACGGAGCTGCTCGAGCTCGGCTTCCCCTCATTGTCCGTGACCGAGGTCAAGGGTTCCGGGCGTCAGAGGGGAGTGACCGGGCGGTACCGGGGAGCGGAGCTCACCGACTACCTACGGCCGAAGCTGAAGGTGGAATGCGTCGTCGGAGAGCCTGACGTCCAGGTGATCGTCGACACGTTCCTCAAGCACGCTCGTACAGGTGCGGTGGGCGACGGGAAGTTGTTCGTGATGCCAGTTGAAGAGGCCTACCGCGTCCGGACCGGCGAGTCCGGCGCGGTAGTCCTGCAGGCGCATCGCGATGCTGCAGCCGCAGCCGCCGGATAGAGGCCGTGCTATGAGCGGGGCGGCGAAGAAGATGGACTCTGGCGCCGCCCCACTCGTCACGGAGCTGCGCGACGTGCACCTCGCGATGGTGGACGCGGTGCTCGCTGGCGAAGGGATCACGCGCGTCGAAGAGATCGCCGGCGACGCGGCCGGCGGTCGCGTCGTGATTCGCCTACCGCGTCTGGGAATCGAGCCGGACGTCAGTGACGCGATCGAACGTGAGCTGATCCGCTCAGGCGATGCGGAGATCGGCGAGGTCGCGCTGCTGGCGACGGCCGGGGAGCCCGCGCCCCAAGCTCGTGAGATCCTGCATCTGGCCGCAATCGCATGCCTGACCGAGGTGGCGATCGTGGAGGCGCGTGAGGAGGTCGAGCAGAACCTGCGCGGATCGTTCCTCGAGGAACTGCGCTCGCGCGACGATCTCGAACCAGGCGAGGTGATGCGCCGCGCGGCACGCCTGGGCTGCGATCTCGCACGCGGCGTCGTCGTGCTGTGCGCCGAACTGTCGACAGAGCGGCCCCGGCACGTCCTGGCGACGATCGCGGGCGAATGGGAGGGCGCGCTCGCCGAGGCGCTCGACGGACGCGTGTACGCGCTGTTGCCGGCGACCGGCGGCGATGACGCACCCGAACGCACCTTGCAGCGAGCGGGCGCGCTGGCGACACGGCTGCAGCGCTACGGCACGGTCGGTCTGTCCACGTTCCATGCCGACATCTCCGGGCTCGATCGCGCGATTCAGGAGGCGGAGCTCGTGCTCGACGTGCTGACGGTCTCAGGCGCGCCGATCTCCGCCCAGGACATCGGGACCGGCACCTACAGGCTGCTGTTCCGGGTGCTCGCGTCGCATCCAGAGGAGATTCGCTCGTTCTACGAGGACACCGTGGCGGCGATCGTCCGCTATGACGATCAGTACCGCACTTCACTGATCGACACGCTGTCGTCCTATCTCGACCACGACTGCAACATGAATGCGACCGCCGCGGCGATCTACGCCCACCGCCACACGGTCGCCTACCGGCTCGAGCGCATCAAGGAGCTGACCGGACTCGATCCGACGCTCTCCGAAGATCGGGAGCGGCTGGGTCTAGGATTGAAGGCGTTCCGAATCATTGCGCCACGCCTTCCGCGCTGATCTGGCGGCGTCATTAGTCGCTCGCGTGCGAGCGCACGCGTCGCTCCCTGCTTCCTTGCCAGATCAACGCGGATTGACGTGGCGATGTCATCGCCCGCTGCGCAATCCGTCGTGTCAATAGCCTGACCGCCAATGGCTGATAAGCAGATGAAGCTCTTAGGGCTCCACCACGTGACGGCGATCGTCGAGGATCTCGACAAGACGACGGCGTTCTATCGCGACACCCTCGGGCTAGCGCTCGTCGAGGAGGCCGACAATCCCGACGATCCCGGGACGCGCCATTTCTGGTTCGGCGACGCGACCGGTGAGCCCGGGTCATTGGTCAGCTTCATGGAATACCCCGAGATGGACGCGGCGACGGAAGGGCGAGGTGCGACGCATCACTTCGCGTTCGCCGTATCGGGCAAGGACGAGCTCGCGGCCTGGCGCGACTACCTCGAGAGCCGGAACATCCCGGCATCGGAAGTGTTCACTCGGGGCCGCTTCTCCTCGATCTACTTTCGCGACCCGGACGGACATCTGCTCGAGCTCGCCACGCGCTGAGCTACGCCACGACACCGAACGTCTTGGGCCGGAATCCCCACACGGGAATGTCCGGCCCCAGGACGGTCGATCTACGCAGCGGCTCCCACTAGGTGCGACTCGCGACTCGCGAACGCGGCAACGCCGGCGGCGTCGAGCGATCGGGCCAGCTCGTGTCGCTGGCGGTCCGTCATCGAGCCGACGGTCTTGGTCTCCAACATGTGGAAACTCTGGAGGAACTTGCGGCACCTCGTTGTGCCCCAGCGGCGCTGGGAACCTAGGAGGTCGCCGATCGGCATCGACTCAGCCTCCATAGGACATTCCAAGATGACGCTCGCTGCGCTGATCTCCCCGTAGTTCACTCGACGTTTGAGCTCGGCTCGGGCCAGGCGTACCTCGTTGGCCCGTGCCAGCGCGCGCATGTGTTGCGGCGCAGGGGCGATCGTCGCTGCTGCGGTCATTCTTCCTCCCGTCGTAGGCTCTCTCGCCTACGGAGAATTGGGTTTCGATAGGGCTGCCTCACAGCGGCCGCACGGGACTTCCGGCCCTCATCGAGTCTTTGGATCGTCCCTCTCCCGGGACCGCGTTCCTTCACTCGGTGGCCACGTCGGCTGCCAACTGCTTGCTGGGTCCAAGGTAAGCGAGCGAGGGTCGCGAGGTCAACGTGTGAAGCTGCGCAACATTCGCTAAGAGCACGCTTTTTCTTTGAGCGGCAAACGTCTGTTGCATGTGCTATCGGAGGCGACTTTGTGAATTTCCGTCACAAAGTCGTAACAACCGATCTGAGGCTCCTCAGTGGTCTCCGGGTCCTGGTAATGGGCCGTGCTCGGCCTCAAAGGACTTCTTGACGGCCACGAACCGATCCAGCGCGTCGTCGAGCGTTCGGCGGTCGTGTGTGGCCATCACGCTCGTTCGCAGCATCGCGCCACCCGGCGGCACCGCGGGGTGAAGCGCCGTGTTGACGAACACGCCCGCGTCAAACAGCGCACGCCACAGCAGCACCGCCTTCCAGTCATCGCCTACGAGAACGGGGACGATCGGCGTCACCACATTGCCGTCGAGGACCCCAGGCGCCTCCATCTGCGCGCCCGCCGGCAGCGGCTGCGGCGCGACGACGGCGAAGCCCGCGGCCTCCAGGCCGTCACGCAGATAGCGCGCATTGTCGAGGACGGCCGCGAGCATTCCGCGGCCTTCCTCACTACGGAGCACCCGCAGTGCGGCGAGCGCGGCAGCAGCGGCGGCGGGAACGCCGGACGCGGTGAACAGGAACGCGCGAGACTGCACGCGCAGAAAGTCGATCACCTCGTGCGAGCCGGCGATGAAGCCGCCGCAAGACGCAAGCGACTTCGAGAACGTGCCCATCCGAAGATCGACGCGGTCCTCGACCCCGAGCAGCTCGCTCGTGCCGGCGCCGCGCGCACCGAGCACGCCGGCACCGTGCGCCTCGTCGACCATCAGACGCGCTCCGTAGGTCTCGCTCAGAGCCGCGATCTCTTGGAGCGGCGCGATGTCGCCCTCCATCGAGAACACGCCGTCGACCACGATCAGGACGCCGCCGCCGTCGCCGGCCGCGCGTTCAAGCTGCTTTTCGAGCTTGTCGATCTTGCCGTGACGGAAGGCCCGCAGTTTGGCCTTCGACAGCAGGCAGCCGTCGAGGATCGATGCGTGATCGCCCGAGTCCGCGACCACCGTGTCGCCCGGCTCGAGGATCGTGCCGAGCGTGCCTACGTTCGCCTGGTGGCCGGTGGAGAAGACGATCGCCTCCTCCGTGCCCATCCAGTCGGCGATCTCGGCTTCCAGCTCGAGATGCAACGGGATCGTGCCGTTGAGAAGGCGGGACCCGGTCAACCCGGTGCCATAGGTGTCGATCGCCTCGCGCGCGGCGTTGAGCACGCGTTCGTCGGCGGTCAGCCCGAGGTAGTTGTTGGAGCCCAGCATGATCCGCTGGGCGCCCTCCATCTCGACGACCGGGCGCGCGGGGCCCTCCAGGACGCGGAAATAGGGCAGGAGATCGGCGGCGCGGGCCATGCGCAGCTGTTCAAGCCGTTCATGTGTGCGGGCCTTCTCAAAGACATCGACTGCGGCACGTGATGGCACGCCGCAAGCGTATAGCGTGCTCCGGCAATGGCGGTCGAGACCAAGCCGGTCAAAGGGATTCGCGCGCGCCGCGCGTTCATCGAGCTCCCGTACCGGTTGCACGCGGGCACACCGTGGGTGCCGCCGCTGCGGCTTGAGCGCTGGTTGTTTCTCAGCCCGAAGACCAACCCCTACTTCAAGCACGGCGAGGCACAGCTTTTCAACGCGTACCAAAATGGCAGGGTCGTGGGGCGGATCAGCGCCCACATCGATCACGCCTACAACGACACCCACGACGCCAAGCAGGGCTGGTTCGGGTTCATCGAATTCGAAGACGATCCGGAGATTGTCCGGTCGCTGCTTGAGGCCGCGCGCGAATGGGTTTCCAAGCGCGGGATGGAGACCCTGATCGGGCCGGCCGACTTCGCCGTCAACGACGAGAGCGGGATCGTGATCGACGGTCATGACGTCGCGCCGATGGTCCGCCAGCCCTGGCATCCGCGCTACTACCAGCAGCGCTGTGAGGATGCCGGTCTGCGCAAGGCCGTGGACCTCAACATGTGGCTCGTCAAGCTCGAGGACGCCGACGGGATGCGCCCGATCCTGCGGCGGCTATCCGACGAGGCCGAGCCCAAGCACGGCGTGACGCTGCGGCGGATGTCGCGGCGGCGGCTACGCAAGGATCTCGACCTCTTCGCGGAGATCTACAACGAGGCGTGGCGCAACAACTGGGGCTTCGTTCCGTACGGCAAGGCCGACCTCGACGCCTACGCACTCGATCTGCAGCTCGTGTTCGACAAGCGCTGGTTCATGATCGCCGAGCGGGGCGGAGAGGCCATCGGCCTTGCGATCACGATCCCGGACATCAACCAGGCGCTCGTGAAGATGAAGGGCCGGCTCTTGCCATTCGGGCTCTTTCACTATTTCCGTCGCAATCGCTACATCGATCAGGTCCGGATCGGGTTTCTCGGCGTCAAGCGCGAGCATCAGCACACCGGTGCCGCAGCGCGGCTGTACGTCGAGCACTTCGACATGTCGGCGGCGCATAAGCGCGTCAAGCGCGGCGAGGGCGGCTGGGTGCTCGAGACAAACAGCGCGATGAACAAGGGCATGCAGGCCCTCGGAGCGCGGGTCAACAAGACCTACAGGATGTACGAATCCGACCTTTGATGACGCCGCGCTGGGCTGTAAAGTCTGCGCATCATGCGTCGAACGGAGCAACTCAAAGCTTCGCCTCCGATGTTCGAGTCTCGGCTTCTCGACCGGTTCACGCGCGTACATCCGGCTGTGCCGGTGCTCATCTTCGGCCCGGCGATCACGCTGCTGTTGATGGGAGCCCTGGATCGCCTTGCGGCGGAGCGCGTGGTGGCTGTGGTTGTGGCCGGCTACGTCTTCTGGACGCTGACCGAATACTGGCTTCACCGCGTCGTGTTTCACTTCGAGCCCGAGGCGGGGATCGGTGCGCGCCTGCACTGGATGATCCATGGCGTTCACCACGATCATCCAAACGATCCGCGCCGCCTGGTGATGCCGCCGTCGGCTTCGATTCCGCTCGCTGTGTCCTTCCTGACGCTGTTCTGGCTCCTGCTCGGCTGGAGCCACGCGATGGCGTTCGGCGCGGGCTTTCTCATCGGCTATCTGGTCTACGACATGGTGCACTTTCACCTGCACCATCACCGGCCACGCACGCGGGTGGGGCGCAAGTTGCGTGAGCTCCACATGCGCCATCACTTCCAGGATGACGACACCGGCTACGGCGTCAGCGCCCCGTATTGGGATCACGTCTTTGGCACAGCTGCGCACCGGCGCCGCAAGAGCGGTCAGCGGCAAGCGTGAGCAAACTGGCCAAAGTCGCCGACGCCGACATCGAAGTCGTCGACGGAGTCCTCGTCCGACCCGGTGACTGGGTCCGTGAGTTACTGCCGTCGGGCGTCGCGCTGATGTCCGCCGGCGTGATCGTCGCAGCCGGTGCTGTGGCAGCGGGCGTTGGCGTGGTCGTCATCAGGCAGGCTCGCCAAAGCGGCTCGGAGCTGCGGCTCCTGCGTCGCTGATGGCGGCGACCCAGGTCGATCTGCGCGTCGAGGTGACGCCGCGGTCTGCGTTCGCACTGCCGCGGCGGGGCGGCGCAGACGGCGTGCTCCGCCATGACGGCGGCGTGCTGCGTCGCCTGTTACACAACGAAGGGCGGCCGGTGGTCGTGCGCGTCGCCCAGACGGCACGCGACCGCGTCCTGTTCGGCGCCCAGGCGCAGAACCGTCAGGACGCCGAATACGCGATCGACCGGATGCGCTTTGCGCTCTGCGTCGACGACGATCTCTCGGACTTCCACACCCGGTTCGCACCCGATCCGCTGATCGGCGCTTCGGTGCGTGCGCGGCCACATCTACGCCCCGCACGCCGGCCGGAGCCCTTCGAGGCGTTGGCCTGGGCGATCTGCGAGCAGCTGATCGATTTTCCCCGTGCGGCCGCGATCGAGCGACGCATCGTGTGGCGCCTTGGCCGGCGCTGCACGCGGACGGGGTTGCGCGACCTCCCGGCCGTGCAGACGATCGCCGACGCGGCGCCGGCACGCTTTCAGTCGTTCGATCTCAGCCTTGGCCGTGCGCTGGCGCTGATCAAATGTGCCCGTGAAGTGACCCGCGGGCTGACCGATCTGCATGCCCCTGACCACGAGACCGGGTGGCGGCGGCTGCGGCGGATCCCCGGCGTCGGGTCGTGGACGCTGAGCGTGCTCGCGCTCCACGGGCAGGGGCGCTACGACGTGATCCCCGCAGGCGATCTCAACTACATGAAGCTCGTCGGGCGGCTGCTCGCCGGCGGCGACCCGAACGCGCGCGCCAGCGAACAGCAGGTACTCGACTTCTTCGCTCCCTATGGGGAGTGGGCCGGTCTCGCCGGCGCGCACGCGCTCAGCGTCGCTACAAGCCCTGACCGGGCAGGAACTCGTTTGTCAGCGGCGCCGCCAGTGGCTGCTTGATCAGCTCGTTCTCCTGCATCCAGGCACTGAACAGCGCCCACTCACGCTGGTTCTGAAAGCCGAACGGCCGTTTCCGATCGGCGGGGAAGAAGACCGGGAGCGTCGCCTTGATCGCTGCGAGTTCCTGGGCGCGGTCGAGATCCTTGTTCGCCGCGACGAGCGCATCGACGGCCGCTTCGGGATTCCGCTGGACTGACCGCTGACCATCGGCGAGCGCCTGGATGAAGCGGCGGATCATCGGACCCTTTGCCTTGGCGTCGGACTCACGTGC
The DNA here is from genome assembly GCA_035554055.1 of Baekduia sp. Taxonomy (GTDB): domain Bacteria; phylum Actinomycetota; class Thermoleophilia; order Solirubrobacterales; family Solirubrobacteraceae; genus Baekduia. The sequence goes on along the minus strand of DATMIZ010000143.1, from coordinate 19,547 downwards.
GACGAGGACCAGCTCGTTGTAGGTCGGGATGCCGACGTCGTCGACCTTCATGATCCGGGGCTCGCGATTACGCCGCTGCAGCTGCACGCCTTCGACGTTCCAGAACGAGCCGAGCGTCGCGTCGACCTTGCGTGAGAGCATCGCGGGGATCAGGCCGAAGCCGACGTTGACCTCTTTGACGTCGCCGCTCTGAAGCCCGGCCTTCTCGAGGATGGTCTTCAGGAACGCGGATTGGTAGGGAATGCCGGCCGTGCCGACAGTCTTGCCGCGGAGATCGCGCACCGTCTCGACGCCTGAGCCCTTTACAGCGATGATCGAGGTCAGCGGCTTCTGGACGATCGCCGCGACGGACACGATCTTTGCGCCCTTGTCGCGCGCGAGCAGGACCTCCGGCTCGTAAGAGATCGCGAGGTCGACCTGTCCGGCGGAGAGCAGCTTGAGCGGCGCGGCCGGGTCCGAGGGTGTCTGGATCTCCAGGTCGAGCTTGGACCGTTCGAACAGGCCTTCCGCGTTGGCGGCGTAGATGCCCGCGTGATCGGCGTTCGGCAGGTAGTCGAGCATCAGTCGCACGGGCGTCGCCGGCCCAGAGCCGGTCGTCTGTTCCTTGCGTTCTCCGCAGGCGGCGATGGCTGCTGCGGCAAGCAGTATCGACAGGGCGGTGGTCAGGCGTTTCATACGTGGTCCTTTCGACGGTGCGCCCACGGGGCGAGATGGCGCTCGGCGAACTGCAGAGCGTAAAAGCAGATGAGAGAGAGCGCGGCGAGGATCACGACTGCGGCCCAGGCCCGCGCGGTCTCCAGTTGGGGCAGCGACCGCAGCAGTTGGTGCCCGAGACCCTCGGAGGAGCCGGTGTATTCGGCGAACACGGCGGCTATCGAGCCGATCGCGACGGCGATCTTGGCGCCGGCGAGGGCAGCCGGCAGTGCCGCCGGGATCTCGGCGTAGCGCATGCGTTGCCAGCGGGTGGCGCCGAGCGTCCGCAGGAGCTTGTGCAGATCGGGGTCGATCGATCGCAGCGCCCCGAGCGTCGTCACGACGACAGGGAAGTAACAGACGATCGCCACCACGAAGAGCTTCGGCGCAATCCCGAAGCCCCACCACGTGACGAGTAACGGTGCGATCACCGCGACCGGGATCGCCTGGCTGGCGACGAGCAGCGGCCAGGCCGCGCCACGCAGTGCCTTGGACAGGTGCATCACCAACGCGAGCAGCGCGCCCAATATGAGCGCGATGACGAGGCCGAACACGATCTCCTGAGCGGTCACGAGTGTGTCGCGCAACAGCAGCGAGCGATCGTCGAAGAGAGCGGCCGCGATCTCGCTCGGCGCCGGCAGGATGAAGTCGTCTACGCCGCCCCACTGGGCGTACGCCTCCCAGCCGCCGACCAGCGCGCAGATGATCGCGAGTGCGGCCATCAGGCCATCGCCGCCAGGACTCGCGCTCGCAGCGCGACGACGTCGGCATCGGTGCCGCGGCGAGGCCGCGCCAGCGGTACGGCGATCGTCTCGATCACACGCGCCGGCCGCGGTGACAGGACCACCACGTGATCGGCGAGCAGCACAGCCTCTTCGACGTCGTGCGTCACGAACACGACGGTTCGCGGCGTGCTCGCGAGCGCTCCGGCGAGCCACTCGTGCAGTCCGGCGCGGGTGATCGCGTCGAGGGCGCCGAAGGGCTCGTCAAGGCACAGCACGGGCGCGCCCGAGAGCAACGTCCGTGCGAACGCCACGCGCTGACGCATCCCGCCGGACAGCTCCCAGACATGTGCGTGTTCGAAGCCATCGAGGCCGAGTTCACCCATCATCGCGTGCGCTGACGACTCGTCCTCTCCGCGGAGCTTCAGCGGCAGCGCGGCATTCTGCAGCGCGTTCATCCACGGCAGCAGCAGATCGCGCTGCGGCATCAGCACCGCGCGTTCGGCCGTGACGCTGCCGGAGTCGGGCGCCTGAAGCTTGCAGATCAGGTCAAGCAACGTCGACTTGCCACAGCCCGAGGGGCCGACGATGGCGATCACTTCGCCTGGGGCAACCTCGATCGAGACGTCGTCAACCACGAGGAGATCCCCGTAGGACCTGCGTACCCGTTCAAGCTGGACGCTCGTCACCGCTCCCTCCGCGCGCATTACCGCACAGGTTCAAAGGGTCGGCGCGGCGAACCTGGGTTCCACGCGCCCTCTCAGCCGGCTTGCCGCCAGCCCCCCTGGTTTTCACCGATGACCCTACAAGGGTTATCCACACGGCGGCGTCAGACGCGTAGGGGGCGGGCGAGGGCTTTGACGAATTCCTCCAGCTGGGGTGTCGTCCAGCACTCAAACGCGCGACAGTGCTCCGCGTACAGATCGATCACCGAGTCGCCGTAGTTCCAGTAGAGCCGCGGCTCGGGGTTCAACCAGAACGTGCGGCCCGCCTTCGCTGCGATCTCGGCGAACGCGGCGACCTGTGGGTCACGGCCGTTGGTGCGCGCGTCACCGAGCACGATCAGGGTGCAGCGGCGGGTCAGATCGTCCGCCGTCAGCTCGGCGAACTCAGACCAGACGCGCCCATAATCTGTGTATCCCGAGATGTCGGCGACGCCGGCGTCGCGCGCGATGCGCTCGGAGACGCCGTGGAAGTCGCGCTCGCGCTCGAATATCTCGGTCACTTCGCTGACACGTTCGATGAACACGAATGAGCGCATCCGGCTGAACGAGTCGTGCAGGGCGTGCAGCACCGAGAGGAAGAACACCGAGGCGTTGGTCACCGACGTCGAGACGTCGCAGAGCACGAAGATCTCTGGGCGACGCGGCCGGACGGGCTTAGTCTTGATGTTCAGCGGCACTCCGCCGAACTCGAGCGAGGCGCGCGCGGTGCGGCGCATGTCGACGTGTTCTTTGCGGCGGTGACCGCGAAGTTCGTTGCCCTGTGTCTTCAGGCGGCGTTTGAGCTGCGCGACGACGCGGTGCACGGCGGCCAGGTCCTCGATCGGACCGGTCGGCAGGGCGCGGGAGATGTCTGAAAGCGGTCGCGAAGGTGGCAGCTCGCGGTTGGTCTCGATGCGCCGGCGCTCGAGTTCTGAACGCAGCAGCTGTTCGAATTCGGCGATCCGCTCCTTTGGGAGTCCCTCACGGCGCGGATCGTCCGCGTCGAAGTCGGGTTGTGGGTCAGGACGCAGCTGCAGCGCACGCCGCAAGCGCTGGACATCGACGCCGAGCACGCCCGAGCCCTGGCCCGGCGCGCCGAACGCGGCGACCGCCAGCCGCGCAAGGTCCTGCATCGCGGATCCGTCACCCTCGCTGATCGCCTCGGCGATCGCGCGGCGCAGCGCGTCCTGGTCGAGCCGATCGGGATCTTGTGCCGCGATCCCGCCCTGCTCTTCGATGCCCTCCTGAATGGCGGCGAACTCTGTCGCCCGGAAGAAGAAGCGATCGAACACGAGGTCAAAGACCCGGCGGTCCTCGGGCGATTTGGCGAGCGTCGCCGCGAGCGCTTCGCGGAAGTCGGCGGACTTGGTCCAGTCGACGTGGCCGAGCGCGGCGCCGGCGTCGAGCAACTCGCTTGTGCCGATCGCGACGCCCTCGCCGCGCAGCTGATCGACGAGCGCGAGCAGCTGCGCCTGAAACCCGTGGGCGCGTGGGGGGTCAGCCGGTCGCGGCACCGAGGCTCATCCCGACGCGCTCGGCCACGAGATCGAGGTCGGTGCGGTGCTTGACGATGATCGAGATCGTCTGGCTGAACGTCTCGGCATCGATGTCCTTGGCGCCGAGCAACAGGAGGGCACGTGCCCAGTCGATCGATTCAGCGATCGACGGCGATTTCTTGAGGTCGAGTTCGCGGATCGCCGCGACGACGTCGACGAGCTTGCGGGCGACCGTCTCCGGAAGGTCGGGTGCGTGCAGGCGCACGATCTCCAGTTCGTGCTCGGGTGACGGATAGTCGAGCCAGAGGTACAGGCAGCGGCGCTTGAGCGCCTCGGTGAGTTCGCGCGAGTTATTGGAAGTCAGCAGCACGACCGGTTGGGAGACGGCATCGATGCGTCCGAGCTCCGGGATCGAGATCTGGAAGTCGGAGAGGAGTTCGAGCAGCATCGCCTCGAACTCCTGGTCGGTCTTGTCGATCTCGTCGATCAGGAGCACCACCGGCTCGGGCGATGAGATCGCCGTCATCAGTGGCCGCGCGAGCAGGAACTCGGCACCGAAGATGTCATCCTGCACCGCATCCCAGCCGGTGCCTTCGGCCTCTGCCTGGATCCGCAGCAACTGTTTGCGGTAGTTCCATTCGTAGAGCGCCTTGGCCTCGTCGAGGCCCTCGTAACACTGCAGACGGATCAGCGGTCGCTGCAGCAGCCGCGCCAGCGCCTTGGCGAGTTCCGTCTTGCCGACGCCGGCGGGCCCTTCGACCAACACCGGCTTGCCGAGTTCGATCGCGAGGTGCGCGACGAGCGCCGTCGAGGGGCTCGGCAGGTATCCGGTCGCGCGCAGCCCCGCTTCGATTTCCAGCGCTGAGGACGCCGGCACCGGCACGGGTGTCGATTTGCTCGCCGAGGACATCCGCGTGATGTTAGAACCGCCGCCTCTCACGTCGAGGGCTGTATTTCCGCACACTATGTTCGGTTAGGCAGCCCTCGACGTATTTCGAACGCCGATCTGACCTGTGTTGCAACACCGGCGGGCATCTTTGTGACGTCGTTGTAGTCGAATCTGAGTACGCGGTAGCCGGCCAACTGGAGAATGCGGTCGCGCTGACGGTCATTTCTCCGGGTGATCACCGTCGAGTGGAAGCGGTCGCCGTCGGTTTCGACGACCAGCCGCTTGGCTCGCCAGACAAAATCAACCTTGATGCCCTCTATGTAGACGTTTGATTCCGGTCGAGGAAGGCCAAAGTCGCGAACGATTCGCAGGAACTGATCTTCCAGATAGCTCGCCGTAAGCAGCGGACGGTCCGGATCCAGCTCCGACAGGATCGCTCGCAGCCGTCTGATGCCGCGCTTGCGGCCCGCGATGCCGATTGAGCGTTGCGTCTCGTCCCAATCCAGTAGCTCGAGCGTCATCGCTTGGTTCGCCGCGCTTTCAAGCACGCCGTATGGGACACAGCCGGCGAGATCGATCAGCGTGCGCGGCACCGTGGTGATCGGCACCGATGCCTCGATTTGCCTGTCGCGTGGTTCCCAGAGCCGAGGACGGTGTAGACGCACGCCCACGGAGCCGGTCTTCGCGCGCGGTGCCGAAACATCGATCAAGCCTCGTGAGGCCGTGAGCAGACCCCAGTGCACCGCCGCGCTCCGGTGGCTCAAAGCTGCCTGTGGGCCGAAGCAGAGCACGGCGGCCAGGCGCCGGCCAGTTTCTGTGAGGCGCTCATGCCCTAGCGCGTAGATCCCTACGTGCAGTCGGCGCAGCCTTCCGCGCTCGAGCCATCTTTGGATCTGGTCTGCACTCAGTCCGATCTGCAACAGCTGTGTGTGGCAGACGACCCCGTGCTGCTGGTGGGCAAGTTCGCCGGTGGCTGCGCTGAGCGACATCGCGCCATATCAGCACTCGATTTGTGCCCGTTGACCCCCAGATCGTCGCGCCTCTCACGTCGAGGGCTGTATTTCCGCACACTATGTTCGGTTAGGCAGCCCTCGATGAGTTCAGGGGCGCGGATCGTCCTCATATCGCAGCGGGTCGACCGCTCTGGCGCGCTTCGTGATGCGCGTGCGCTCGTCTTCGCTCCAGGTGGTGTCGTCGTCGTCCCGCGGCGCTCGCCCCGGCGGCTTGGCCCGTGGGCGCGGCGGCGGACGGTCGGCTGCCGGCGTCGAAGGCCGATCGCCCGACCGCGCAGAACGACGATCAGCGGTGGGTCGTGCGGCGCGATCGTCGCCATACGGATCGATCGCTGTCGGGTTCAGTGGTTCGGCGATCTGGGCGGCGCGCAGCCGCATGCCGGCGAAGACCAGTGCGATGCCGACGAAGAGGGTGACGAAGATGCCCCACGTGATGCCGTAATCGACTCCGACCACGTTGGAGCCGATCTTCTGGATGCTCTGCTTGTTGTCCACGAAGCGGTACAGCACAAGCGCCGAGACCCAGGCGCCGCCCGCGGCGACGATCAGCCCGTCGCCGCCTGGTAGGTGAAACGGCCGTCGCTGTCCGCGGACGTACAGCAGCGCGATGACCGCGACCGCGACCAGTAGCACGGCCGCCTCGACCCACGAGAACGACTGGAAGGCTGTGAGCTTGGTGCTCGTCGTAGCGGTCTGGTCTTTTACGAGCGTGTCCGTGTTCCGCGTGTACCAAGGAAGGAACATGCACACGAACAACAGCAGTGCGATGAGCCCCGCACGACGGTGCTCCGGAGCCAGATTGGACATCTGAAAACGGGTTCCGGAACTCACCACGGCGATGGTACTTGGCCGAGCAGCCAGCCTTACGACAAGCGCCCTACTTGCGGATCGTCACTTCGCCCGCAACAGCCCCCTTGTTGCCGGCCAGATCCGTCGCGCTGAGCGTGACGTCGGCCTTGCCCGAGTTGGCGGGCTTGAAGCGAACCGAGCGATCGCCGTGTCCGAGCGTCAACGTGCGCGAATAGAGCACCTTGTCCTTGCGCCGTACCGTCACTGCGACGCGCGAGATCTTCGACAGCGTGAACTTCAGTGACGTCGCCTTGCCCTTGCGCAGCTTGGAGGGCCGCAGCGACAGCACCGGCGGCGTTGTCAGGTACGCGCGGTACTTGGCCTCGGCCGCGCAGTAGACGGCCGGATCGAGTGGCGGGATACCGCCGGGCGCGACGCCGCCGTTGGCCGGTGCCGCCGCGGCATCCGCCGTCAGCGAGGCGCACAGCGTCTTGAGGAAGTTGATCGTCTCGCCGTGGTAGTGGAGGTTGGACTCGCGGAAGTTCGAGTACATCGACCATGCGCCGGTGTCGTAGCCCGGCGTCTCCGCACGAAGCTCCGCTTCACCCTGGAGGAACAGCTGCAGCCCGGTGGGATCGCCCGTCAGCTGGGCATAGTCGTGTAGGCCGCTGATCGTCTGCGTGAACGCGTTCTGGACGCGCAGCGCGCGAGCGAAGCTGTAGATCAGGTAGTGCGGGCCGGAGGCCTCGTTGACGCGGACTCCCTCCGGTGGCTCTGCGCCGAAGATGGCGAGGCCGTTGTGGGCCGTGGCCAGGTAGGCCGCGCCCCTGGCAGGGTCTGAGCTGTTGGCCGCCGAGTACTTGATGCCCGCACGGGCGAATGCCTGCAGCGCCGTCGCCTGCGCCATCCCGGAGACCCACGGCGGCGTGCCGCCGTCGAACCGGAACAGGTACTCCCAGCCAAGTCCGCCGGCCCGCGCGGAGGCGAGTACGGTTGCCTCGTCGAGCAGCAGCTTAAGCTTGGTGTTCTGGACATTCTTTGCTTTCAGGTAGCCGTTGGCCTTGCCGAACGTCCCGAGCCACTGGATCTGTAGGCCCTGGCCGGGGTAGTACTGCCAGACGAGCTCGGAGCCTGGGAAGCTGATGCGGGCACCGCTGCCGATCGGCGTGCCGGCTTCCCACCACGCGCGGTTGCGCTCGAGCGTCAGAAAGAGCGCCGGAGCGCGCGTGGATGTCAATTGGCCGCGCATGGCTGTTGCGTCGAGGTTCTTGATCACCGCCGCGAGCTGCGCCTTACGCGTGCCCTTCAGCTTGCGGAGAGTCTTCTTGGCTGCGGCGTAGTTGGCCGCGTAAGCATCGTGCGTCGGCTGATCGAGTTGTCCCTTGGCCAGTAGCTGCTTGAGCGCCCACGGCACGGTGCGCTTGCTCTTCGAGCTGCTGGCGCGACGCGTCGAATATGCAGGCGCGGACGGGATCGACGCAGGACGCGACGTCTTCGCCGACGGCGCAAACTCCGCTTCGGCGGGGGGCAGGTAGGGGTCGTCGACCTTCTTGATCGAGCCGTCGCGCCCCGCCTTGTAGATCGTCGAAGCGGAGGCCGGCGCGGCGCAGACAAGCGCGGCGACGGTGACAAGCAGCAGCAGAAAACGCACCATTTCGATGTAAGCACCCCGAACGGCCGTGGGTTGCGGTTGCACCCGCACATGCAGTGCGAATCGCCGTTGCGCTGACAGCTTCGAGCCAAGGTGCCGCCGATCGCATCCGCCGCCGGATATCGTCCGCGCGGAAGATGAGTCGCTTCCTTCTCTCGGGCCACGGCTGGCCGTATCTCTTGGCCCCGTTCATCCCGATCGCGATCGTGCTCGAGCTGGTGCACGCCTCGCCGGTGATCGTGTTCGCAGTCTCGGCGGCAGGTGTGATCCCGACCGCCGCGCTGATGGGGCGCGCGACGGAGGAGCTGGCCGAGCGCTCGGGCCCGGGCATCGGCGGTCTGCTGAATGTCACCTTCGGCAACGCGCCGGAGATCATCATCGCGCTGTTCGCGCTGAACGCCGGGCTGCACGAGGTCGTCAAGGCGTCGCTCGTCGGTTCGATCCTCGGCAACATCCTGCTGGTGCTCGGCGCCGCCATGTTCGTCGGCGGCCTGGGCCGTGAAACACAGAAGTTCGATCGCACGGCGGCAAGCGCCCAATCCGGCCTGCTGCTCCTGGCGGCGGCCGCGCTGCTGATGCCGGCGATCTTCGAACTGGTGGAGGGGCAGGGGCTGCCGTCTCCAGGTGGTCATCGCGTCAACTATGACTCCACGGTCGAGCAGCTCTCGCTCGCGGTCGCGGTCGTCCTGATCTTCACCTATGGCGCGGCGATGCTCTTCAGTCTCAAGACGCATCGCAGTCTGTTCAATCCCGACACGCTCGACGAGCACGAGCCGGGTTACGAGCCGTGGTCGGTCAAGAAGGCGGTGCTGATGCTCGCCGGCGCCGGCCTGGCGGTCGGCGTCATGTCGGAGATCCTCGTCGGCTCGATCTCCGAAGCGTCCGAGTCGATCGGCCTGAGCGAGTTCTTCGTCGGCGTGATCGTCGTGGCGATCGTGGGCAATGCCGCCGAGCATTGGGTTGCCGTGCTGGTCGCGCGCAAGGACAAGATGGATCTCGCGGTCAACATCTCAATTGGCTCGTCTGCCCAGATCGCGTTGTTCGCGGCCCCGCTGCTTGTGATCGTTTCGTTCTTCCTCGGACCACACCCGATGGCGCTCGTGTTCAACGGCTTCGAGCTGGGTGGGATCCTGCTCGCGATCCTGATCGCCAATCACGTCACCAACGAGGGCGAGTCGAACTGGTTTGAGGGCCTGCAGTTGCTCGCTGTCTACGTCGTCCTCGGCCTCGCTTTCTTCTTCGCATGACGCTTCCGCTTGCAGTCGTCGACAGCCCCCTGGCGATCGGCGGCCTGATCCTGGTCGTCGTCGCGATGCTGCTGATCGACCTCTTCCTGTTCGCCCGCGGACGCGAGCCGGGGACCAAAGAGGCGATCGCCTGGTCGGTCGGATGGCTGGTGCTCAGCTTGCTCGTCGCGCTGCCGATCATGGCGCTCGACGGGACCGAGTCGGCCGTCGAATACACGACTGTCTATCTGATTGAGCGCACGCTCTCGCTCGACAACCTGTTCGTGTTCCTACTGCTGTTCGGGTACTTCGCGGTGCCTGTGCAGCATCGGTCGCGGCTGCTGTTCTGGGGCATCGTGCTCGCGCTTGTGCTCCGTGGCATCGCGATCATCGTCGGGGTCCAGCTGATCGAGCAGTTTGACTGGATCCTGTACGTGCTCGGCGCGCTGCTGCTCCTGCTCGCGTGGCGGATGCTCACCGGCGGCGATCACGAAATCGACCCAGAGAAGAACCTGATCGTGCGCGGCACCAAGCGCGTGTTTCCGGTCACCACCAAGATGGACGGCCCACGCCTGTTCATCACCGAGGATGGCAAGCGCCGGGCTACGCCGGTCTTCCTGGCCTTCGTCTCACTCGGAGCGGCGGACGTCGCGTTTGCGATCGATTCGATCCCTGCCGCGTTTGCGATCACGACCGACTCGTTCGTGATCTGGACCGCGAACGCCTTTGCGCTGATGGGCCTGCGAGCGCTGTTCGTGCTTGTTGAGATCCTGATCGCGCGCTTCCGTTACATGGATGAGACGCTGGCGATCGTGCTCGGTCTCGTGGGTGTGAAGTTGCTGCTTGCCGACCTGGTTCATCTCAGCCCGGTCGCAAGCCTCGCGATCGTGCTCGCGGCATTTGCGATCGGCATCGGCGCGTCGCTGGCCAATCCCGGCGATCACCACAAGCCTGCTGCGTCGTAGTCGCGCCGCGCCACTGACGATTCGCTGCATTTACATGGCCTGTGGCCCAGTAAATGCAGCCGATCCGCGGGGAGCACTGTGCCGGGATTCCATCTCGATGGGGTGGCATTGGTTAATCCCGGTATGCGGGAATAAGTTAGGCCAGGTTGGTCTGTGGGTTGCGCCGGTCGCGCCCGGCGCTCACAAAGCGACACGCATGTTCCGGGCGCGAATCACTGCCTCCTGCTCGCTGACCCAATCCGCAATAAACCTCGGAGCCGAGCGGGCCTTGCCGGGCTCGATTCGCTCCCGCGAATGTCCCGGGAGCACTGATTAGAACGCGTCTTCCTCTTCGCCGAGTTCGGGGACGCCGTCGTCCTCCTCTTCCTCGTCGGGCTCGATGTCGTCGATCTCCTCTTCGTCGTCCATGTCGGCGGGGATCGCGCCGGTCACGGTCGCGTTGCTCGCCTGGAACTTCTCGAGGAGGTCGTCGCGGATCGTTTCGTCGACGGGCGTATCGTCGGCGATGAGCACCCATTCGTCGGCATCGAAGTCCTCGTCGAAGACCTCGTTGTCGATGTCCGCTGAGTCGTCGACGACGATCAGGACTTCGGATGAAGGGTTGAAATAGGTGCCTGGGCGGTTGAGCAGGTCGTCTAGTTCAAAGCGACGGAGAGCCATATCTGACCGTTTGTATCATCGCGCGGCCATGGTCGGCACCCTACTTTCCGCCGAACAGGAAGCGCTGAAGGATCTTGCCGCCGATTTCGCGGCGCGGGAGTTGCGCCCGGTGGCGTGGGAATTCGATCGCGATGGCACGTTTCCACGCGCGATCGCGGAGCAGGCACACGCGCTCGGGCTCATGAACATGCACCTGCCCGAGCGCTTCGGCGGCCCCGGCCGCGGCGTCTTCGAGGGGGTCCTCGTGGAGGAGGAGCTGGCGTGGGGCTGCGCCGGCATTCAGACCACGATCGGCGCGAACGCGCTTCCGATCGCAGTGGTGGAGTTCGGCGGATCGGAGGAGGTGCAGCACGAGTTCTTCTCCGCGCTCGTCGCCGCGCCGAGGTTCGCAGCGTTCTGTCTTACAGAGCCAACCGCTGGCTCGGACATCGGCGCGATCCTGACGCAGGCGCGACGGACCACCGGCGGTTACGTGCTCAACGGAAGCAAGTGCTTCATCACAAACGGCGCGCACGCGGACTTCTACGTCGTCTTCGCGAAGACCGCCCCGGACGCCGGCGTGCGCGGGATCTCGGCGTTCCTGGTCCGCCGCGACGAATCCGTGACGATCGACCGTGAGGAGGACAAGCTCGGACAGCGGGCGTCGAACACGGCCGCGGTGAGCTTTCACGACACCCAGATCGACGCGCGATATCGACTCGGTGGTGAAGGCGAGGGCTTCGCGCTGGCGATGCGGACGCTTGACCGCACGCGGCCCGGCACGGCTGCGATGGCGGTCGGGATCGCGCGTGCCGCGCTCGAGTTCGCCGTGAGCCACAGCAAGGAGCGCGAGCAATTCGGCGCGCCGCTCGCCGACAAACAGGCGATCCAGTTCATGCTCGCCGACATGGCCACCAAGGTGCACCTGGCGCGGCTCGCGGCCTGGCATGCCGCGTCCGTGGCGGACAGCGGGCGATCGAACACGGCCGAGGCCGCGCACGCAAAGCGCTTTGCGGCCGACAGCGCCATGGAGGTGACGACCGACGCGGTCCAGATCTTCGGCGGCTACGGCTACATGCGTGACTTCCCGGTCGAGAAGCTGATGCGCGACGCAAAGCTGATGCAGATTTACGAGGGCACCTCGCAGGTCCAGCGCATGATCATCGCGCGCGAGCTGCTGCGCTGATCGCGGCCTGAGCGCTCGTCACGCCGCTCACCGACAAGGCGCATAGAGTCGGCTTATGTTCGTTTTCAAGGCTGCGGTCGTCGGCGCCGGCACGATGGGTGGGCAGATCGCGCAGACGATTGCCGCTGCAGGCATCCCGGTCCTGCTCAAGGATGTGAACTCCGAACGGGTGGAGGCCGGGCTGGCCGAAGCGCGCCGGGTGACGACACGCGCCGCGACGAAGCTCGTCGAGAAGGGCAAGCTCGACGCCACCGCGGCGCAGGCGCAGGTCGAGGCGACGACGGGACTGATCGAGGGCACGACCTCCTACGACGGATTCGGGGACGTCGACTTCGTGATCGAGGCTGTCAGCGAGGACCTCGCGATCAAGCAGGTTGTCTTCGAAGAGCTCGATGCGGCGACGCCGGGCCACGCGATCCTCGCCTCGAACACGTCGTCGCTGTCGATCACCGAGCTCGCCGACGTGACGCTCCGCACCGACAAGGTCGTCGGGTTTCACTTCTTCTTTCCGGCGTCGCACATGCCGCTGGTGGAAGTCGTCGAGGGCGTCGACACCAGTACGGAGACGATGGCCGCCGCCGTGGCGTTCGCGATGTCGATTCGCAAGCAGCCGATCCGTTGCGCCGATGCCCCTGGGTTCATCGTGAACCGCATCATGGTGGCAGCCACGTCTGAGATCTGGCATCACCAGGAGTCAGGTGGCCTTGCGATCGCCGAGATCGATCAGGGCCTGGTCGAGCGCAAGCTGCTGCCGATCGGTCCGTACGCGCTCAACGACCTACTCGGGCTCGACGTCGCGCTGCATGTCGCCCAGGAGATGCAGGCAGCCTGGGGCGAGCGGTTCCTGGTCCCACGCGACATGGCCGCGCTCGTGAAGGCCGGACACCTCGGCAACAAGACCGGTGGCGGCTACTTCGACGGCGAAGGCAAGCCGGCGGTCGCGGGCGATCGGTCACCCGATCTCGACACCCTCGGTGAGCTGCTTGTGTTGAAGACATTCGTCGAAGCCGCGTACGTGATGCAGGACGGCATCGCTACGCACCGTGACATCGATCTGGCGATGATCAGCGGCGCCGGACATGACCTTCGCAAGGGTCTGATGCCGCCGTTCATGCGCGCCGACGCGGACGGGCTCGACGATGTCCTCGCCCGCCTGGAGCGCGCCAGCGCCGACCATGGCGATCGCTTCGAGCCGCCGCTGATTTTGCGCCGCTTGGTGGCGCAGGGCCGGCTCGGTATGAAGTCGGGGCAGGGGTTCTACGCGTATCCGCGGTTCGACGAAGACCAGCCCGGCGAGACCGTCAAGCTGCAGACGCGCGGCGACATCGCGATCGCGTGGCTCGTAAACGGCCCGCTCAACTCGATCTCCGCGCAGGTCGCCCGGGATCTCGAGGCGGTGTTCGACCGGGCCGAGCAGGGCGGGATGCGCGCGCTGATCCTCGCCTCAGCGAGTCCGTTTGCGTTCTGTGCAGGAGCGGACCTAAAGGACTTGCGGCGGGCCGGTGACGCCGAGATCACCGAGCGCATGAACGCGCTCACGCAGCGGATGGAGCGCAGCGGCGTGGTGACGATCGCGGCGGTCAACGGCATCGCGCTCGGCGGCGGCAGTGAGCTGGCGCTTGCATGCGACGTGCGGCTTGCAGCGCGCTCGGCGATCTTCGGCCAGCCGGAGATCAAGCTCGGGGTTATCCCTGGCTTCGGCGGCACCCAGCGGCTGCCGCGACTCGTGGGCGACAGCCGCGCCCTGGAGCTGAACCTGTTTGGCGATCCGGTTGGCGCCGAAGACGCCTTTGAGATCGGGCTGGTCAGCCGCGTCGTCGACGATCACGAGCTGTTCGATGTGGCGCTGGCCTGGGCGCGGCGTGCCGCCGAGCAGGCGCCGCTGGCGGTCGCGGCGATCAAGCGCGTCAGCGGTAACCCCGATCTGGCGGCAGGGCTCCGCGAGGAGCAGCAGGCATTCGCTTCGGTCTTCGGGTCCGAGGACGGCGAGGAGGGCATCGCGGCGTTTCTGGCCAAGCGCCGCCCGAAGTGGGCTCCGCGTTAGTTTGCGAGGAGGCCGAGCGCGACGATCGCCGCCGCTCCGGCGATCACGATCACCATCAGGAGGACGATCGAGAGCGTCGCAAAGCTTCCGCTTCCGCTGCGACGGCTCGGCCTGGGAGCACTCGTCGTCCCGCCCGACTGGCGCTGGGCGTCGTACTGCTGGGGGATGCCCGTGTTCGCGGTGCCGGAGTTGGGAAGACCGGTGTCGGTCGGGATCACAGGTCCACCACCGGTCGGCGGGGCCGAAGGTACTCCCTTCGGGAGTTTGTCGCCGACCGGATTACCGAAGGCGTCGGTCTTTCCAGCCATGAGCTAAAGCTACATGGTTGCGCGGCCTGGCCCGCGACCTGGTCGGATCAGTTTGCGCCGAAGTGCGCTACCCAGATCGTCGTCGCCTTGCCGCCGAACTTTCCCTTGGCTGGGCTTGCGCCGACATAGCGGAAGCTCGGATCGAGGATCAGCGCCGCGTGTGGGGGCGACGCCAGCCACTGACGCAGGGTCAAAGCGGGCTCGCTGCGTAGGCCGCTGCGTCGCGCCAGGATCTCGCCCGAGTGGCGAAACCCGGTGGGGGCTCCGGCGCCATGGGTGAACCGCTGCGTGCGGATCAGATTGCGGGCGACGCCACGGGCGCTGCGGTCGAGCGAAGCCGTCTCACGAAGCATTGGCAGCCCGTGGTCGGCACGCACCTTGTTGAACTTCGCGATGATTCGTTTGGCCGAGGGGTTTGCTGCCGATGCTGTTGCGGGTACCGTCGCCGCAACGCAGGCAATAACGAAGGCGAACCTGCGTAGTGTCTTCATCCCGTGGGCTACCTCTCTTTCCAGTGCCTACGGGGTTAGCTGTCGGGCTCGCGCAGAAAGAGCAGCGCGTCGCAGTCGGCCGCATGGGCGGCTGGGACTGCGATTAGCCCCAAAAAGTGGGTCCCCCGTTCGCTCGGATCCTCCAAGCGACTCGGCATATTTCAAGAGACCGTATCGAAGCGGACGGTCTGATTGGGGCAAGATCCGGAAATTGCCGCTGAGAAGACCTCAGGCGACGCGCTCGAGGCCGGTGTAGACGTTGACCTTGCCGCGCCGGGCAAAGCCGCAGAGCGTCATCCCGCGGTCGGCCGCAAGCGACACGGCAAGCGACGTCGGCGCGCCGACGCCGACGAGGATCGGGCAGCCGGCGAGGGCGGCCTTCTGCACCAGTTCGAAGGCCAGACGGCCCGATACACAGAGGACCTTGGTGTCGAAGGGAAGCTGCCCGTCCATCAGTGCGCGGCCGATGACCTTGTCCATCGCGTTGTGGCGGCCGACGTCCTCACGCGCCATCAGCAGCGTTCCGGCAGTGTCGAACAGGCCGGTGGCATGCAGGCCGCCGGTGGCGTCGAAGCCGGGCTGGCGCAGGCGCTCGGGTAGGTCGGCGAGCAGCTCGCGCTCGACGACGGGCCCTACTCCCAGACGCGGTGCATGGACGGCCACCTCTTCGAGTGCGCCCTTCCCGCAGACTCCGCAGGAGGACGTCGTATAGAAGCGGCGGTCGCTGACGGTGCGCTGCAGATCGGCGTCCAGTTCGACGATGTTGGCGGCGAAATCCGCCGTCGGCCCGGCTGCGCGCGGCGCCGACCGCAGCAGGCCCTCACCGTGCAAGAAGCCGCAGGCGAGTTCCTCGTCGTGGCCGGGCGTACGCATCGTGACGGCGATCGCCTCACCGTTGACGCGGATCTCCAGAGGCTCCTCGATCGCGACGCGGTCGGCGATGCCGTCGTCGCGCGTGACCGGGGCTGAGAACCTTGCTGCCTCCATCGGTCCAGCGTAGGGGCCGGCGGCCCCGGGCTGTCAGTCGGAGTGGTGGTGACCGGACTCGTCGTCGGACTTCTTGGCGGGCGCTGTGGCGGAGATCGAGAAGTCCGACGGGTGCGGGTCAACGGTGGGATTCTCGATCTTGCCAAGACGTTCGATGAGCCGGTTCCACTGGCTCGGCTTGATCGTCGCATCGAGCGTCTTCGCCGCATCGGAGTCGGCGAGCGGCCGGAATCCGACGTGGATGTGATCGTCGTGGTCACCCATCGCGTACGTGTTGTCGGTGCCGCCGTACTGCGCCAGCGAGATGATCTCGTCGGGCTTCATGTTGCCCTGCAGGGTCAGGAGCTTGCGGACGGTCTGGTCGGTGATCGAACCGGGCCCCTGATGGCCGAGGATCGGGATTCCGTTGATCGCGGCGATGTCGATCGCGCCGCCCATCGAGTGGTAGCTGACGTTGCCGCTGGTCGTGAGCCTGCTGTGTCCGCAGCGCAATGAGCTGATGGTGGGTTGGAGTCCGCTGTTCGCCAGCAGTGAGATCGTCGCGAGTACGCGCCGGTCGATGATTCCGGCCTCGATGTCACGGCGACCGCATTCGTAGATCTCGATCCGGGGGTCGGTCAGCACGCGCTTTGTGAGGGCATCCTTGCTCATCAACAGGATCTGGCCGATCGTCAGCTGGTCCGCTTCACTTGACTCCTTGGCGTCTTCCGCGCGGTAGATCGCGGTTGTCTCGAGCAGCCGCCAGCCGTCGAGGATCGGCTTGGGGTCGATCTGCGGCGCGCCCTTGCCGGCGGGTCTGATCGCGAACTGCAGCTTCGGCTCGGCATCTCGTTCTTGGCCGACGGTCCCCAGCACGGTCCCGGCAGTCACGTGCGAGCCCTCCTTCAGCGGCTCTTCCGATGAGCCCGTGTAGGGCGTGGTCGGAGCCGTCGTCGCAACCGGTAGGGCGAGGCTCGGGACCTTGAACTCTTCGAGGGCCTGCGGCGCGCTCGGGGGAGCGAGCGCGGCCGAGTCGGCGTCGTCCTCGGTCCGAACCTCGTGGGTCCGAGCGATCGTGCCCAGCTGCGCGTAGGTGTAGGTATTGCCGTACAGATCTCGCAGCCGGATAAACCGCCCGAGGCGCTTGCTCTCACCGATCGCCACGATCTTTCCGTCCTGCACGGCGATCACGTTGCTGCCCGCCGCGGCGTCGATCTGCATCGAGTTTCGCGTTTCGCTCTCAACAGGTCGCGCGGCATTCTCGCCGGGCTTGAGGCGTTGCCCGGCATCGCTGGGGTCGATCGCGCCCTCGTATGTCGGGAGTGCCCCGCGACCGGGCCCCCGTTCGCGGGCCAAAGGCTCCCGCGAACGTCCCGGGAGCGATTCCACGGGAAAACGACCCTGCGTGAGGCCGGTGAGCGATCCGACGAGATCGACGGGCATCGCCGCGATCACCTTCGCGCGGAGGATGACGCTGTCCACGTACCAGTCCGCGTGGTTGTAGGCGAAGATCGCCTTTTTGAGATCCGTAGCGGCGTCGGCGGCGCGCAGGTACCGCGCGGCGCTGAAGATCGCGTCGACCGGGTTGTATGGATCCTCGGTGCCATCGTTGTTGGCGTCCACGCCGTACTGCTTCCAGGTGGCGGGCATGAACTGCATCCAGCCGCGCGCGCCGGCGGTCGAGACGTTGAGGTTGCGTCCGTAGTCCGTCTCGATCTCGTTGATCGCCGCGAGCACCTCCCATGGCACTCCGTATTCGATGCCGGCGGCCTGATAGATCGAAAGCAGGAATGGCGGGATCCGGAAGCGATCGATGAAGAAGTTCGGGACGCCGATCGGGGCCGGGCCGGGGAGCGCGTAGGAGTAGGTGGGATTCTTCTTGTCGGGATCCCTGTGGCGCTTGCGCTGACCGGGCTTGGATATCCGCCGTCCGTTGCCCAAACGCTTAGGTTCAGCCTTAGAGTGAGACTTCTCAATCTTTTCACCGGTGCCGGGTGATGGGTCAGGCGTGATCGGCACAACGGGGGGCGCCGCAGGCCCAGCCGGTGAAGTGACTGGAGGAGGAATGCGTGCCAGGTCGGCCGCGAGAACCGTCGTGGTGCCGTCGCTCAGGCTGTAGATCTGATCGGCGATCTCTGCGGGCAGCTGCAGCTCGTCGATCGGCGTGCCGGTCGGTACCTCCAGCGTCAACGCCTGCCTCGATCCATCGAGCATGACCGCGGTGTACGTGAGCTGCTGGGCCGCGGCCGGATTGGCGAGTCCGCCCAAGCCGGCGAGAGCCAGACAGGCGATCGCCAGGCAGGTGAGTAGAAGACGGCATCTCATAAGGCTGAAAGGACCTCGCGGCCCTTCCGGAAAATCAACGTAGCAAGCAGCAGACCGGAAAAACGTCGCGTATCCCCACGTAAAAGTGAGGTGAACACAGCGTTTTCGAGCCTGGACGAGCCGAAACTAACGCTGAAGCTGACGGTTAGACATCGGCGACGGCCTGGTAGCCGCTCTCACCGAGTCGCTTGACCCCCGTTTCAAGCGCCTCCCCGGATAGCCGTGCGTCGCCTGTCCAATGCGCGGTGACCAAGAGCACGGAAGCGAAATCGATGCCGTGGCGCGCTGCCACTGCAGCCAACGCAGTGCTCTCCATGTCGACGGCCAGGACGCCGGCTTCCCGCCAGTGTCCCGCGCGGTCCGACTCGGCCGGTTCATAGAAGACGTCGGTCGACAGGACCACGCCACGGTGATCGGCGGAGAGGCGATTGGCCAGGTCCGGCGTCGGCGTCGGTGGCGTCGCGGAAAGGACGGTGCTGGCACCATCCGCGGCGACGAACTCGGTCGCGGCGATCAGATCCCCGAGCTGCACGTCAGCCGTCAGGGCTCGGCAGGTACCCGTCCGCACCGCCCATTTCGCACCGAGGGCGATGAGCTCCTCGAACACGATCGCGGCACTGGGCCCGCCGACACCCGTCGCCTGGATCGTGAGCGGTGCGCCATCGGCCGCCGTTCCCGAGTAGCCCCACAGACCTCGATTGTGGTTGAACATCAACCTGTCGGGCCCGAGCAGTGTCTGCGCCATCGCCATGGCTCGTCCGGGGTCGCCGGGAAGCAGCACGCGTGGCGCGAGTTGCGCCACGGGGTGGAGGTGGATCGACACAGGCGGGGAGCCTAGTGTGACCTCCAGTGGCGCCCAGGCTGAGCGAAACCCTGCTTGATCGCGTACGTGCGACCCGCACGATCGAGCCCGGTGCGCGCCTGGTCGTGATGCTCTCGGGCGGTCGCGATTCGGCCTGTCTGACGAAGCTTGCGGTCGATCTGTCGGCGGAAGTGACCGCGCTCCATGTGAACCACGGACTGCGCGGCGCCGAGTCCGCGGTCGACGAAGCACACTGTCGCGAGTTGTGTGCCGGGCTGGGCGTCGGTCTCGTCGTCGAGCACGCAGGCCCCGCAGCGCCCGGGAACACACACGCGTGGGCGCGCGACGTCCGTTATGACGCCGGGGTCGCGCTCGCGCAGCGCAACGACGCTGCTCTCGCAGTCGCGCATACGGAGACCGACCAGCTGGAGACGATCCTCTATCGGCTGGCCACCTCCCCGGGTAGGCGGGCGTTGCTGGGCATGGCCGTGCGTCGCGGACGGATCGTGCGCCCGCTGCTCGCGGCGCGCGTGACGCGGGCGGAGACGGAGGCCTTCTGTCGCGAGAACGGGCTGTCGTGGCGCGACGATGCCTCCAATCTCGATCCTTCATACGCGCGCACACGTGTAAGAGAGCAG
>DATMIZ010000142.1:0-13434 GCA_035554055.1 Baekduia sp. | reverse complement strand
GACCCGACAAGTCCGAGCACCACGATCACGATCGCGATCGTGATCGGCCCTCCCATGCCGAGCAGCCCGCCCTCGGCGCCCTTGGTCAGGTCCGCGGCTGTCCGGTAGAGCACATAGCTGAGAGCGATGGCACCGGCTAGCGGAGCTATGCCGAGCATCAACAGGTTGCGCGGGCCACCGGCGAGACGGCGCCTGAAATACACGACGCACGAGAACCCGGTGAGCGCGTAGTAGATCGCAACGAGCAATCCGAGCGCGGTCAGGGAGTCCAGCAGCACCGACTCGCTGATAATCGTCATGCCGATGAAGTAGACGAGGCTCACGCCCGCGAACACCAGCGTGGCGATGCTAGGGGTCCGAAAGCGCGCATGAATCTCAGCGAACCGCGGCGGTAGCGCCCCATCCCTTGCCATCGAGAGCATCGTGCGTGCGCCACCGATCGGCAGGAACAGGCAGCCGGCGATCGCCGATGTGAGACCGGCGAGGATAAGAAGGCGATCGGCGGTGCCACCGAAAACTTCGGGGGCGAGCATGCTGATGACGTCGCCGTCAGCTCCGGCGAGTCGATCCGGCCCCGCGAACGCCACGAGCCCGAACGCGAGCAGCACGTAGAAGCCCACGAGCACGACCGTGCTGATGACCGCCGCGAGCCCGGGGTTATGGGTGCGGTGCTCGGACTCCTCGTTGACCATCACGCTCGTGTCCCAGCCCCAATAGATGACCACGGCCGCGGTTACCGCGACAGCAAGCGCGCCTGACGACAACGCTGTCGGATCAAGCCAGCTGAGTGAGGGGGTCACCGATCCCTTCGGATCGTTTGCGCCGCCCTTGATGATCGCCACCACCGCGAACAGCGAGAAGATCGCGAGCTCGAAGGCGAGCAGCGGCAGCTGAACGTTCTTCGACAGCTCGATCCCGCGATAGGCGATCACCGTCAGAAGCACGAACCAGGCTGAGCCCAGTGCGGTGGTTGCGGCGACAGAGTCGGCCGCTGCGGTCCAATCAAAGAGCAGGAACGAATAGAGGCCGAGCAGCTGCGCGAAGTTGGTGACGACGACAGCAAGCGCGGCGACCACGATCCAGCCACCGAACCATCCGACGTACGGGCCGAATGCCTTTGTAGCCCATGAGAAGACGGTGCCGCAATCCGGATCGGCCTCGTTGAGGCGCCGGTAGGCAAGCGAGATCAGCAGGATCGGGACGAACGCGACAAGCAGCGCAGCCGGTATGCGTACGCCGACGCTGGCGGCCAGGACGCCGAAGAAGAGCGCGACGCTCACCGCCGGCGTCGTGGCACCCACGCCGACACCGACGTTCGCGAGCAGCCCGATCGAATTCTTGCGGAGGCCGGTATCGGTGCCCACGGGCTCCGGAACCGCGGGAACTACGGGGTCAACTTCGGATGTGGTCACTGGTGGTCCTCCTCGGATTGGGACGGAAATTGGCTGCTGAAACCCACCGCACGCGGTGGGCTGGGAACCTCTCTGGGCACGACAGTGCTGGGGTCAGGCGTCTCCAAGCCAGATCTCCAAAGCTGGCCTGAGCACCCTGTCTACGTAGTCATCCTGCGGTTCGGCGGTCCCTGCCAGCAGGAGCCCATCAAACATCGCGAGCATCATCTGTACGTCGATCTGCGAATGCGGACGGCCCAGCGCCGCCAACACCTTCGAAAGTATCTGCCACCACGCCTCGTTCCACTCCCGGACCACTGGCCTGAGTTCGGGACGCCGCGCGGCCTCGTGGAAGAGCGTGTACTGAGCGAGCGTCCGCCAGCTCGCGTCGCCGAGCTGGGGGGCCAGGAAATCCAGTAGTCGCTGCGTCAGGCCAGGCGTGCCTTCCTGCGCCCACACGGAATCTGGCACGTCGCCGAACGTCTGCTGCAACGCCTCGATCTCACCGCGTGCGAAATACTCGAGCGAACGCACCAGCATGTCCTCGCGGGATGCGAAGTAGTACGTCGTCGATCCCAGTGGAACGCCGGCAACCTCCGCCACCCGCCGATGCGTGGTGGCGTCGATCCCCTCTTTGCCGATCACAACCAGTGCCGCCTCGAGAAGCGCCGTTCGGCGCTTCTCGCCCCGCCCAGAGTTGAGCGACCGCCGGTCACGGAACGAGCCCGTTTCGCGACCGGCGAAACCCCCCGCCGCAGAAGATGTACGTATGCCGTGTACGTCTATGTAAGAAATATGTACACAAACGCGGCGTAAGTCAATAGCGAGCAGGAAATCTTCGCGAAGTCCCCCCGCCTGGATTCGAACCAGGGACATCCGGCTTAGAAGGCCGGCGCTCTATCCAGCTGAGCTACGGGGGGCTGGCTGAATGCTCCCATGGCCGCATGTCGCGTGCGACGACGCCACGTCAGCGTGGCGCGTTACGCGCCGCCGGCTGCGTGGGTCGTTGCGACAATCGGGGCGCCGGGATTCGAACCCGGGACCTCCGCCTCCCAAAGGCGGCGCGCTACCAGGCTGCGCTACGCCCCGCAGCGCGCATCAGTCTATTCCGTCGGCGCCAAGTTGCGCCTAGCGCCTACCTGGCCGATCGGAGGCCCGGCGCGCTTTCAGACCGAGCTGCGATCGGGCCGTGACGAGGTCAGCACTCGGATATGTGTCCAGCGACCTCGTTGGCCCTTTCAGAACGCACGCCCGGGGGCGACACATATGAGCAGGCACCGATGCCTCCACCTCCTATGCACGCTTCCAGAACAGCCCTGCTCATCGCGACCGCCGCTGCCATCTCCGTTGCGACCGGCTCCGTCCCAAACGCGGACGGCAAGGCGAGGTCGTGGCAGGCCAAGGCGCGAGTGGCCCAAGCCGACGGTTGTCAGAGCGCAGATGCCCGCCCCGTCAACACCGACCTTGCGGTGATCCGCGCGGCAACGATCTGCCTCCTCAATGTCGAGCGCGAACGTGCCGGCCGCGAGCCACTGCGCGAACACACAAGCCTTCGTAACGTTGCTTCTCGCTACTCAGAGCAGATGGTGACCGACCGCTTCTTCGACCATACGTCTCCGAGCGGATCGACGATGACGATCCGGATCAAGCGCTCCAACTACCTTCGCGGCGCCCGCGCATGGGCACTTGGCGAGAATCTCGCCTGGGGCTCAGGTCAGCTCGCAACCCCGCGCCAGACCGTGAAGGCATGGATGCGCAGTCCAGGACACAAGGCGAACATCCTCAGTCCGAAGTTCAAGGACGTGGGCATAGGCGTGAGCACCGGCACCCCCCGCGGAGCCGACAACGGCGCGACGTACACGGCCGACTTCGGCCGCCGCAGCTAGCCACACCTGGGCCGGCCTCCCTGAGCGGGTCGTACGGCCTTGCCATAATCGTGAGCATGAAGGACGAGCGTAAGAACGCGATCTCCACTCGGGCGGGCACCTTCCGGCAGACCGTCAAGATGCGCGACCACCAGATCGCCATCGACGAGCCGAAGGCAAAGGGCGGCGACGACGCAGGTCCGGACCCGCAGGAGCTGCTTGCCGCATCGCTGGCCTCGTGCACAGCAATCACGATGGAGATGTACGCCGAGCGCAAGGGCTGGGACATCGGCGGAGTTGAGGTCACATGCAACTACGCCGCCGCTGAACGCGGCTCTCCGACTCGCTTTGAGCTCGTACTGCGCTTCCCCGAGGATCTCAGCGATGAGATGGTCAATCGCCTGCAGGTGATCGCAGCTAAGTGCCCGGTGCATCGCACGCTCGACGGCGAGGTGATGTTCGACGAGCGCGTCGAGCGCATCGCCCTCAGCCACTGAAGCGGCAGGCGCGAATCAGGCGCTGCGCTGCAGTGCCGCGCGCTGAAGCTCCGCGCGGTCCACGCTCGTGATCTGCTCGATCCCACTGAGCACTGCAGCCAGCCACGCATCCACATCCTCAGGATCGCGGTCGATGAGCACGAACGGGATCTCGTTCTTGGTCGCCATTCTCACCACGACCTCGCGGCCCTCGTCACCGTGCGGCCCGAACGTCTCGTACGTGACGCCGCGCACGGTCGTGTCGATCGTGCGCTCCATCATCATCTGCAGGCGCGGGCCATGCAGCTCCGCGCGGTCGACGTCGCCGAGCATCCAGAGCAGCACTGTCACGTTTTCGAGCGCGTAGCGCAAACTCCCGATGCGATCGGGATCCCCCACCCAGCACTCGCATCCCGCGGCTTCGACGGCGGCGCGATGGGACTCATCGACCGCTGCGCGCACGGCGTGTCCTTCGGAGATCAGCACGCGCGCGAGCTGTAGCCCGCGGTCACCCGAACCGCCTACTCCGATTCCGCCCCCGACCAAAAGCACACGCATACCCCGATCCTACGCGGCTGCAGCTTGGGCCAACATCTCACGAACACGCGGTCCGTAGCGTTATGTACTCAGTGACCTCGGATAGACCGCCATTTCAGCGCTTCCTGGACCGCACACGCGATGACGTCTGGCGGTTCTGCGTCGCGGCCGCCGGCGCCAATAACGCCGAGGACTGCTTCCAGGAGACCTACATGGCTGCGCTGCGCGCCTATCCCAAGGTGCGGTCGGGCTCCAACCTTCACGCGTGGGTACTGACGATTGCGCACAACAAGGCGATGGACATACACCGCGCTTCTGCGCGCCGACCCCAGACGTCCGGGGAGCTGCCTGACATTCCTGTCACTGACGGTCATCGCGACGAAGACCTATGGGCGCAGGTACGAGCGCTTCCGCAAAAGCAGTCTGCGGCGATCCTGCTGCGCTACGTCGCCGATCTCCCTCACAAGGAGGTCGCGGCCGCGCTCGGATGCAGCGAAGAGGCCGCTCGCCGCTCCGCGTTCGAAGGCCTTCAAAAACTACGAACCGAGGTCACGAGATGATCGATCCCCCAGCTCATGATGTCGATGCCGCCCGGGCCGCCGCACTCCGGTTCGCCACGCTCGCCCAGCCCGATGTGGCATACACAATCGCCGAGTTGCCGATCGGGCGCGTGGTGTTGGCACGCACAGCGCAAGGCCTCGTGCGGATCGCATATGCGGATCTCAACGGCACTGTCGACGCGATCGTCGAACAGCTGGCCGACCGGCTCAGCCCACGGATTCTCGAACAGCCTGCACGGTTTGATGACGTGCGCACCGAGCTCGAAGAGTATTTCGCGGGCAAGCGTCAGCAGTTCAGTATCACGCTCGACTGGAGCCTTATACGTGGCCGGTTCGGCGCAGCGGTCCTACGCGCGACCGCGGCTATCCCATACGGCTCGGTGTCCACCTACGGCGTTGTCGCGGCCGAAGCCGGCAACATCGCCGCGTCACGCGCGACCGGGAATGCACTCGGCAACAACCCGATCCCGATCGTGATCCCATGCCACCGCGTCTTGCGCAGCGGCGGAGGTCTCGGCGGCTACACCGGCGGACTGGAGCGCAAGCAGGCGCTGCTGGAGCTCGAAGGCGCCCTGAGTGGCGGCCAGCTCTCACTCGCCTGAGCGAGGCGGATCTAGATCCCCGGCGTTAGGCCTTGCGCGTTAGCGCGAGGCCGGTGCGGCGGTTCCACCGGCGGGCTTCTTGGGGCCCTTAGGTTGGACCGGCGTCACCTTCGGATACTGAAACGAATGGTTGGACATCTGGGGCATATACGCCTCGGGCCCTGGAAAGTTTCGCGGACCGCCCGGATTTCCGTGTTAAGCCAGATTGTCCTGCAATATGCGTGCTTTTATGCACGCCGGGGTTACTTGGAAGGCGCCCACTGAGCCTCGGCGAGATCACCGGCGGGCATACCCGCGGGCGTCTCCACCTCAGGCGTGTCACGCAGGTACCACTCTGCGTCCAGCGCGGCCTGGGTACCGGACGCCGCCGCGGTGATCGCCTGGCGATATGTGTGATCGACGAGATCGCCGGCGCCGAAGACGCCGGGGCGGTTGGTGCGTGTCGACCTGCCGTCGGTCTTCACGTAGCCCGCGTCGTCGAGGTCGACCTGTCCATCCACCAGTTGGGACTGCGGCACGTGTCCGATGGCGATGAAAGCACCCGCGATCGGCACTTCGCGCAGTTCGCCCGTCTCCGTGTTCTCCAGCTCCGCGATGCGGTTGAAGGCGCCCTCGCCCTCGTGGAACTCCTTGACCTGGTACGGCGTGAGGAATTCGATGTTCGCGATCGCCCGAGCTCGCTCGAGCATGATCTTCGACGCGCGGAACTCGGCACGGCGGTGGACCACGTAGACGGTAGACGCGAACTTCGACAGGAAGATCGCTTCTTCCATCGCCGAATCGCCACCACCGACGATCATCGTGGGGTGCTCCTTGAAGAAGGCCGCGTCGCACGTCGCGCAGTACGAGATGCCGGCGCCACTGAGCTCTTCCTCACCAGGCACACCGAGCTTCTTGTGCTCGGCACCCATCGCGAGGATCACGGTGCGGGCCTCGTACTGCTCGTCGCCGGACCAGACCTTGTGCAGGCCGCCCGGCTCGGAGGCGAGCTCGACCCTGTCGGCCATCTCGCTAACGAGCTTCGCCCCGAAGCGCTCGGCCTGAGCGCGGAAACGCTCCATCATCTCCGGGCCCATGATCCCTTCCGGGAAGCCCGGATAGTTCTCGACATCGGTGGTCTGCTGCAACAAGCCGCCCCAGGCCCAGCCCTCGAGCACGAGCGGCTCAAGATTGGCGCGGGCGGTGTACAGCGCTGCCGTGTAACCGGCAGGCCCACTGCCGACGATGATCACATTTTCCGGGTTCGTCATAGCTTCAGAAAGTATAGTGAGTGCCCGCTGTGGCCCACTCTAGGTGGTGGCGCCGATGGCGGCCGGTTTGCGCGCGCGTTCGCTCGGTTTGTGCCCCGGCCGAGCCCACCCCTGCACGGTCTTGCGGAGCTGGAAATACGCGACGGCGCCGGGAATCGTCGGGATGTAGAACGCGAACGCCCTATACGTCAGAACGGCGAGCAGGACGGTGTTCTTGTCGGCCTCGCCGAACGCAAGCAGCGCACCGATCATGCCGCCATCCACGCCGCCGACGCCGCCGGGCAGCGGCAGCAGGTTGAACAGCATCCCGACGAAGAATCCCATTGTCAGCACGGCGATCGACGGCGACGAGCCAAAGGCCTTGAACGATGCCCACAGCACGCCGACGTTGAGCGCCCAGAACAGGATCGCGCCGACCAGCGCCGGGTCGCCGTCGCGGACGTGCTTCCCGGCCCCACGTACCCCCGCCGACAGAGCCGCCGGGGCGTTGGAGAGCCGTTGGACGAGCCCGGCGAAACGGCCGCCGCGCTGTCCATACGTGGCGAGCCGGTGCTGGAGGTCCGTCGGTGTCAACGAGATCAGCAGCGCGAGCATGATCGTCACGCCGGCCACAATCGCCGGGACCACCGTCACGCCGAACGGCGCCTTCCCCGGAAACAGACCAACCCTCAGTCCGAGCCCCCCGATGAGCATTGCGACCATGTAGACGGCGTACATCAAGACGAGGAACGTGACCGAGTTGTCGGCGACCTCGCGGCGATCCATGCCAGCGCGGCGCAGCGCCCACGCCGTCAGCGCGATTCCTCCAGCTCCACCGGCGGCGAACAGACGCGTCGCGGCCAGCCCGGCCATCGTTATCTGGTAGCTCTCGCTGAAGGTCAAGCGCAGGCCGGCGCGGATGTAGACGCCGCGGAACAGGAGCACGTAGCCACCAAAGGAAGCGATCGTGAACGCAAACGCGGTCGCGAGCCAGAAGGGATTGCCTTCGTGGACCTTCTCCCAGGTGTCGTCGAGGCCGCTGATGCGCGGCAGCCCGATGTAGATGAAGGCGATGATGCCGACGATGAACAAGCCGCCCACAATGAGATTGCGGCGCGTGACCTGTACACGCGGCATCTCATCTTCTTCAAGGCCCGCCTCCAGTAGCGGCTTATCGGGCGGCGATGTCATCTCGCACGGCCTTCGAGCTCAGCGAGCTTGTCCGAGATCGCGGCAAAAAGCGGCGCCAGCGGATCGGCCGCCGCGCGAATGCCCTCCGTCAAGGCTGCGCCGGCGAGAAGATCGATCACGTAGTGCTCGCCCAGGTACACAAGCGCAAAGCCCAGGACCACGACATAAGTCCAGCCGATCGCAGCCTCCGTCGGTCCAAGTTCGCTCAGCAGATGCGCGGCCATCAGCGATGTCGCGAAGTGCAGCGAGGGCATCGCGGCCAGCGGGTTGCCACCGAGGACACCATAAAGCGAATCCCACCTCTCGCCCCACACACGCTGTCCGTGCTCGACCATCATCCGCCGCAGCTTCGGGCCATCGTCGTGGTGCAGACGACCCTCAAGCGCCGCGTACCACGGCGGTGCGGTCGGCAGCGCCCAGTAACCGATCAGCCCGAGATCGAAAACCGAGTACGTCAGCAGGGCGGCGCGCGGAAAGCGCTTGGGATGACGCGCGAGGATGTACGCGGCCGTGCCGTGCGGGAACGCGAACCAGACCCAATGCGCCCACACCAGCACCTGCTCGAGCGGCCGCACCTGACCCGGCACGCCCAGCATTCGCTGAAGGCGGACCGTGGGAAGTTCCCCGAGCCCAACTCGGCGATCAAAGCTGATCGGATAGTCGATCATCACGCGACGTTCCAGCGCCTCCGGATCGTCGTTGGGCATCTTGTAGGTGGCGAGATACGCCCACATCTGCCCGACGCAGATCGCGACGTCACGGCCGCGGTTACGAGGTGTGAGCACAGACAATGCGACCGGCACCGCGGCGGCGGTGGCAGTGACCACAGGGGGCGCGATCCTAAGACGGCGCCGAAGGAGGGGAGTGGCGACCCCGACGGCGAGCGCCCCGAGGGCAACCGCTTTGATCGGGGTGATGCGACGCACAGCGCGCGCAGCATAGAACCTAAAGCGGCGCGAGCCGCCGGTTCGCAACCCACTCAACCGCTGCCGCGCATTCGCGCCTCGTCGACCAGCGCTCCGATCACCGGACTGCCGGGGTCTGCCTCCGGGTGCCATTGGACGCCCAGCACGAAGCGGCGCCCCGGCACCTCGATGGCTTCGGGCAGCTCGTCGCCGAGCGCCCAAGCGCTCACCACAAGCCCTGCGCCGATCGATCCAACCGCCTGGTGGTGGTGCGAGCTGATGCGATGGCGCTCGCCCGCGATCACCTTCGCCGCCAGCGAGCCGGGCGCGACGCGCACGACGTGATCTGATCCCTGGAAGGTGCCCGGTGTGCGGCGATGGATCTCATCGCCATGCGGCGGTTCGATGTGTTGGATCAGCGTCCCTCCGAGGGCCACGTTGATCAACTGCATGCCGCGGCAGATCCCGGTGACCGGCATGTCGAGCGCGATTGCCTCGCGCGCCAGCGCAAGCTCAAAGGCATCGCGCTCCGGAACGGTCCCGGTCGTCATCGGATGCCGCGCAGCGCCGTATGCCGCGGGATCGATGTCCGAGCCGCCCGAGAGCAGCAGACCGTCAACGAGCGCAAGCAGCTCCGCGGGCACGACTCGCTCCACCGTGGGCAGCAGCAGCGGCACTCCCCCGGCGCGCTGCACCGCGCTCACATAGTCGTATGGCAGGAGATGCGCGAGCTCGTTGCGCCCATCGAATTGCGCCGGCTCGAGCCCCATCGTGATCCCGATCACCGGTGCGCTCATGGCCGTTGACGCTAGCCCGCGCAGCGTCTTCGGTGCCCTTTTGTCAGACATCGACATGCGGTGAGAAATCGGTAACCGCCGGTTCCTGAATAGAATCGTCGCGCCTTGGGTTCTTCTAGTCGCTATCGCCTACTCGGCGCGGCCGTTCTCGCCGCGCTCGCAACAGCACTGCTGTTCGCCGGTTCAGCATCGGCAAACCTGCTCACCCCTGAGAGCGGCGGCTCGCAGAACGCGGACGACATCGCGTCGCTGTACAAGCTCGTGCTGTACATCGCGATCGTGGTCTTCCTGATCGTGGAAGGCACGCTGATCTATTCGCTGGTGCGCTACCGCCGCAAGCGCAATCCGGTCGCCCAGCAGATCCGCGGCAACCACCGCCTCGAGCTCTCGTGGACGATCGCAGCAACGCTGATCGTGGTCGCCATCTCCGTCGTGACCTTCATCAAGCTCGGCGACATCCGTAACCCGCCCAACTCCGACGCGGCGGCGCTGGCCGTCACTTCCAAGGGTGTCCAGGCCGGCGACGTCAGGCGCCGCCTTCCACCGGACGGACGGTCGTTGAACATCTGTGTCAACGGACAGCAGTACATCTGGCGTTACACCTACGCCCCCGACTGCAAGAAGGCGACCCAGAACGTCGGCGACTCGGTCTTCTCCTACGAAGAGATGGTCGTGCCGGTCGGCGCGACCGTGACCCTCGACATCAACGCGCAGGACGTCGCGCATTCGTGGTGGATCCCGGAGCTCGGCGGCAAGTTCGACGCGGTCCCCGGATCGACGAACTACACGTCGTTCAAGATTCCTGCGGACAAGGTCAACACCGTCTTCAAGGGTCAGTGCGCGGAGCTCTGTGGTCGCAACCACGCGAACATGACCGCCCGGGTAAGAGCGCTGTCGGTCGCGGACTTCCAGCGCTGGTTCGCCCAGCAGAAGGCGGACATCGCCGCCGCCAACCAGGCAGCCATCGCAGGACGAAAGCAGTTCCAAGGAGACACGCAGTAGATGTCGGCCATTGACCCGCCCGTAAGGCAGCCCGTCCCCCAGGTCGCCGCGCACAAGATCGAGCCCGAGGAGTCCGGCTTCTGGTCTTGGATCACCACGACCGACCACAAGAAGATCGGGATCATGTATCTGGTCCTGACGTTCGCCTTCTTCCTCATCGGCGGCGTCGAAGCGCTGATGATGCGCCTGCAGCTCAGCCAGGCCGACAACACGCTCCTGGATCCGCAGACCTACAACGCCCTGTTCACGATGCACGGGACGACGATGATCTTCCTGTTCGTCGTGCCGGTGATGGCGGGCTTCGGCAACTACTTCGTGCCGCTGATGATCGGTGCGCGGGACATGGCGTTCCCGAAGCTCAACGCGCTGTCGTTCTGGCTGCTGGCCGCCGGCGGCGTCGTCTTCTACGCCTCGCTCTTCTTTGCTGCGCCTGAGTGCGGCTGGACCTGTTACGCCCCGCTGTCCGACGATCAGTTCCTGCCTTCCGGCGGCGTCGACGCGTGGATCTTCCTCATCCACCTGACGGGTCTGAGCTCACTTGTGGGCGCGATCAACTTCGTCGCGACGATCGCGAACATGCGCGCACCGGGGATGGGCTGGGGCCGGATGCCGCTGTTCATCTGGTCGATCCTCGTCTACGCGATCCTGCTGATCATCGCCCTACCGGTGATTGCCGGCGCCGTGACGATGCTGCTCACGGACAGACACTTCGGCACCCACTTCTTCGACGCGGCCGGCGGCGGTGAGCCGCTGTTGTGGCAACACCTGTTCTGGTTCTTCGGGCACCCCGAGGTGTACATCATGGTGCTGCCGGGCTTCGGGATCATCTCCGAGGTCCTGCCGGTCTTCTCGCGTAAGCCGATCTTCGGCTACAAGGCGATCGCCGCGGCGACCGTGGTCATCGCCTTCCTGGGCCTGCTCGTGTGGGCACACCACATGTTCGCGACGCCGAGCCCGGCGATCGTGCTCGTCTTCTTCATGATCAGCTCGATGCTGATCGCGATCCCGACCGGCATCAAGATCTTCAACTGGATCGCCACGCTCTGGCGCGGCTCGATCGAGTTCACGACCTCACTGCTGTTCGCCGCCGGCTTCATCGGCACGTTTGTCATCGGCGGCATCACCGGAGTCTTCCTCGCCGTGTTCCCGATCGACTGGCAGCTCACGGACACCTACTACGTCGTCGCCCACCTGCACTACGTGCTCGTCGGCGGCGCGGTGTTCTCGATCTTCGCGGGCATCTATTACTGGTTCCCCAAGATCACCGGCCGGATGCTCAGCGAGAAGCTCGGCAAGACCAGCTTTGCGCTGATGCTGGTCGGCTTCCACGTCACCTTCCTGATCCAGCACTCGATCGGGATGGACGGGATGCCGCGACGCGTCTACGAGTTCCCAGACGTCGGCCATCTCGAGCTCTATAACCAGATCTCGACCGTCGGGTCCTTCATCCTCGGCATCGGCGTGCTCGTGACCGTGCTCAACGTCGTGCGCTCGGCCAAGAAGGGTGCCGTTGCCGGCAACGACCCGTGGAAGGCGAACACGCTTGAGTGGTTCACAAGCTCGCCGCCGCCGGTCAACAACTTCGATGTGATTCCGCGCATCCGGTCGGTCGAACCGATGAAGGACATCCGCCGCCAGATCGACGAGGCGTCCAACAAGGCCGCGAAGATCGAAGAAGCAACGCCGGTAGGTCCGTAGTGGCGAGCCCGCCCCAGGCAACGTCGGCGGTCGTCGCGACATCGCGCGTCAGGCAGGTTCTGGCCGACTACGTCGACCTCACAAAGCCGAAGGTCCAGTCGCTGCTGCTGCTGACCACCGTGACGACGATGCTCGTCGCCGGCGAGCCCTCGCTCTGGCTGATCGTGGCCACCTGCATCGGTGGGTACCTCTCAGCGGGCGGCGCCGGTGCTGTCAACCACTACTACGACCGCGACATCGACGCAAAGATGCCGCGGACGGCCAACCGACCGGTGCCGTCCGGCCGGGTCTCCCCCGTCGCCGCGCTGACGTTCGGATGCCTGCTCGCCGCTGCCTCGATCGTGTGGCTCAGTGTGCTCGTCAACCCGCTGGCCGCCGCGCTGTCGTTCTCGGGCTTCGCGGGTTACGTCGGTGTCTACACGATCTGGCTGAAGCGCCGCTCGGTGCAGAACATCGTCATCGGGGGCGCCGCGGGCGCCGTACCACCGCTCGTCGGCTGGGCGGCCGTCACCGGTTCGGTCAGCG
Organism: Baekduia sp.; assembly: GCA_035554055.1. Classification (GTDB taxonomy): domain Bacteria; phylum Actinomycetota; class Thermoleophilia; order Solirubrobacterales; family Solirubrobacteraceae; genus Baekduia. The sequence continues at coordinate 656 of DATMIZ010000142.1, read as the reverse complement.
GTCTCGCCGTCCTGCTGTTCGCGATCGTCTTCTTCTGGACCCCGGCGCATTTCTGGGCGCTGTCCCTGCTGATGAAGGACGAGTACGCGAGCGTCAACGTGCCGATGCTGCCCGTCGTTCGCGGCGAAGCCGAGACGCGACGCCAGATCCTGCTCTACGCGATCCTCACCTACATGGTGTCGCAGCTCCCGTTCTCGGGGGGCACGTTCGGCGTCATCTATCTCGTCGTGTCGCTGGCGCTCGGAATCGCCTTGATCGGCTATGCAGTGCGCCTGTGGCGTCATCCCAGCCGTAAGGCGGCGCTGTCGCTGTATCTCTTCTCGCTGCTCTATCTGGCGCTTCTGTTCGCGGCGATGGTCGTCGACGTCAAGGTACTTGGCTAGCCCGGCTCGGTAATATCGACTCCGATGGATCGCAACCTCGCCCGCAAGAACGTGCGTACCGCCGTCACTCTCACCGGTGTCTGCGTCGTGATGTTCATCCTCTCGTTCGTCGCCGCGGCGGTCTACGTCTCATCATGAGTTCCATGGACTCCAAGCTTCCTGAGGTCTCCGAGGAGATCCACCTCCCCGGTCCGTCGATCGAGCCGCTGCTGATCACGATCGGCATCACGGTGGCCTTGATCGGCGTCACGTTCCACTGGTTCCTCGTCGTGA